>NZ_JBIAHR010000029.1:0-102207 GCF_042870695.1 Streptomyces sp. NPDC006384
AAATCCGGCCGCGGCCACCCCACCCCGTGCCCCGGTGGTGACTCCCGGGGGCCGGGGGTGGTTCGGGGTACCCGGGGGGCCGGTCCGGGGGGGGGCGGCGCGGGGGGCCCGGGCGCCGCGGCGGTCAGGAGTGGTCCGTCGCCCTGCGGCGGCGTACGACGAAGACCGTTCCCGCGCCGAGCGCGACGGCGAGGGCGCCGGTGACGGCGATCGGCGTCATCGCGGGGGACGTGCCGGTCGCGGCGAGGCTGCCGGCCGGGGTGCCGCCGGTGGTGGTCACCGTCTGCCGGGACGCGCCGCCCTGCGTCGTGGTGCCGGCGCCGGGCTTCGCGGCGGGCTTCGCGCCGGGCTTCGTGGCGGCCGGGCGCTTGTCGTCGCCCTTGCCGGGCGCGACCGGCTCGGCCTCCTTCTCCGGGTCGCTCTCGCTTCCCGCGGGCAGGACCGTGAAGTCGTAGCGCTTCATCGGGCCCAGGACGCAGGGGTTGTACGCGCTGGACGCGTCACCGGCGAAGAGGGCGAAGGCGTCGGCCGCCTTCGCCCTGTCGTCGACCTTCATCCGCAGCTTCACGTCGCTGTGCGCGCCGGGCGCGAGGGCGTCGACGGTCGCGATGTGCTCGGGCTCGGCGCCGGAGAGGGTCTGCCAGCCGGAACCGTTGGACCACTCCACCGCCAGTGGGCTCTTCCCGTCGGCGCTCTCACCGTCCGCGTGGAAGAAGACCAGGGGTTTCACCGACAGGGTGTGCTCGGTCCCGTTGGTCACGCGCAGGGTGAAGTCGACGGTGCTGCCGGCCACGACCTCGGCCGGCAGCCCCACCGCGAGCGAGGTCAGCCCGTCGGCGCGGACGCACTCCTCGGCGGCGGCGAGCGCCTCCTCGGCGGCCTGCTTGGCCTTGAGGGCGTTGTCGACGTCCTGCTGGAGCACGCTGTAGGCGCGGACGGCGGCCACCCGGGCGTCGTCCAGCGCGGTCTGCGCGGCCGCGGCCGCGGCGTCGGCCTTCCGCTGGGCCTCGGCGGCCTTCGCCAGGTCGGCCTTCGCGGTGTCGAGGGCCTTCTGCGCCTCGGCCTTCTCGGTGTCGCTCGCGGCGGCTTCGAGGGCGGCCTCGGCGTCCGTGACGGCCTTCTCGGCGGTGGCCTTGGTGCCGGCCGCCTCCTTCGCCGTCCTGTTCGCGGCGGTCACGGCGGCCCTGAGCGGGTGCGTGTCGGACTCGAGAGCCGCCAGGGTGGCCTCGAGGGTCTCCTTGCCCTCCTTCTCGGCGCCGACGGCCTTCTCGTACGCCGTCTTCGTGTCGGCCGCGGCCTTCACCAACTCCGCGTGCGTCGGCTGCTTCTGCGCCTGTGCCGCCGGAGTCCCGGCGGCGAGGGCCGGGGTGGCCGCGAAGAGCGTGAGGGGCGTGGCCACCGCGACGGCGGCGGCCATGGCGAGGGAACGGCAGAGTTTCACAGAGCACCTTTCCTGAAGTCCGGGATGTCCCGATGGAGAGGAGAAGAGAAAAAGGCCGCCGTAAACGCGCGGGTGGCCGGAAATGCTGCTGATTTTATCGGCCGGGTAAACGGCCGGTCGATATTTTTTCGCTCCTCTGTTTCCGTGGGCGGATATGCGTGCGGACAAATCGGACGGACGGGGAGAGTTGTTCCGGGCGGTCGTATTTCTGTGTGAGGCATGTCACTGCGACGGAGGCGGGCTCCGGTGACCGGGGCGTTGTCGGTGGGGACGCCTACGCTCGGGGTGATGGCACTGATGTGGAGGTGTGCGGGGCTGCGGTGGTCGGCAGGGGGGCCCGCGCTCATGTGGTCCGGCGGGCGGCGCTCCGCGCTGACCTGGGGGAAGCGGGTGGCCTTCGGGGTCGTGGAGGGGGGTGGGCGGACGTGTGCGGGGGCGCGGGGGCATGCGTGCCCGGGCGGGGCGGCCGTGCCGGGGAGGAGTACGGGGGCGCGGTGCGGGGAGTGCGCGCGGCTGGACCGGGCGCACTCCGTGGCCGCCGACACGATCGCCGACGATCCGCGGCCGTACCGGGTATATCTGGCGTGGTTCGGGCCGGGGCTCGTCAAGGTGGGGATCACCGGTGCGGAAAGGGGACCGGCCCGGCTCCTGGAACAGGGGGCGGTGTGTTTCAGCTGGCTGGGCACCGGTCCGTTGATGGCCGCGCGGCGGACCGAGGAATTGCTGCGGGCCGCCCTGGGAGTGCCCGACCGTATTCCGTACGGCCGGAAAAGGGCCGTACGTGCCGGGCTGCCGGGGACACGGGAGGAGCGGGCCGCCGAGATCGCGGAGCTGCACGGGCGGGCGGTGGCGCTGGGGGGATGGCCGGACTCGCTGACCCCGGCGCCGTTCCGGGCCGTCGACCACCTGGATGCCTTCGGGCTCGGGGGCACGGAGGGCGGGGCGGCCGCCGTGGGAGAGGTCACCGAACTGGTGGCGGGGGGTGAGATCGGCGGTGAGCTGGTGGCGGCCGCCGGGCCGGATCTGCATCTGGTGACGGAGCGGGGAGTCGTCGTGCTCGACACGCGGCTGATGACGGGCTGGGAGCTGGTGGCCGCCGAGGGGGGCCGTCGCGCGTTTCCCGTGCGGGAGTTCAGGGAGTCCAGGGACTCCGCCGGTGACCAGGGAAGTCTGTTCTGAGCCCGCTGTTCCGGGGCCGCCGTTCGGGCGGCGCTGCTCCGGGCCGGTGGCCATGAGGCTTCTGAGAGGCCCCTGTGGGTTTCTCAGGGAAATCACAGCCTGGCGAAAGAGCGTTCTCAGGGCGCACCGGGATCGTGACCGGTATGACCACGACCTCGCCCCAGGGGCGCACCGAACTGCTGAGGCCGGACGGGAGCCCCGTCCGGGTGCTCGTCGTGGACGACGAGCCGCCCATCACCGAACTGCTCTCCATGGCCCTGCGTTACGAGGGCTGGCAGATCCGCAGCGCGGGGGACGGGCACGGTGCCGTCCGGGCCGCGCGGGAGTTCCGGCCCGACGCCGTCGTCCTGGACATGATGCTGCCCGACACGGACGGACTGAGCGTGCTGGGACGGCTGCGCCGCGACCTGCCGGACGTGCCGGTGCTGTTCCTGACCGCCAAGGACGCCGTCGAGGACCGTATCGCCGGGCTGACCGCGGGCGGGGACGACTACGTCACCAAGCCGTTCAGCCTGGAGGAGGTCGTCGCCCGGCTGCGCGGCCTGATCCGCCGCTCCGGCGCCGCCGACCGGCGCTCCGACTCCGTCCTCGTCGTCGGCGACCTCACCCTCGACGAGGACAGCCACGAGGTCACCCGCGGCGGTGACGGCATCCACCTCACCGCCACCGAGTTCGAGCTGCTGCGCTTCCTGATGCGCAACCCGCGGCGCGTGCTGAGCAAGGCGCAGATCCTGGACCGGGTCTGGTCCTACGACTTCGGCGGGCAGGCCAACGTCGTCGAGCTGTACATCTCCTACCTGCGCCGCAAGATCGACGCCGGGCGCGAGCCGATGATCCACACCCGGCGCGGCGCCGGCTACCTGATCAAGCCCGCGGCGTCATGAGCCGACGGCGACGGCCGCGCCCGCGGACCCTGCGGACACGGCTCGTCGTCGCGTCGGTGGCCCTGATCGCCGTCGTGTGCGCGGTGATCGGCACGGTGACGACACTGGCCCTGCGGTCGCATCTGTACGAGCAGCTGGACGGGCAGGTGCGGGAGATCGCCGGGCGGGTGTCCGGGTTCGGGCCACCGGGCGACCCCGAGGCGGGCGTCGGTACCCCGCGGCGGATGGACCTCGACGACTTCGTCACCCACGGGGGACCGCAGCCGTACGGCACGGTCGTCGCCGAGGTGCGGGGCGGCACCGTCGTCGACGCCGAGTACGGCAAGAAGGACGACGAGAGTACCGACTTCAGCAGGTCGACGGCGGTCTCCCTCAGCGAGGCGCAGCGCGCCGCGCTGGCGTCCGTCCCCCGGGACGACGAGACGCACAGCGTCGGGATCCCCGGCCTCGGCGACTACCGCGTCGAGTACCGCGACGGCTACTACGCCGCCGTCCCGACCTCCGGCGTCACCGAGACCGTCAACACCCTGATCCTCGTGGAGGCCAGCGTCACCGCCGCGGGCCTCGTCGCCGCCTCCCTCGCCGGGACCGTCATCGTCGGCGTCGCCACCCGCCCCCTGCGCAGGGTCGCCGCCACCGCCACCCGCGTCTCCGAACTCCCCCTGCACGCGGGCGAGGTGAACCTCACCGAGCGCGTCCCCGAGTCCGAGTGCGACCCGCACACCGAGGTCGGCCGGGTCGGTGCCGCGCTCAACCGGATGCTGAACCACGTGCACGGAGCGCTGCACGCGCGGCAGGAGAGCGAGACGCGGGTGCGGCGGTTCGTCGCGGACGCCAGCCACGAACTGCGCACCCCGCTCGCCTCCATCCGCGGCTACGCCGAACTCACCCGCCGGGGACGGGAAGAGGTGGGCCCCGACACCCGGCACGCGCTGGGCCGCATCGAGTCCGAGGCCGGGCGGATGACCCTGCTCGTCGAGGACCTGCTGCTGCTGGCCCGCCTGGACGCCGGACGGCCGCTGCGGTTCGAACCGACCGACCTCGTACCACTCGTCGTCGACACCGTCAGCGACGCCCGCGCGGCCGGCCTCGACCACGTCTGGCGGCTCGACCTGCCCGACGAACCGGCGCCGGTGCCGGCGGACGCCGCCCGGCTGCAGCAGGTGCTGGTCAACCTGCTGGCCAACGCCCGCAACCACACCCCGCCCGGTACGACCGTCACCGCACGCGTGCGGCGGAGCGGGCCCTGGCTGTGCGTGGACGTCGAGGACGACGGTCAGGGCATCCCGCCCGTGCTGCTGCCGCACGTCTTCGAGCGCTTCGCGCGCGGGGACTCGGCGCGGTCCCGGGCGACCGGCTCCACGGGCCTCGGGCTCGCCATCGTGCAGGCCGTGGCGGCGGCGCACGGCGGCGGGGTGACCGTCGACAGCGTGCCGGGACGCACGGTCTTCACCGTGCACCTGCCCGCGCTGCCCGCGCTGCCCGCGCTGCCCGCGATGTCCGTGCCGTCCGGTCCGCCCGTGCCCTCCGCCCGGGAGGACGCGCGAGCGCACTCACAGGTGCGGCACAGCCTCACCACACGGGCGCGACAGGGGGATTGAGAAGAGTCGGCCCCATGCGAACCGACTCTTCCCCCGGCTCCCTGCCGGCGCGGGAGCACCTCCCGGCCGCAGGAGCCGGTACGCCTGTCCTGGACGTGGTGATCCCCGTCCACAACGAGGAGAAGGACCTGAGGCCGTGCGTCCTGCGACTGCACGAGCACCTCAGCCGCACCTTCCCGTACGCGTTCCGCATCACGGTCGCGGACAACGCCTCCACGGACGCCACCCCGCACGTGGCGGCCCGGCTGGCGGCGGAACTGGCCGAGGTCAGGTCCTCCCGGCTGGAGCAGAAGGGCCGGGGCCGGGCCCTGCGGACGGTGTGGTCGGCCTCAAAGGCCCCGGTCCTCGCCTACATGGACGTCGATCTGTCCACCGACCTGAACGCGCTGCTGCCGCTGGTCGCCCCGCTGATCTCCGGCCACTCCGACCTGGCGATCGGCTCGCGGCTCACCCGCAGCTCCCGGGTGGTGCGCGGCGCCAAGCGGGAGTTCGTCTCCCGCACCTACAACCTCATCCTGCGCGGCTCCCTGCAGGCCCGCTTCTCCGACGCCCAGTGCGGCTTCAAGGCGATCCGCCGGGACGTCGCCCAGGTGCTGCTGCCGCTGGTGGAGGACACCGGCTGGTTCTTCGACACCGAGCTGCTGGTCCTCGCCGAGCGGGCCGGGCTGCGCATCCACGAGGTGCCGGTCGACTGGGTCGACGACCCGGACTCCACCGTGCACATCGTGCGGACGGCCGTCGACGACCTCAAGGGCGTGTGGCGGGTCGGCAGGGCCCTGGCCACCGGTTCGCTGCCGCTGGACCGGCTGGCCCGGCCCTTCGGCGACGACCCGCGCGACCGGGACGTCGAGGGCGTACCGCAGGGACTGGCCCGGCAGCTCGTCGGTTTCTGCGTCGTCGGAGCCCTGTCCACCCTCTTCTACCTGCTGCTCTACAGCGGCTTCCGCGTCTTCGCCGGCTCCCAGGCCGCCAACGCGCTCGCCCTGCTGGTCTCCGCGGTCGTCAACACCGCCGCCAACCGGCGGCTGACCTTCGGGGTGCGCGGCCGGGACGGCGCGGTCCGCCACCAGGCGCAGGGGCTGGTCGTCCTCGGCATCGGCCTCGCCCTCACCAGCGGCTCCCTCGCCGCCCTGAGCGCGGCCGGTACCGACCCGGCCCACTCCACCGAGCTGGCGGTGCTGATCGCCGCCAACCTCGCCGCCACCGTGCTGCGCTTCCTGCTCTTCCGCGCCTGGCTGTTCCCGGACGCGCCGCGCGCCGCGGACCGGACGGCACCCGTACCGGCCCCGCCCCCCTACGGAGCGGCCCCGTACGCCACGCCCTCCCGTCCGACGACCCCGTTCCGCGCCGGCGACGCCGCGGAGCACACCCGGGGCGACGCCACCGTGCGACTCCAGCCGGTGCGCCCCGCCGACACCGACCCGAGGGACGGACGATGACGACGCACCACGACCGGACGACGTACCAGGGGGAGGCGCGTCCCGCCGACGGCGACGCCCCGCCCCCGCACGCTCCGCCCCGGTCGCCCCGGCGGGACCTGCCGCGCAGACTGTGGCGGGGCCGCCCCGAGGACCCGGGCTGGGCGCGCCCGGCCTTCCTCGGCCTGCTGCTGGCCACCACGCTGCTCTACCTCTGCAACCTGAGCGCCTCCGGCTACGCCAACTCCTTCTACTCGGCGGCCGTGCAGGCGGGCAGCCAGTCCTGGAAGGCGTTCTTCTTCGGCTCGCTCGACGCGGGCAACGCCATCACCGTCGACAAGCCCCCGGCCGCGCTGTGGCCGATGGCGCTGGCGGTCCGGGCCTTCGGGCTCGGTTCCTGGCAGATCCTGTTCCCCGAGGTGCTGATGGGCGTCGCGACGGTCGCCGTCGTGTACGCGGCCGTGCGCCGCCGCTCCGGTCCCGCGGCCGGACTGCTCGCCGGGGCGGTGCTGGCGCTGACGCCCGTCGCGGCGCTGATGTTCCGGTTCAACAACCCGGACGCGCTGCTGGCGCTGCTGATGTCCGTCGCCTGTTACCTCGTCGTGCGCGCTCTGGAGGGCGGCCGGACCAAGTGGCTGGTGTGGGCGGGCGTCGCGATCGGTTTCGCGTTCCTGGCGAAGACCCTCCAGGCCTTCCTGATCCTGCCCGCGCTCGCTCTGGTCTACGGCGTGTGCGCGCCCGTGCGGCTGCGGAGGCGGCTGGGGCAGCTGGCGCTGGCGACCGTCGCGCTCGTCGTCTCCGGCGGCTGGTGGGTCGCGGTCGTCGAGCTGTGGCCCGCCTCGTCGCGGCCGTACATCGGCGGCTCGCAGAACAACAGCTTCCTTGAGCTGACCTTCGGCTACAACGGCCTCGGCCGGCTGAACGGCGAGGAGACCGGCAGCGTCGGCGGCGGGGGCGGCCCCGGCGGCGGACAGTGGGGCGAGACCGGCTGGGACCGGATGTTCAACACCGAGATCGGCGGCCAGATCTCCTGGCTGCTGCCGGCCGCGCTGATCCTGCTCGTCGCGGGCCTGATCGCCCTGCGCGGGCGCGGCCGCACCGACGCGACGCGGGCGTCCTTCCTGGTGTGGGGCGGCTCGCTGCTGATGACCATGGTCGTCTTCAGCTACATGGCGGGCATCTTCCACCAGTACTACACGGTGGCCCTCGCCCCGTACCTGGCGGCCGTGGTGGGCATGGGCGCGGTGGCCCTGTGGGAGCGGCGCGAGCGGGCCTGGGCGTCCCTCGCGCTCGCCGCCGCCGTCACGGCGACCGCGGCCTGGGGGTACGTACTGCTGAACCGCACGCCCGACCACCTGCCGTGGCTGCGGGGGGCGGTCCTCGTCGGCGGCCTGGTCGCCGCGCTCGGGCTGGTCCTCGCCGGGCGGCTGGGACGGCGGACCGCGCTCGCGGCGGCCGGGCTGGGCGTGGTGGCGGCGCTGGCCGGGCCGGCCGCGTACACGCTCAGCACCGTCCAGGAGGGGCACAGCGGCTCCATCGTCACGGCCGGTCCGTCGGGCGCGAGCATGATGGGCGGCCCGGTCGGCGGCCGCGGCGGCGGGCCCGGCGGCGGCGGCTTCCCGGGCGGCGGGAACACGCCGGGGCAGGGGCAGCAGGGCCGGCAGGGGCAAGGCGCTCAGGGCCAGGGCGGTCCGGGCGACGGCGGTTTCCCGGGCAGCGGCCAGAACGGCCAGGCGGCCCCGAACGGCCGGCCGCCGAACGGCCGGACCGCCCCCGGCGGCGCGACGGGCGAGGGCGGCCCGGCGGGCGGCGGCGGAGGCGGCGGCACGGGCGGCATGGGCGGCCTGCTCAACGGCGCCCAGGTCGGCTCCGAGGCCAGGAAGCTGCTGGAGACCGACGCCGGCCGGTACACCTGGGTCGCGGCGGCGATCGGCTCCCAGAACGCCGCGAGCTACCAGCTCAGCACCGGCGAACCGGTGATGGCGATCGGCGGCTTCAACGGCACGGACCCCTCACCCACGCTGGACCAGTTCAAGAAGTACGTGGCGGACGGCCGCATCCACTACTTCGTCTCCGGCGGCGGCACGGGAGGCGGCACGGGAGGCGACTCCGGCAGCTCCGCGCAGATCACCTCCTGGGTCGAGGCCAACTTCACGAAGGTCACGGCCGGTTCCGCCACCTTCTACGACCTCACCCGGCCGGCCGACGGCGGCTGACCGGTGGCGAAGGGGCTCCCTCACGGTGTTGTACACCGTAAGGGAGCCCCTATACGCTGTATGGCATGACGACGTCCTCGCAGGAACAGGCACCGGCCGAGCCCAGGGTCGAGGCCCACCCGCAGCGCTGGCTGATCCTCGGCGTCATCAGCCTCGCCCAGCTGACCGTGATCCTGGACAACACCGTGCTGAACGTGGCCATCCCCTCCCTCACCAGCGAGCTGGGGGCGGGGACGGCCGACATCCAGTGGATGATCAACGCCTACTCGCTCGTGCAGTCCGGACTGCTGCTCACCGCGGGCAGCGCGGCCGACCGCTACGGCCGCAAGAGGATGCTGACCGCGGGACTCGCCCTGTTCGGCCTCGGCTCGCTGGCGGCGGGCCTCGCGGACACCACCGGCCAGCTGATCGCCGCGCGCGCCGGCATGGGCGTCGGAGGCGCGCTGCTGCTCACCACCACGCTCGCCGTGGTCATGCAGATCTTCACGCCCGACGAACACCCCCGGGCGATCGGCATCTGGAGCGCGGTCAGCGCGCTCGGCTTCGCCTGCGGACCGCTGGTCGGCGGCTTCGTGCTGGACCACTTCTGGTGGGGCGCGATCTTCCTGATCAACCTGCCGGTCGTGGCGCTCGGCCTGGCCGCGGTCGTGACCCTGGTCCCCGAGTCGAAGGACCGGCGGGGCGGCCGCCCCGACCTGCTCGGCGCCCTCCTGTCCACGATCGGCATGGCCGCCCTGGTCTACGCGATCATCTCCGGTCCCGGGCACGGCTGGACCTCCGGCAGGGTGCTCACCACGGCGGCCGTCGCGGTGGTCGTCCTCGCGCTCTTCGGGTACTGGGAGAGCCGTGTCCCGTATCCCATGCTCGACCTGCAGTTCTTCCGCAACCAGCGGTTCACGGGCGCGGTGGCCGGGCTCGTCCTGATCACCTTCGGCATGGGCGGCGCGCTCTTCCTGCTCACCCAGCACCTGCAGTTCGTGCTCGGCTACGGCCCCCTGGAGGCAGGCCTGCGGACCGCGCCGCTGGCGCTGACGGTGGTGCTGCTGAACTTCTCCGGACTGTCCGCGAAGTGGCTGGTGAGGCTGGGCACGCCGAAGGCGGTGATGCTGGGCATGGTGCTGATGTCGGCGGGCCTGGCCGCCATCGCCGGCCTGACCGCCCAGGGGTACGCCGGCACACTGCTGGGCCTGCTGCTGATCGGCGTGGGGTGCGCGGTGGCCAACCCGGCCATGGCACACGCGATCATGAGCTCGATACCGCCGGCCAAGGCGGGGATCGGCGCGGGCATCAACGGCACACTGGGAGAGTTCGGCAACGGTCTGGGCGTGGCCGTGCTGGGCGCGGTGCTGACCTCGCGGTTCACGGCGCTGGCGCCGGTGGCGGCGGCGTCGCTGCCCGCCGCCCTGGCCGCGGCGGAGGGGGAGGGCGAACGGGAGCGGGTCATCGACGCGTTCTCCTCCGGGGTGGAGAGCAGCCAGCTGGTGGGAGCGGTGGCCGTGCTGCTCGGCGGCGCGCTCGCGGCGGTGTTGCTGCGGCGCGCGGAGCGGACGGGGCCGGAGACTGTGGTCGCCCGGGAACCCGCCGACGGCTGACCGCGCCCGTGCGGCGAAGACGTACAGCGATGAGGTCCGGCGTCCCTCCGGGGCACAGGAGCCGGCCGGCGTGTGACGAGTCGAGGAGCAGGTGCGCATGGTGAAGGCAGGCCGGCAGGGGCAGAGGGCCAGTGTCTGGCTCGGCGACCGGGACCGCCGCGGCGGGCGGGACGGCGGACAGCCGTCCGGGCTGGACCGGGAGCGGATCACCGAGGCCACCGTCCGGCTGCTGGACGCCGAGGGCCTGCCGAAGTTCTCCATGCGCCGCCTGGCCGCCGAGCTGAACGTGACGGCGATGTCCGTCTACTGGTACGTCGACACCAAGGACGAACTGCTCGAACTCGCCCTGGACGCCGCCTACGGAGAGCTGCGGCTGCCCGACCCGGAGGACGGCGGGGACTGGCGCGACCAGCTGCGCGCGCTGGCCGGGGAGAACCGCGCGCTGCTGGTGCGCCATCCCTGGCTGTCCCAGCTGATCGGCACCTACCTCAACATCGGCCCCCACTCGCTGGCCTTCTCCCGGGCGGTGCAGCGCGTCATCCGCCGCACCGGCCTGCCCGCGCACCGGATGACCGGCGCCCTCGCGGCCGTCTTCCAGTTCGTCTACGGCTACGGCACGATCGAGGGCCACTTCCTCGGCCGGGCGGCGGACAGCGGCCTGAGCCCGGACGAGTACTTCCGGCACTCCATGAGCGCGGTGACCGAGTGGCCGGACACCTCGGGCGTCATCGAGGAGTCCCGGGACATCATGGCGGCCCGCGGCGGCGACACCGTGGCGGAGATGCTGGAGCGGGACTTCGACTTCGCCCTGGAACTGATCATCGCGGGCATCGAGGCGATGGTGGAGCGCGGTTAGGACCCGCCCGAGCCGTACGACCCCCTAGGCGGAGAGCCCGCTCACCGGCCGCAGCGCCTCCGCGAGGTTGTCGTGGACCGGCACGTCGCGGCGCAGGCCGGTCAGTTCCAGGACGCGGCTCGGCACGCTCCCCGCGGCCGCCACCACGCGCAGCCGGGCCCCGTCGGGCAGCAGCCGGTCCACCTCCTCGACGAGACGGACGCCCTGGGAGTCCATGAAGCGGGTCCCGGTCAGGTCCAGGACGAGGAGGCGCAGCTCCCCGGAGCGATGACCGACCGCGGTCATGATCATGGGCAGCAGACCCGCGGCGTTGCAGAAATCGATCTCCGAAGGCAGCGCGAGCACGGCGCAGCCGGGCGGATCGCACGGCTGGCACGGTTCGGGAAGGAAGGTCACGTCACTCACCTGAAAGACGTCCGTCCGGCTTCTGGCAAGGCCGCTTCCTGACCCGGGCCCCATTCCACCACGCCGGGGCGGGACGCGAAAGGCGCCCTGCTCACTGCGTCGGCCGGGCGTCACCGGCGCGCAACCGAGCGGCTAAAGTGCTGTTCGTCCTGTGCTCGCAGTCGGGAATGTGCTGCGGAGCTCTCCTGCGCACGGTCGTACGACCGTGCATGCCGAAGAGGTTCGTGGTGACTGCGTCCGAATTTACTGATGTGTCGCGTTTTCCGGTGGGCTACGAGCTGGCCGAGACCCTGACCGCGGCGGCCCGGCGGCTGCACGGTACGGGGACCGCCGGCACCACGCTGCGCACCGCGGTCGAGCTGGCCGTGGATCTCATGCCGGGCGCGGAGCACGTCGGCATCTCGGAGATCGAGCGCGGCAGCAGACGCCGCACGCTCGCCTGGACCGACGAGATCGTGCGCTCCGTCGAGTCCCGGGACGGGGCCCGCGCACCGCATCCGGGCTGGGACCACCTGTGGACCACGCCCGTGGTGCGGATAGAGGACAGCGAGGCCGAGGACGGCGGCAGCGCCCTGTCCGACCTCGGTCTGCGCTCCGCGCTGTCCCTGCGGCTGCGCGCCGACCGGCGCCGCCTGACCGTGCTGACGGCCTACGCCCGCAAGCCCCGCGCCTTCGACGAGGACGCCACCCGCATCGGCCGCCTGTTCACCGCGCACGTCAGCCTCGCCCTGGACTCGGCGACCGTGCGCGAGCAGCTCACCGAGGCCATGCGCACCCGGGACCTGATCGGCCAGGCCACCGGCATCCTCATGGAGCGCCTGGACATCGACGCGGCCGGCGCCTTCGAGTCCCTGGTGAAGGCCTCCCAGCGGGAGAACGTCAAGCTCCGCGACCTGGCCCGCCGCATCGTCGACGCGACCGGCGGCACCTCCGCCTGACGGGACGCGGGCGGGCGCGGACGGACGTCCGCGGGCATCTACCGGCGCCGACGGGATATCCGTACGGGCATGACCGCACGGAGTTCCGAGAGCCCCGACACGCTGGACCGGGCGCTGGCACGCAGCCAGGGCCTGGACACGCTGCTGCGCGATCTGACCGACCGGGCGGTGCGCCACGTGCCCGGGGCCGACGCCTGCTCGGTCACGGTGCGCCGCGCCGACCGGCTGCTGACCCTGGCCGGCAGCTCCGGCCTGCCCGGCGGCCTGGACCTGCGCCAGTACGAGAACGGCTCGGGCCCCTGCGTGGACGCGGCCGGGAGCGGCAGCCCCCGGTACTCCGCCGACCTGGCCGAGGAGACCCGCTGGCCCGCGTACACGGAGTACGCGCTGGCCGTCGGGGTGCGCTGTGTGCTGGCGCTGCCGCTGGAGATCGAGGGCGAGACGGGCGCCGCGCTCAACCTCTACGGCCTCGCCCCCGGCTCGCTGGAGGAGGGACGCGAAGCGGCCCGCGCCTTCGCGGCGCGGGCCGCCGACGCGGTGAACGAGGCCCTGCGCATCGAACGGCAGCGGGCCTCGGCCGCCGACGTGCGCACCGCCCTGATCTCCCGCAGCGTCATCGACCAGGCGGTCGGGATCCTCATGGCCCGGGAGCGCATAGACGCCCACCGGGCCATGGAACGGCTGCGCAGGGCCTCGCAGCACACCAACGTCAAGCTCCGGGACCTGTGCGACGAACTGGTGGCCCGGGCGTCCGGCGGCGCCTCACACGGCCGGCAGTGAGTCCCCCTGGACGGTCTGGATGTCCAGCTCGACCCTGAGCGTGGTGCCGATGGCGGCGATGCCGGCCTGGAGGACCTGGTTGTAGTTCATGGCGAAGTCCTCGCGCCGCAGCTCCGTGGTCGCGCGGAACGCGGCCCGGGTGCCGCCCCACGGGTCGGCGCCGGTGCCGAGGTAGGCCAGGTCCAGGTCGACCGGGCGGACGACGCCGTGCAGGCCCAGCTCGCCGTGGACGGTCCAGCGGTCGGTGCCGGCCCGGGTCACCCCGGTGGACCGGAAGGTGATCTCCGGGAACCGCTCGACGTCCAGGAAGTCCGCCGAGCGCAGGTGGGTGTCGCGCATGCCGTTGCCGGTGTCGATCGAGGCCGCCTTGATCACCGCCTCCACCCGGGACCCGGTGACGTCGTCCGGCGCGATCTCGACGGTGCCGGCGAAGTCGGTGAACCGGCCGTGCACGCTGGAGATGCCCAGGTGCTGGGCGACCGCGGCCACGCTGGAGTGCGCCGGGTCGATGGTCCACGGGCCGGGCGGCGGCAGTTCGGTGCCGCCCTGGCGGGCCAGGGTCACGGTGCCGACCTCGGCCCGGCCGCTCGCGGTGACGAGCGCGCTGGAGGCGGCCGGCGCGTAACCGACGGCCGTGACGATGACGGTGTAGGCACCCGGCGTCAGCGGGGTGGTGTCCCGCACGGTGCCCTCGGCGTCCGCCTCGGCGCGCAGCACCTGCGTGCCGGTCATGTCGGTCACCGTGACGACCGCGTGCGACACGGCCCATCCGTCCCGCGTGCGGATCCTCGCGGTCAGTCCCATCCCGTTTTCTCCCTGCAAAGGCTCAGAAAGTGGTCGTAAGAGAACCGGCCCGCGGCGGCGTGCGCACCTCCGCTCGGAGCGCGCACGCCACCACGGGCCGGGGTTTCGCTACTCGCCGGGGTGGGCGAGCTCGATGTCGTGGCCGTCGGCACCGGGGCCGGTGACCGTGAGGGACGTCGCCACCGGCGGGTAGCCGGTCGCGATGACGGTGTAGTCACCGGCGTCCAGGTCGGTGAAGGCGTACGCCCCGTCCGCACCGGTCGTGGCCGTGCCGACCACGTTGCCGGCCGCGTCGACCAGGGTCACGCGGGCGTCGGCCAGCGGACCGTGCGGCGCCCGTACGACACCCTGGACCGCGGCGCCGGCCTGCAGGTCGACCTCGACACGGGTGACACCGGTGCCGCCCACCTCGACGGGCAGGGCGCGGGGCCGGTAGCCGGCGGCGTTCACCGCGACGGTCACCGTGCCCGGCACCAGCTCGGCCAGGGAGAACTCGCCCGTCTCGCCGGTGGCGGTGGTGGCCAGCAGGTCACCGCGCACATCGGTCACGATCACCATCGCGTCCCTGACGGGCCGCCCGCCCTCCGCGGCCCGCACCAGGCCGGTGAGCCCGCTGGTGCCGCTGAGCAGGATGTCGTAGGCGAGCGGCTCGTCGTTGACGACGATCGTGGACGCCTGCGGCTGGAAACCGTCGGCGGAGGCGATCAGGACGTACGATCCCGCGCCCGGCGCGTCGAGGGCGTAGGAGCCGTCGGCCCGGGCGACCGAGCGTCCCAGCTGACGGCCCGCGAGCGAGATCAGCGTGACGGCGGCCTGCCCCAGGGGCGCGGACTCGGCGCCGCGGACGAAGCCGCGGACCGGGACGCCGCCGGAGACGGGCGCCTCGGAGCCGGCCGCCGTGGCGACCGCGCCGGCCGGGACCGGCTCGGCGGTCCGGGTGGCCTCGGCCGGGGCCGGGGCCGCCGGGGAGGCGGTCTCGGCGGCGGACTCCGCGGCCTGGACCAGGGCGCCGGTGGTGCGCAGCGGGACCTCCTTGATGAACAGCGTCACCAGGAAGGCGATCAGGGCGATCGGCGCGACGATCAGGAAGATGTCGGCGATGCCGTGCCCGTAGGCGCTCTCCAGCCACTCGCGGATGCCCGGGGGCAGCAGGTCCATGTCGGGGATCGAACCGCCCCCGGCGGCCTTGGCCGCGGCGGCCTGCTCCTGCGGGTCCAGCTGCCCGATGGTGTCCTCGGCGTAGTGGCTGATCCGGGTGGACATCACGGAGCCGAGCACCGAGACGCCCACCGCGCCGCCGAGGGACCGGAAGAAGGTCACGACGGAGGACGCGGCACCCAGGTCGCTCGGGGCCACCTGGTTCTGCGTGCACAGCACCAGGTTCTGCATCATCATGCCGACGCCGAGACCCATCAGCGCCATGAAGATCGCGATGCGCCAGTACGGGGTGTCGTAGCGCATGGTGCCCAGCAGGCCGAGGCCCGCCGTCAGCAGCACGCCGCCGGCCAGCAGCCAGTTCTTCCACTTGCCGGTCTTGGTGATGATCTGACCGGAGACCGTGGACGAGATGAACAGACCGCCGATCATCGGGATCGTCATGACGCCCGACATGGTCGGGGACTTGTCCCGGGCCAGCTGGAAGTACTGGCTGAAGTAGACGGTGCCCGCGAACATCGCGATACCGACGAACAGCGAGGCGAGCGACGCCAGGGTGATGGTGCGGTTCCTGAACAGCCGCATCGGGATGATCGGCTCTTCGGCCTTGGTCTCGACGAAGCAGAAGACCAGGGTCAGCAGGATCGCGCCGCCGACCATGACGCCCGTCTGCCAGGACATCCAGTCGTACTTGTCGTCCGCGAAGGTGACCCAGATCAGCAGCAGGGAGACGGCCGCGGTGACGAAGAAGGCACCGGCCCAGTCGACCTTGACCTGGCGCTTGAGCACCGGCAGGTGCAGCGTCTTCTGCAGCACGACCAGCGCGATGACCGCGAAGGGCACACCGACGTAGAGGCACCAGCGCCAGCCGAGCCAGCTGGTGTCGGTGATGACGCCGCCGAGCAGCGGACCGCCGACGGTGGCGACGGCGAAGGTCGCGCCGAGGTAGCCGGAGTACCGGCCGCGCTCGCGCGGGGAGATCATCGCGGCCATGATGATCTGGGCCAGGGCGGACAGACCGCCGGCGCCCAGACCCTGGATGACGCGCGCGCCGATCAGCATCGCCGGGTTCTGCGACAGACCGGCCACGACGGAGCCGAGGACGTAGACGCAGAGGGCTATCTGGACCAGGGCCTTCTTGCTGACCAGGTCCGCGAGCTTGCCCCACAGGGGGGTGGAGGCGGTCATCGCCAGCAGCGAGGCGGTGACGACCCACGTGTAGGCGCTCTGGCCGCCGCCCAGGTCACCGATGATCTCGGGCAGGGCGTTGGTGACGATGGTGGAGGACAGGATGGCGGCGAACATGCCGAGCAGCAGCCCGGACAGTGCCTCCATGATCTGCCGGTGCGTCATCGGAGCGTCTCCCGAGGAGCCTCCCCCGTGCTTGGCATGAGCCCGCACACCGGCTGGTGTGGTCGTTGCCATGGACTTCCTTTGCTTATGTGGTGACTGCGGGTGTACGGGTGGTCTCTTCGACCGCGGGTGGTGCGGCGGGCCGGCCCGCGGGGGACCGGCAGTCGTCGAAGCTCGCCCTGAGCCTGGTCATGAGCCGGGTGAGCTGGCCGACCTCCTCGTCGGACCAGTCGCTCAGACGGTGGGCCAGCAGCTGGGTCGTCCGTTCGGACAGGTCGTCCAGCTGGGCCTGGCCCGCGGGCGTCAGGCGCAGGATGCGCGAACGTTTGTCCGCCGGGTCCGGGGAGCGTTCGATCCAGCCCCGATCGGCGATGTGGGCGACATGGCGGCTGGTCACCGACATGTCCACGGAGAGCAGCTCCGCGAGCTTGCTCATGCGCATGTCGCCGTGGCGGCCCAGAAGCGTCAGTACGGCGGCCGATCCGGCGGGGCACTCGGCCGGCAGGATCCGGCCCATCTCCCGTCTCACGACGCCGAAGGCGCTGAACTGGCGGATCAGCTCCTCGTACTGCGCCCTCTCGGCCATGGGCACCTCCCGCATTCGTTGCTTAGGGCAACCATAGAAGCGATTGGTTGCTACAGGCAAATAAAAACGGGGGTCCGGTCATAAAAAGTTGGCAAAGGCAAGTATTGCGACAGTAAACATCCAGGTGGCGGCCGCCGGTGTGGGACGACCGGTCTCGGACGCCCTGCACTTGGGACGTCCCCACGGATTCGCTAGTGTCTCGGCCCATGGCTAACAACCAGGGCCCCCAGGGCAATTACGACCCCGCAGGCAGCACCCAGATGTTCCGCGCGTTCGTCGACGAGGGCGCCCCCGGCTCCCGGCAGGCGGACCCGGTCGCCTCCTCGGGCCCCCGCATCGGCCTGATCGTCGGCGTCGTGGCCGCCGTGGTGATCGTCGCGGCCGTGGCCTGGCTGGCGCTGAAGTAGAGCGGAAGGGGTGCGGGGACGTCTCCCCGCACCCCTTCCCGGCTCCTCCCGGCACGGCGACCGGCGCGGCACCCTCGGGGTGCCGCGCCGGTCGCCGTGCTGCCATGGGCCCCGCCGGCCGGCGGGGCGGGCTCAGTCCGAGATGAGGCCCTCGCGCAGCTGTGCCAGGGTGCGGGTGAGCAGCCGGGAGACGTGCATCTGCGAGATGCCGACCTCCTCGCCGATCTGCGACTGGGTCATGTTGGCGAAGAAGCGCAGCATGATGATCCGCCGCTCCCGGGACGGCAGCTTGGCCAGCAGCGGCTTGAGGGACTCGCGGTACTCCACGCCCTCCAGCGCCGTGTCCTCGTAGCCGAGGCGGTCCGCCAGCGAGCCCTCGCCGCCGTCGTCCTCCGGGGCGGGGGAGTCCAGCGAGGAGGCGGTGTAGGCGTTGCCGACCGCGAGGCCGTCGACGACGTCCTCCTCGGAGACGCCCAGCACGGCCGCCAGCTCGCCGACGGTCGGGGAGCGGTCCAGCTTCTGGGAGAGCTCGTCGCTGGCCTTGGTCAGCGCCAGGCGCAGCTCCTGGAGGCGGCGCGGGACGCGCACCGACCACGAGGTGTCGCGGAAGAACCGCTTGATCTCGCCCACGACCGTCGGCATCGCGAAGGTCGGGAACTCCACGCCCCGCTCGCAGTCGAAGCGGTCGATCGCCTTGATCAGGCCGATGGTGCCGACCTGGACGATGTCCTCCATCGGCTCGTTGCGCGAGCGGAAGCGGGCGGCGGCGTAGCGCACCAGCGGGAGGTTGAGCTCGATCAGGGTGTCCCGGACGTAGGCGCGCTCCGGGCTGTCCTGGTCGAGCGCGGCGAGCCGCAGGAACAGGGAGCGGGACAGGGTGCGGGTGTCGATGTTCGTCGAGGCCGTCTGGGCCGGGGCGTCGGCGGCCTGAGCCGGCACGGCGTCGAGGGCCGGGACGTCATCGATGGGGCCGAGCGCCTGGAGCGCCTCGGGCGCGGTCTCGCTCTCCGCGAGCGCGAGCACCTTCGAGCTGCCCTGGTCTACGGACATGCCACCCCCTTTGGGTCGCGGGACGGTCGCGGCGCACGCTCCCACGGCGGGAACGCAGCCTTCACCTGAATACCGGTGCCGAGGCCCCGGCAAACGCGCTTACGGCAGAATGTCACATGTCGGCAACGCGCTGTAGTGACATGTCGACATGCGAGACGCGAAAACCCCCTGCAGGGAGGGGGTCTGACGGGCCGTCGGGCGGAATTCTCCGCAACGTCCCTGCTGAGCGATTCGCTCGCGCCGGTGAATGTTCGGACGCGCTTTTGATTATGCGCCGGATCGCGTGCGCGGGTTACGCGTCGATCCGGTTGGCGGACCTCAGCCGCTGGAAACTGCGCGCCAGCAGGCGGGAGACGTGCATCTGGGAGACGCCGAGTTCCGCGCTGATCTGGGACTGGGTGAGGTTGCTGTAGTAGCGCAGCAGCAGGATCCGCTGCTCGCGCTCCGGGAGCTGCACCAGCAGGTGGCGCACGAGGTCGCGGTGTTCGACGCCGTCCAGCGCGGGGTCCTCGTAGCCGAGCCGGTCGAGCAGCCCGGGCAGTCCGTCGCCCTCCTGCGCGGCCTCCAGCGAGGTGGCGTGGTACGAGCGCCCCGCCTCGATGCAGGAGAGCACCTCGTCCTCGCCGATGCGCAGCCGCTCGGCGATCTCGGCGGTCGTCGGGGAGCGCCCGAAGGCGGTCGTCAGGTCCTCGGTGGCGCTGTTGACCTGCACCCACAGCTCGTGCAGCCGGCGCGGTACGTGCACGGTGCGGACGTTGTCGCGGAAGTAGCGCTTGATCTCGCCGACCACCGTCGGCATCGCGAAGGTCGGGAACTGGACGCCGCGGTCGGGGTCGAAGCGGTCGATCGCGTTGATGAGCCCGATGGTGCCGACCTGGACCACGTCCTCCATCGGTTCGTTGCGGGAGCGGAAGCGGGCGGCGGCGTAGCGCACCAGCGGGAGGTTGGCCTCGATGAGCGCCGTGCGCACGCGGTCGTGCTCCGGTGTGCCCGGTTCGAGTCCCTTGAGCTCTCCGAAGAGCACCTGGGTCAGGGCCCGGGTGTCGGCGCCCCTGCTGCGCTGCGGGGCGGTCTCCCCGGCGGGCGGCTCCTGCGCCTGCACGGGGGGTGCGGGCGGTGCTTGAGGCGCAGTACTGGCCGGCACGGTCAACTCCACCTCTTGATCCGTCAACTCATCCGTCAACTCTCCGTCAAAAGCGGTCATAGCATCACAAGACATGTGCAGCATGCGCAAGCACCGCATAAAGCCGTGTTGGGTGCGAACGGAACATACCGGGCATGAGGGGTCCCGTGCACGAGTCGGCCCCCCGACGTCTCCGGCGGGGGGCCGAGGGGGCGGGCGGTGCTCAGAACTCGTAGTCGGCGATCACCCAGGTGGCGAACTCGCGCCACAGCGCGACGCCCGCCCGGTGCGCGGGGTGGTCGAGGTAGCGCTGCAGGGCGTCGGCGTCGTCGACGGCCGAGTTGATGGCGAAGTCGTAGGCGATGGGTCGGTCGCTGATGTTCCAGGCGCACTCCCAGAAGCGGAGCTCCTCGATCCGGCCGCCGAGGGCGCGGAAGGCCTCGACGCCCTTCACGACGCGCGGGTCGTCGCGCTCGACGCCCTCGTTCAGCTTGAACAGCACCAGGTGACGGATCATCACTTTCCTCCGTTGGCGGCCCAGGTCATGAAGTCGCCGACGGCTCCCGCGGCGTCCGAGATGCCCTGGAACCCGATCTGGACGTAGTCGGCGGCCTTGGCCGGGTCCGTGATGATCACATACAGCACGAAGACCACGAGTGCGTAGACGGCGATCTTCTTCGCGTTCACCGCCACCGCGGCCTCCCCCTGGGAACTTCCTCGGACTCTGCGCTACCGGCGGTGAGTGTAACGGCCCGCTCCCCTGTGCGATCAATGCCTCGCACCGGTGAGCGGCGGCGCCGGCACCCCGGGAACGGTGAGGGGCCCGGTCCACCGGACCGGGCCCCTCTGTGGCGGTAGCGGAGGGATTTGAACCCTCGGTGACTTGCGCCACACTCGCTTTCGAGGCGAGCTCCTTCGGCCGCTCGGACACGCTACCGAGAGAGACCTTACAACACGGTGCGGCATGGTTCGAAATCGATATGCCGCGCACCGTGCGGCGCGGTTCAGCGGGCGCGGAAGAAGTCCGTGAGCAGCAGGGCGCACTCCTCGGCGAGCACGCCCTCGATCACCTCGGGCCGGTGGTTGAGCCGCCGGTCGCGGACGACGTCCCACAGGGAGCCGGCCGCTCCCGCCTTGTCGTCGCGGGCGCCGTAGACGACGCGGTCCACCCGGGACTGCACCAGCGCGCCCGCGCACATCGTGCACGGCTCCAGGGTGACGACCAGCGTGCAGCCGGTCAGCCGCCACCGGTCGCCGAGCTCCGCTGCGGCCCGCCGGATCGCCAGGACCTCCGCGTGGGCCGTCGGATCACCGGTGGCCTCGCGTTCGTTGTGCCCGGACGCCAGCACGGTGCTGCCGTCCGGGGCCAGTACGACGGCGCCGACGGGGACGTCCCCGCCCCGGCCGGCGTGCCCGGCCTCGGCCAGGGCGAGCCGCATCGCGGGCCGCCACCGGTCGCGCACCGGGTCGGGCGGGGCGGGTTCCGGGCCCGGCGGCACCCGGCCCGGACCCTTCTTCGCGGAGGAGGTCAGCGGACCGCCTCCAGTACGTCCAGGGCGCCGAGCGCCTCGGCGATCTCACCGACCGCGTCCCCGGACATCGCGCGCAGCTCCTTCTCGCTCAGTCCGAGGTCGTCGAGGACCCCGGCGTCCCCGACCGGGCCGTGCGGCACGGCGGACTCGCCGGGGCCGGCGTCCACGGCCGCGTCCTCGCCGTCGGACTCCCCGTCCTCGGTGCCGTCCAGGTCGAGGGCGTCGAGGTCGGGGCCGTCGTCGCCGGGGGCCCGGCCGAGCAGCTCGTCGGTGAGCAGGATCTCCCCGTAGCTGCTGCGGGAGGCCGCGGCGGCGTCCGAGACGTAGATGCGGGGATCCTCCTCGCCGTCCACGCGGACGACGCCGAACCACGCGTCCTCCTGCTCGATCAGCACGAGCACCGTGTCCTCGTCGGGAGAGGCTTCCCGGGCCAGGTCGGCCAGATCCGACAGGGTCTCCACATCGTCCAGCTCCGTGTCGCTCGCTACCCACCCGTCTTCGGTGCGCGCGAGCAGTGCGGCGAAGTACACCGTGACTCTCCCACTGGTCATAGGCGTGCCGGTTGGGGATCCCCCCGGCGGAGGTCGCGGGCGGGGCATGCGGTGCTCCGCGCCCCACCCACTCGGAATCGTGGCAGAAACAAGGGCTTCAGGGGATGTCTTCGACGCCCTGTGTCCGTCAGTTTTGATCGGAAACTTTCCCGTTCCCGCCGAGCCGCCGGCCGGCCCCGGTCCCGCCACCCGCGGATCGTACGCGGGTTCCCGCGCGCGGCGGCCCCCGGCCCGGCTCACGCCCCGGCGTCCGGCCGGCCGTTCCGCACCGGCCGGTGCCTCAGGGTCCGTTCCCGGTGCCGGTGCGGGAGGCAGTGCCCGCCGCGGGCGTCACCAGCGGAAGGTGCGCATGCGCATCGCGTGGCGCAGGCGGGCGGTCTTGGCGCGGCGCGGCTGGACGCGGTCCCGCAGCTCCCGCGCCTCCGCGAGGTCGCGCAGGAACTGGGCCCGGCGCCGTCGGCGCTCGGCCTCCGTGTCCGGGCCCGTCCTGGGCCCCGGCTCCGTCCTCCGCCGTGTCCTCGGCTCCTCGCCCGAGGAAGGCGTGCCGGCGATGTTCCGGTCAGGCACAGTCTCACCACCCCGCGTCCGTTCCTCCCACCTTCCCCCGGACGGGCGGTCCGACGCCTGGGAACGGGAGGAACGCGGTGGTGCGGTCCTGCCCGGGCGCGGGGACGCCGGGGTGCCGGGGCCCGGTTACTGTGGGGACATGCGTCTCCACGTCGTCGACCACCCCCTGGTCGCCCACAAGCTCACCACGCTGCGCGACCAGCGCACCGACTCCGCGACCTTCCGCCGCCTCGCCGACGAGCTGGTCACC
Source organism: Streptomyces sp. NPDC006384 (assembly GCF_042870695.1). Classification (NCBI taxonomy): domain Bacteria; kingdom Bacillati; phylum Actinomycetota; class Actinomycetes; order Kitasatosporales; family Streptomycetaceae; genus Streptomyces; species Streptomyces sp. NPDC006384. The sequence goes on from NZ_JBIAHR010000029.1 coordinate 22,689, forward strand.
CTGCTCGCCTACGAGGCCACGCGCGACGTGCGTACCGAACAGGTCGACATCCACACGCCGGTCACGCAGACCACCGGCGTCAAGCTCTCCCACCCGCGCCCGCTGGTGGTGCCGATCCTGCGCGCCGGTCTCGGCATGCTCGACGGCATGGTCCGGCTGCTGCCGACCGCCGAGGTGGGCTTCCTCGGCATGGTGCGCAACGAGGAGACGCTGCAGGCCTCCACCTACGCCACGCGCATGCCGGACGACCTGTCCGGGCGCCAGGTGTACGTCCTGGACCCGATGCTGGCCACCGGCGGCACGCTGGTCGCCTCCATCCAGGAGCTGATCAAGCGCGGCGCCGACGACGTGACGGCCGTGGTGCTGCTGGCGGCCCCCGAGGGCGTCGAGCTGATGGAGCGCGAACTGGCCGGCACCCCGGTGACGGTCGTGACGGCCTCGGTCGACGAGCGCCTCAACGACCAGGGCTACATCGTCCCGGGCCTCGGGGACGCGGGCGACCGGATGTACGGAGCGGCCGAGTAACCGCTCGCGGCGCGTCCGTACGACTGCTCAGCAGTCCTTCTTCTGCGCGGCGGGCGTCGGCTGCGGCGTGCTCAGGCGGGCGATCGCCGTGTCGGCGTCCGCCCGCTGTGCCAGCCCCTTGAAGCCGTCGCCGATGATCAGGTCGACGGCGGTGTCCTTGCGGGCCGCGTCGGTACGGCGCTCGGCGGCGGGCAGCTGCGTGCCGAGCACGGGCAGCGAGCCCTTCAGGGAGGCGGCGGGGCCGAGGAGCACACCGGTGCCGCCGATCTTCTTGTCGTACTCCGCGGGCGCGTTGCCCACCTCGCCGATGCGGAAGCCGCGCTTCTTCAGCTCGTCGGCGGTCTGCTGGGCCAGACCCTTGCGGGTGGTGGCGTTCAGCACGTTGACGGTGATCTGCGCCGGCGCGGGCACGGACACCGCGGCGGGGGACGCGCTCGCGCGGGCCGGGGCGGGCCGGCACTCCCCGGCGGCGGTGGTCGCCGACGCCTCGTCGTCGCCGGTGAAGACGTCGATGAGTTGCAGCGTGCCCCAGCCGAGGACGCCGAGGACGGCCGTGCAGGCCGCGACGGCGAGTCCGAGCCTGCCGCGCCGCCGGGCGGGCCGCATCCGCGGGTACTTGTCCCCCGTGACCCGGTACTTGCCGCCCATGCCCGGGGGAGTCAGCATGCTCATGAGCGCAGCGTAGTGCGCCGGAGCGATGATGCCTATTAGATGATCACTCGATCTTACGCGGATCGGTCTGATTCAACCCGAAAGGGTCAAGGAGCGCCGGGACCCCCCGGTGGCACCGGGCGGCACCGACGCGTCGTCAGCCGGACCGGGCGGTCCGCCGGTCGGGTCCCCGGCGGTTCGTCAGGCGGGTCCCGGCGGTCCGTCAGTCGAGTTCGAGGACGCGTGCGTGCAGCACCTGTCGCTGCTGCAGCGCCGCGCGGACCGCGCGGTGGAGGCCGTCCTCCAGGTACAGGTCCCCCTGCCACTTCACGACGTGCGCGAAGAGGTCGCCGTAGAACGTGGAGTCCTCGGCGAGGAGGGTCTCCAGGTCGAGCTGGCCCTTGGTCGTCACGAGCTGATCGAGGCGGACCGGGCGCGGCGCGACGTCCGCCCACTGCCGGGTGCTCTCCCGGCCGTGGTCGGGGTACGGCCGGCCGTTTCCGATGCGCTTGAAGATCACACGGAAAGCCTACCGGCCCGGGCGTCGCGGGCGCAGCCTCGACGGCGCGGCGCGGCACGGGAGATGACGTCGCAAACGGGGGCGAAACGGCCTCGGGGGCCCGTCCGCCGGGGCGCGGAGCGGGATCCGTGTCCCGGCGGACGGGAGCCGGGGCTCAGGTCGCGCGCCAGTACCCCAGCGCGTTCACCCGGTGCTTGGGCACGCCCAGGTCCTTGCGGACGTGGGCGGCCAGGGCCCGGGTGGTGGCCGTGTCGCAGGCGATCCAGACGTACGGCTCGGCGGTGTCGCGCAGCAGTCCGGGCAGCGCCGCCTTCACCTCGGCGACCAGGTGGGCGCCGGCGTCGCGGCGCGGGACGGTGCGGACCTCGTGCCGGGACGGGGCGGTGCGCAGGGGCAGGCCCTCGGTGTCGCCCTCGAACCAGATGGTCGCGGGCACCGTGTCCAGCGCGTCCAGCAGGGAGTTGAGGGCGGGCAGGGACGCCGGGTCGGCGACGGCGAAGAGGCGGGAGGGGGCCGGGTCGGGGTGCTGGAAGCCGGTGCCCTGGACGGTGGCCTCGATGGTGTCGCCGGGCTTCGCGGCCCGCGCCCAGTCGCTGGCGCACCCCTCGTGCAGGGCGAACTCCATGGCGAAGGTGCCGGTCACCGGGTCCGGGTCGACCAGGGTGTACGCCCGCTGGTGGGGCTTGCCCGCGTTCTCGAACCACAGCCGCACCCACATCGTGGGGTGGACGCCGGTCGCCGCCAGCAGGCCGCCGTCGGACAGGCGCAGCCGCCGGTAGTGCGGGGTGACGTCCTCGGCGTCCGTCACGGTGAACTCGAAGTCCTTCGCGCGCATCAGTTTGAGGACCGCGCCTTCCCAACCCCGCCCCTGCCCCATCGGTCGTTCACCTTTCCCGTACGATTCCGCCACGACGTAAGACTTAGGTGAGCCTAACCTAAAGGAAAGTAGGGGCACAGGGGTGAGCGCCGAGATATACCGCGACGCCTGGGGAATCCCGCATCTGCGCGCGGACAGCGTGGAGGGACTCGCCCGCGCGCAGGGCCGGGTGACCGCCCGCGACCGGGGCTGGCAGCTGGAGGTCGAACGGCACCGCGCACAGGGCACCTCGGCGTCCTTCCTCGGGGCCGAGTCCCTGCCCTGGGACCGCTTTGCCCGCCGGGCCCGGCTCGCCGACACCGCCCGCCGCTGCTTCGCCGCCCTGGAGGAAGGGGACCCGGAGACGGCCGCCTGGGTCCGGGCGTACACCGACGGCGTGAACGAGTCGCTCGCCCGGGACACCCCCGCCCCCGAGTTCGCGCGCGCCGGTCTCGCGCCCGGCCGCTGGGAGCCCTGGACCCCGCTCGCCGTCTGGCTCTCCACCCACGTCCTCTTCGCCGGTTTCCCCGCCAAGCTCTGGCGCGAGCACATCGCCGGGCACCTCGGCCCGGACGCCGTCGCCCTGTTCGCCACCGACGGGCCGGGCACCGCCGGCAGCAACGGCTGGCTGGTGAGCGGCGAACGCACCGTGACCGGGCACGCGGTCATCGCCGGCGACCCGCACCGCTACATCGAGGACCCCGGTGTCTACCAGCAGATCCACCTGTCCTGCCCGGAGTTCGACGTCGTCGGCCTCGCCGTGCCCGGCGTCCCCGGCATCGCCCACTTCGGCCACACCGGCACCGTCGCCTGGGCCATCACCAACGCCATGGCCGACTACCAGGACCTCTACCGCGAACGGCTGCGCCGTACCGGCGCCGGCGTGGAGGCGCTCGGCCCGGACGGCGCCTGGCACCGGGCCTCCCGGCACACCGAGCTGATCCGGGTCGCGGGGGAGGAGCCCGTCGAGATCGAGGTCATCGAGACCGATCGGGGCCCGGTGATCGCCGGCGGCCCCGAGGGGCTGGTCGACGGCACCCCCCTTGCCCTCAGCCTGCGCCACCCGCCCCGCGTCACCGCCGATCTGGGCTTCTCCGCCCTGCTGCCGCTGCTGCGGGCCCGCCGGACCGCCGACGTGGACCGGGCCCTGGACGCGTGGGTGGAACCGGTCAACGTCGTGCAGGCCGCCGACACCGAGGGCGGGCTGCTGCACCGGGTCGCGGGCCGGGTGCCGGTGCGGGCCGCCGCCAACGGCCTGCGCCCGGTGCCCGCGTGGGAGCCCGGGCACGAGTGGACCGGCTGGCACGGGACGCCCCGCGCCGGGCTCACCGACGGCGTCGCCGTCATGGCCAACCAGCGCGGCCCCGCGGCACCCCTCGGCGTCGAGTTCGCCCCGCCGCACCGCGCCGAGCGCATCACCGCCCTGCTCGCCGCCGAGGACCGCTGGTCGGCCGCCGGCATGGCCGCGATCCACACCGACACCCACCTCGCCTCCGCCGCCCCGCTCCTCGAGCACCTGAGCGTCCTCGACGGCCTGACCCCCGAGGCCGCCGCCCTGCGCGACCGCCTCCTCGCCTGGGACCGCCGCATGGACGCCGGCAGCACCGACGCGGCGGCCTACGCGGCCGTCCGCGGCGCGCTCGTACGGCACCTGGCGGCACACCCGGCCTTCGCCGGGGCCGCCGTCCCGCCCGCCTACCCCGAGGTATTCCTGCCCTGGCTCGCACTGGTGCCGCGCATCGCCTACGCCCTCGAACACCTGCTGCGCGCCGAGGACCTGTACGGCGTCGACCGCGCCGGGGCCGTCCGCGCCGCCCTGGAGGAGGTGGCCGGGCGGGAGCCCTCCGGCACCTGGGGCGACACCCACCGGCTCGCCCCCTGGCGGGCGCTGCCGGACGCCTCCGCGCAGGAACCCGGACTCTCCGGCGACCACGACTGCGTGCTGTGCACCTCCGCCGTCCCCGGCCTCACCGACCGCGCCGCGCGCGGACCCGCCGCCCGATACGTCTGGGACCTGGCCGACCGGCAGGACAGCCGCTGGGTGGTCCCCCACGGCGCGTCCGGCGACCCCCGCTCCCCCCACCACCACGACCAGCAGTCCCTGTGGCTCGCGGGCGAACTCGTCCCCGTGGTCACCGACTTCGACCGGCTCACGAAGGAGACCGATGTCTGACCCGACCCCGACCCCGAACCCGGCACCGGCCACGCCCCCGTACGCGTCCCGTCCGGCCGTCCACGAGCAGGCGCTCGACGGCTTCGGCACCGTCCGGGTCCTGCCCCTCGACGCCGCCGCGGACGCCGGGGTGATCCACTCCTGGGTCAGCGAGGAACGCGCCGCCTTCTGGGGCATGAACGGCCTGACGAGGGACCAGGTGGCCGACATCTACGCCCACATGGCCGGCCTCGACACCCACCACGCCTTCCTGGTGGTCGAGGACGACGAGCCGGTCGCGCTGTTCCAGACCTACGAGCCCGGCGCCGACCGGGTCGGCGAGTGCTACGACGTGGAACCCGGTGACATCGGAGTCCACCTGCTGCTCGCTCCCGCCGGGGAGCGGGGCGCCCGCCCCGGCTGGACCGCCGCCCTGTCCCGGGCCCTCACGGCCTACGTCCTGCTGGGCCTGGACCGGACGCGGATCGTGGTCGACCCGGACGTGCGCAACGACAAGGCGACAGCCCGCTTCCTCAAGCAGGGCTTCACCGCCGGCCCGGAGGTCGTCCTGCCCGAGGTCGACCTGCCGGACGTGTACCTGCCCGAGAAGCGCGCACAGCTCGCCTTCCTGCGCCGGGAGGTAGCCTTCCCGGCGTGACGCCCCCGCCGACCGCCGAGGACCTGATCGCGCACTACGGGCTGGAGCCCATCCCCCGGGAGGGCGGCCTGTTCCGCCGCACCTGGGCCGGCCCGGAGCGCGCCGACGGACGCCCCACCGGGACCGCCGTCGTGGCGCTGCTGACCTCCCGGCCGGACGACTTCTCCGCGCTGCACCGCCTGCCGTCCGACGAGACCTGGCACTTCTACCTCGGCGACCCCCTGGAGCTGCTGCTCCTCGGCCCGGACGGCGGCGCGCGCACGGCCGTGCTGGGACCGGACGTCCTGGACGGGCAGCACGTGCAGTACACGGTCCCCGCCGGCACCTGGATGGGCGGCAGGGTGGCGGCCGGCGGCACCTGGACGCTCTTCGGCTGCACGATGGCGCCCGGCTTCACCTACGAGGACTACGAGCACGGCGACGCGGCCGCCCTCACGGCGCGCCACCCGGACCAGGCGGCGCGGATCGCGGAACTGTGCCGGCCGTGAGCCCGTCCGCGCGTCTCCTCGACGGCCAGGTGGCGCTCGTCACGGGCGCGGGCGGCGGCATCGGCCGGGGCATCGCGCTGCGGTTCGCCGAGGAGGGCGCGGCGGTCGCGGTGCACTGCCGTACGGCGGTCGCGGCGGCCGGGGACGTGGCCGCGCGGATCCGGGAGCACGGCGGCCGGGCCGTGGTGCTGCGCGCCGACCTCACCGACGAGGACGCCTGCCGCACCCTGGTCGAGGACGCCGCCGACTGGGGCGGCGGCCGGCTGACGGCGCTGGTCAACAACGCCGGCGTGCAGCCGCTGCGGGAACTGCCCGGCATGACGGCCGCCGAGTGGCGGGACGTGGTGGACACCAACCTCACCGGCGTCTTCGCCTGCACGCAGGCCGCGGCCGGGATCATGCGGGACCAGGAGGGCGGCGGCACCGTCACCCACATCGCGTCCGTCGAGGCCGGCGCCCCGGCCCCCGCCCACGCGCACTACAGCGCCTCCAAGGCGGCGGTCGTGATGCACGCCCGTTCGGCGGCTCTGGAGTACGGGCCGTGGGGGATCAGGGTCAACTCCGTCTCGCCCGGCCTGATCGACCGCGACGGGCTCGCCGAGTCCTGGCCGGAGGGCGTACGGCGGTGGCGGCGGGCGGCGCCCACGGGGCGGCTCGGGCGGCCGGAGGACGTGGGCGACGCGTGCGTGTTCCTCGCGTCCGGGCTGGCGTCCTGGATCACCGGCCACGACCTCGTGGTGGACGGCGGGGTGACGGCCCGTCCGCCGTGGTGAGGACCCGGCCGTGAGGTCGGAGGGCGAGCCGCCGCCCGCTCACACCGCTCCACCGCGCAACCGGCGCACGCCCAGCGCGCAGACGCCGCAGACCGTACCCCACACCCCGCTGACGAGGAACATCGGCAGGATGGCCTGTGGCCGTGCGAGCGGTCCTCGCAGTTCCCCCGTGAGCACGGGGGACAGCACCCCGCTCAGGAGCAGGGTGGCCACCGCGTACGCCACCCCCGCGGCCACCGGCGTCAGCAACGGCTCCCGCATCCGGCCGAGTCCGACGACGAGGATCCACACCAGGCTGATCAGGAGGGTGAGCAGCAGGGGGGTGAGCGGCTTGCCGAGCGCGTCGGCCAGTCCGGTGACGGAGAACACCGGCCGGACCAGCGCGACGGCGGTGAGCAGGGCCACCACCGGCAGGTTCAGGCGGCGCAGGCGGGCGGAGAGGGGGAGGCCGGGGGCGGGATCGATACTCATGCCCCCAGCGTCGGCGGGCGACGGGCGCCGGAGCGTCGGCCTGCGGCCGGTATCCGCCGTACTCCACCGGTTGCGGTGCCCGGCGCCCGGTTACGCCCCGGGTTGCGGGCCGGTGCCGAGCGGGTCCGCCGTGCAGGGGGTGGGCACGCGGTGGGTGGCCTGCCTACGCTTACGGCATGGTTTCCTCCGTCCCGCCGACCCGGTCCGGGCTGCCGCGTGGCCGGGCGGCGGACGCCGCGCTGGCCGGTGCGGTCCTGACCCTGGTCGTGGTGGGAAGTCTGCGCTCCTTGATCGGCGAACGCGAGGAGCCCTGGGAGACCACCGCGCTCGGCTGGGCCCTGCTCGTCGCCGCCTGCGCCGCCCTGTACGTCTGCCGGCGCCACCCGGTGCCGACCGCGGCCTTCGTACTGGCCGCCACCATCGCGTACTACCTGGTCAGCGCCTACGACGGCCCCCTGGTGGTCGCCTTCGTCGTCGCCCTGTACATGGTCGCGGCCGAGGGCCGTCTCCGCGCGGCGATCGTCCTGGCCGCGCTCGGCCTGCTGCTCACCGGCACGGGCACGCTGCTCGGCAACCACGACGTCAACGGCATAGCCCTGTTCATGATGACCGGCTGGCTGGTGGGCGTGATCGCCCTCGGATGGGTGCGCGACAACCGGCTGGCCCTGTCGCGGGAGGCGGAGCAGCGGGCGGCGAGCGAGGAGCGGCTGCGCATCGCGCGGGAGCTGCACGACGTCGTCGGCCACCACCTCTCCCTCATCAACGTCCAGTCCGCCGCCGCCCTGCGCCGGCTGCGCAAGGACCCCGAGAGCGGTCCCGAACGGGCGCAGGAGGCTCTCGCCGCGGTCAAGGACGCCAGCAGGGAGGCGCTGCGCGAACTGCGGGCGACCCTGGGCGTGCTGCGGCAGGCCGACGAGCCGGCGCCCACCGCGCCCACGGCCGGCCTCGACCGGCTCGGCGAACTGGTGGCGTCGGCCCGGCTGGCCGGCCTCGACGTCCGCGTGAGCGTCGGCGGCGGCCGGCGCCCGCTGCCCGCCGAGGTGGATCTCGCCGCGTACCGCATCGTGCAGGAGTCCCTGACCAACGTCACCCGCCACGCCCACGCCACCGCCGTCGCCGTGCGCATCGAGCACGGCACGCGGCACGTCACCGTCGAGGTCACCGACGACGGCCGCGGCCCCTCACCCGTGAGCGGCGGTTCCGGCAGCGGCATCGCCGGGATGCGCGAGCGGGCCCGCGCCCTCGGCGGCCACCTCACCACCGGGCCGGCCGCGGACGGCGGTTTCACGGTCCGGGCGACACTGCCGTGCCCGGACGTCCCGGCACCACCGAAGGGAGCACTCCCCACCCCATGATCAGAATCGTGCTGGCCGACGACCAGCGTCTGGTGCGCGCCGGGTTCCGGTCGATGCTGGAGGACGAGGACGACCTGGAGGTGGTCGGCGAGGCGAGCGACGGCGCCGAGGCCCTGGCCGTCTGCCGCGCCCTGCGTCCCGACGTCGTCCTGCTGGACATCCGCATGCCGGGCGTGGACGGCCTCCAGGCGGCCCGGGACATCGCCGCCGACTCCCGCCTGAACGACGTACGCGTGGTCATCCTGACCACCTTCGACCTCGACGACTACGTGTACGGCGCCCTGCGCGCCGGGGCGACCGGCTTCCTGGTCAAGGACACCGAGCCGGAGGAACTGGTGCACGCCGTCCGGGTCGCCGCCCGCGGGGACGCGCTGATCAGCCCCTCCGTCACCCGCCGTCTGATCGCCGAGTTCGCGGGCCGGGCCAGGGCCCCCGAGCCCGGCCCGCGGCTGAACGCCCTCACCGAACGCGAACGCGAGGTCATGTGCCTGGTCGCGGCCGGCCTCTCCAACGACGAGATCGCCGCCCGCCTCGTCCTGAGCCCCGCCACCGCGAAGACCCACGTCAGCCGCATCATGACCAAGCTGGACGTCCGCGACCGCTCCCAACTGGTCGTACTGGCATACGAGTCGGGGATGGTGAGCCCCCGCTGGCTGTCGGGGTGAGCCTGCCGCGGCCCGGTGGGGCGGTGACGCGCCGGGCGTACGCCACCACGTCTCGCAACCCACGCAGTACGGCGCCCCCGCCCCCCGCAACCCACGCAGTACGGCGACTGTCCTCCCGGGGCCGATGCCCGGCGTCACACCGGAGCCGGACGCTGCGGGCATGCACTCGTACAGTCCCTCGCCCCTGCCCACCCGGCCCGCGGCCCGCCCCGGCGTCTTCGGCCGCCTCGCCTCCTGGTCCCGGCGTCACCGCTGGAGCGCCCTGCTGCTCTGGGTGATCGTGGTCGCCGTCATCACCGTCGGCTCCCAGCTCGCAGGCAGCACCTACCGCAACGACTTCTCCCTCCCCGGCACCGATTCCCAGACCGCCACCGACCTGCTGGAACGGCACGGGTCCGCCCAGGCGGGCGACAGCGTGCAGGTCGTCCTGCAGGACTCCGCCGGACTGGCCGGCGACCGCGCCGAGGTGGAACGGCTCCTCGACCGGGTACGCACCCTGCCGTCCGTCGCCGAGGTCCACAGCCCGTACGACGACGCCGCCGCCGTCTCCGAGGACGGCACCATCGCCTACGCCACCGTCGTCCTGGACGGGACGACCGAGGAGGTCCCCAAGGAGGACGTCGCCCGCATCATCGACACGGCGCGGTCGGCGGCCGGTGACGGCCTCACCGTGGAGCTGGGCGGGGATGCGGTGCAGAGCGCCGAGGAGAGCGGCGGCGGGGGAGCCGAGGGCGCGGGCATGCTCGCCGCGCTGGTGATCCTCGTCCTGCTCTTCGGATCGATCGTGGCCGCCGCGCTGCCCCTGGTCACGGCGCTGTTCGCGGTCGGCGGCGCGGTGGGCCTGATCGCGCTCGCCTCGCACCTCTTCACGGTCGCCGACTTCACCCCGCCGATCATGATGCTGGTCGGCCTCGGGGTGGGTGTCGACTACGCGCTGCTGATCTTCTACCGCTACCGCCACGAACTCGTCCGCGGCATGGACCGCGACACGGCCGCCCGCACCGCCCTGGACGCGGCGGGCCGTACGGTCTTCTTCGCCGGCTGCACCGTCATCATCGCCCTGCTGGGCCTGGTCGCCCTGGGACTCGGTGCGCTCCAGGGCGCGGCGCTGGCCGTCGCGCTGACCGTGCTGGTCACGATGGCCGCCTCGCTGACCCTGCTGCCGGCCCTGCTCGCCCTGTTCGGCCCCCGTCTCCAGCGGCACGTGCTGAAGCGGGCGGCGAAGACGGCGGCCAAGGGTGCCGAGGAGGGCCGGGGCTGGCGCCGCCTGGCCGGCGCCGTGCAGCGCCGCCCGCTGCCCGCGCTGCTGGCGGCCACCGTGGCGCTGCTGGCTCTGTCGGCACCGGCCGTCGGGATGCGGCTGGGTTTCGCCGACGCGGGCAACGACCCGGCGACGTCCACCAGCCGCAAGGCCTACGACCTGCTGGCCGACGGTTTCGGTCCCGGTTTCAACGGACCCCTGGTCGTGGTGGCCCAGGGCGACGAGGCGGCGGCGACGGCGCTGCGCACCACGCTCGCCGACACCCCGGGCATCGCGGCGACGACACCGCCCCTGCCCTCGTCCGACGGCGAGGTCTCGACGGTCATCGCCTTCCCGGCCACCGCCCCGCAGTCCGAGTCCACGGCCGACCTGGTCCACACCCTCCGCGACGACGTGCTGCCCGGCCTGGCCGACCGCACCGGTGCCACGTACCTGATCGGCGGCCCGACGGCGGCGGCGCAGGACTTCGCCGACTCGGTGTCGTCCCGCATCCCGCTCTTCGTGACGATCGTGGTGGGCCTGTCCACGCTCCTGCTTCTGCTGGTCTTCCGTTCCCTGTGGATCCCGGTCAAGGCGGCGGTCCTCAACCTCCTCTCCATCTCGGCGGCGCTCGGCGTGATCACGCTGGTCTTCCAGCACGGCTGGTTCGGAGTGCAGCCCGGCCCGGTGGAGGCGTTCATCCCCGTCATGATCTTCGCGATCGTCTTCGGGCTCTCCATGGACTACGAGGTCTTCCTGATCTCCCGCATCCACGAGGAGTGGAAGCGCACCCGCGACCCCGCTCTCGCCGTCCGTGAGGGACTGGCCGCCACGGGCCAGGTCATCACCGCCGCGGCGGCCATCATGATCGTCGTCTTCGCGGCCTTCATCCTCTCCCCGGACCGCATGCTCCAGCAGTTCGGCCTGGGGCTCGCGACGGCGATCCTCCTGGACGCCGTGGTGATCCGCTGCCTGGTCGTCCCGGCGGCCATGCACCTCCTGGGCCGCCACGCCTGGTGGCTTCCCGCCCCCCTGGCCCGGCGTCTGCCGACCGTGCGCCTGGAGGCGGAGGAGTCTTCGCCCCTCCACGACGACGTCCGGAGCTGACGCGGTCCCGCACGGACCGCGGTGCCGCGGGCGGGCCGGAACGGCATGGCGGACCCCATGCCGTTCCCCCGCCGACGGGACAACGGCGACGGGACAACGTCGAAGGGCCCCCTGTTTCCAGGGGGCCCTTCGACATCGTGCCCGGTGAGGCACTGGCGGAGGATACGAGATTCGAACTCGTGAGGGGTTGCCCCCAACACGCTTTCCAAGCGTGCGCCCTAGGCCTCTAGGCGAATCCTCCGCGGCAAACATTACATGACGCCGGAGAGTGCTCGCGAACTCGTTCTCGGGGGCCCGGATCGGGTAACGTGTGGCGCAGCCCCTCACGCGGCGCTATCTGACTGAACTCCCCCAGGGCCGGAAGGCAGCAAGGGTAGGTCGGCTCTGGCGGGTGCGTGGGGGGCGCTTGCGTTCGCGGGGCGGCCGGCCCGGATCCGCCGGCGGGACCGGTTGTCGGTGGGCGCCTATAACCTCGTATGCGTGTCGTCTCTCGCGCTCTACCGCCGTTACCGCCCGGAGTCCTTCGCCGAGGTCATCGGTCAGGGGCATGTCACTGACCCGCTGCAGCAGGCGCTGCGGAACAACCGGGTCAATCACGCGTACCTGTTCAGCGGTCCGCGCGGGTGCGGCAAGACGACCAGCGCGCGCATCCTGGCGCGCTGCCTGAACTGCGAGCAGGGCCCCACGCCGACGCCGTGCGGCGAGTGCCGGTCGTGCCGGGACCTGGCGAGGAACGGACCGGGCTCGATCGACGTCATCGAGATCGACGCCGCCTCGCACGGTGGTGTGGACGACGCCCGTGACCTGCGGGAGAAGGCGTTCTTCGGGCCCGCGCACAGCCGGTACAAGATCTACATCATCGACGAGGCCCACATGGTCACGCCGGCCGGCTTCAACGCCCTGCTCAAGGTGGTCGAGGAGCCGCCGGAGCACCTGAAGTTCATCTTCGCCACCACGGAGCCCGAGAAGGTCATCGGGACCATCCGGTCGCGCACCCACCACTACCCGTTCCGGCTCGTGCCGCCCGGCACCCTGCGCGACTACCTCGCCGAGGTGTGCGCCAAGGAGGACATCCCCGTCGAGGACGGCGTGCTGCCGCTGGTCGTGCGGGCGGGCGCGGGGTCCGTGCGTGACTCCATGTCCGTCATGGACCAGCTGCTGGCCGGCGCCGGGGACGACGGTGTGACGTACGCCATGGCCACCTCTCTCCTCGGCTACACGGACGGTTCGCTGCTCGACTCCGTCGTCGAGGCCTTCGCCTCCGGGGACGGCTCGGCCGCCTTCGAGGTCGTGGACCGGGTGATCGAGGGCGGCAACGACCCGCGCCGGTTCGTCACCGACCTGCTGGAGCGGCTCCGCGACCTGGTCATCCTCGCCGCCGTGCCCGACGCCGCGGAGAAGGGGCTCATCGACGCCCCGGCCGACGTCGTCGAGCGGATGCAGGCCCAGGCGCGGTCCTTCGGCGCGGCCGAGCTGAGCCGCGCCGCCGACCTCGTCAACGAGGGCCTCACCGAGATGCGCGGCGCCCACTCGCCCCGGCTGCAGCTGGAGCTGATCTGCGCCCGCGTGATGCTGCCCGCCGCGTACGGCGACGAGCGGTCGGTGATGGCCCGCCTCGACCGGATCGAGCGGGGCGTCCAGTTCTCCGCGGGCGCCGGTGCGCCGGCCATGGGGTACGCGCCCGGACCCGAGGCGCACGCCGGAGCCGCGGGTTCCGTGACCGCCGCACCGGTCCCGCCGGGCGGCGGCCCGGCCGCGGCCCGGGCGGCGGTGCGGACGCCGGTGGGCGGCGCCCCGGCCCCGGCCCCGGCCCCTGCACCTGCTCCTCAAGCCGCTCCGGCCCCTGCGCCCGCTGCCGCTCCCGGTGGGGGCGATGGTGCGGGTGCTCAGCCCCCGGCCGCTCCCGCGCCCGCCCCTGACCCCGCCGCTTCGGCACCCGCGCCCGGCGCCTGGCCCACCGCGGCTCCTGCGGGCGGTGGACGACGTCCCGGAGGATGGCCCACGGCCGTTCCGGCGGGAGGCGGTCAGCCCCGGACGCCGACCGCATCCGCGACAGCCGCCGCGTCGTCCGCCGCGCCCGTGACGCCTCCTGCCCCGGCCGCCACCCCGGCCGCGCCCCCGGCCGGCGGGCCCGACCCGCGCTCGCTGTGGCCCGACATCCTGGAGGCGGTCAAGAACCGCCGTCGGTTCACCTGGATCCTGCTCAGCCAGAACGCCCAGGTGACCGGCTTCGACGGCACCACCCTGCAGATCGGCTTCGTCAACGCCGGAGCCCGCGACAACTTCCAGAGCAGCGGCAGCGAGGACGTCCTGCGGCAGGCCCTGGCCGAGCAGTTCCACGTGCAGTGGAAGATCGACGCGGTGGTCGACCCCTCCGGCGGCTCGGCGCCCCCGCCCCCCGTCGGCCCGTCCGGCGGCGGCTACGGCGGTACCGGCGGCGGCACGCCCGTCCAGCGGCCGACGGCGCCGGCCCCCGCCGCCCCGCCGTCCCGCGGCGGCGGTGCTCCCACGGCGCCCACCGCGCAGGCCGCACCGACGGCCGCCCCCGCCCCCCGCCCCGCGGCGCCCGAGCCGCCCCCGGTCTCCCCCGAGGACGACATCCCCGAGGACGACGACCCCGACCTCGACGAATCGGCTCTCTCCGGCAAGGAGCTGCTCGTACGCGAGCTGGGCGCGACGGTCGTCGAGGAGATCGTGCACGAGTAGCCGCCACCCGCCACCCGCCACCCGCCACCCGCCGGAGCCGGGCGGCCGGGCAGGGCGGGCCGGACCGACCAGGCCGGACCGCGCTGGAGGAACGTACAAGCGCTCCGCGCCCGCCTCTTCGGAAGCCCGCACAAAGCGGCCCGGCCCGTTCCCATTAGGCTGACCCCCGTGAAGGTCCTTGTCATCGGCGGCGGCGCCCGCGAACACGCCCTGTGCCGTTCCCTGTCCCTCGACCCCGACGTCACCGCGCTGCACTGCGCACCCGGCAACGCCGGCATCGCCGAGGTCGCCGCACTGCATCCGGTCGACGCCCTCGACGGCGCGGCCGTGACCGCGCTGGCCACGGAACTCGGCGCCGACCTCGTCGTCGTCGGACCGGAGGCGCCTCTCGTCGCCGGCGTCGCCGACGCCGTGCGCGAGGCGGGCATCCCGGTCTTCGGCCCCTCCGGGCAGGCCGCGCAGCTCGAGGGCTCCAAGGCCTTCGCGAAGGACGTGATGGCCGGCGCCGGGGTGCCCACGGCCCGCGCGTACGTCTGCACGACCCCGGCCGAGGTCGACGCGGCCCTCGACGCCTTCGGCGCCCCCTACGTCGTCAAGGACGACGGGCTGGCCGCCGGCAAGGGCGTCGTCGTCACCGACGACATCGAGACCGCCCGGGCCCACGCGAACGCCTGCGAGCGCGTGGTCGTCGAGGAGTACCTCGACGGTCCCGAGGTCTCCCTCTTCGCCGTCACCGACGGTGAGAACGTGCGTCCCCTGCAGCCCGCCCAGGACTTCAAGCGCGCCCTCGACGGCGACGAGGGCCCGAACACCGGCGGCATGGGCGCGTACTCGCCGCTGCCCTGGGCCGATCCCAAGCTGGTCGACGAGGTCGTGGAGAACGTCCTCCAGCCGACCGTCGACGAGATGCGCCGCCGCGGCACCCCCTTCTCCGGCCTGCTGTACGCCGGTCTCGCGATCACCTCGCGCGGGGTCCGCGTGATCGAGTTCAACGCCCGCTTCGGCGATCCCGAGACCCAGGTCGTGCTGGCCCGCCTGCAGACCCCGCTCGCCGGTCTGCTGATGGCCGCCGCCACCGGCAACCTCGCCGACCTGCCGCCCCTGCGCTGGAGCGAGGACGCGGCCGTCACCGTGGTCGTCGCCTCCCACAACTACCCCGGCACCCCGCGCACCGGTGACCCGATCACCGGCCTCGACGAGGTCGCCGCCGAGGACGCGCCGCACGCCTACGTCCTGCACGCCGGCACCCGGCGCGAGGGCGACGCCGTCGTCAGCGCCGGCGGCCGCGTGCTGTCCGTCACGGCCACCGGCGCGGACCTCACCGAAGCCCGCGACCGTGCCTACCGGGCCGTCGCCCGCATCGGCCTCGACGGTTCCCAGCACCGTACGGACATCGCGGCGAAGGCCGCGGCGGAAGCCGCGAAGAGCGTCTGACCGGCCTCGGAGAGTCCTCCGTCGCCACCCGGTCCGACAGGCCCCGGATCCACCTCAGGATCCGGGGCCTGATCCTTGCTGTCCGTCACCCACCTTTCCCCAAAGCCATTCCATCGAGTGACCGATCCGCCATACGGCTGACGGGTGCGGAGGCCCCAACTAAGGTGCCGCGCAAGCATTCCGGCACTTGGCCCACCGGCATTGCGATGTCAGTGGCGGGTGCCACAGTGGGGGAAGTGAGCAACAGCCGGAGAGCAGCAGGACATGGCGCGGCAGGACATGGCGCGGCAGGGCGCGGCGCGGAGGCCGCGCGAGCGGCGCGCCGGCCGAGGGCAGTGACGAGGAGGGGGTGAGGTCGGGCCGTGACCGGTGCCGGTGGTGTGGAGAGGGGCGCGCAGGCCGCGCGCTCCCGGGCGCTGGCCGTGCTGCGGGTGCGCAGCCGGGCGCTGGCCGTCGCCCTGCTTCCCGCCGCCGTCGCCGTGGTCCTGCTCGTGGGCGGTTCCACCGGGCGTCTCGTGGGCGGGGGCTGGGACGCGGCCCGCTGGGCGGTGGGCGTCCTCGCGCTTCTCGTCCTGTCGGCCGCCGCGGGTGTCGCCCTGGTGGTCGCCCGCGCCCGCCCCGCCGTGACCCCGACGGTCGCCGTTCCCGAGGAGTCGGCGCCGGACCTGTACCGGATGGTGCGTGACCTCGCCGACCGGCTCGAGGTGCCGGCGCCGTCCGCGATAGCGCTCACCCCCGACTGCGACAGCTGGCTGGAGGACCGCACCCACCCGGCCCACGGCCCGCCGCCCGGGGACCGGCCCGGCGCCGCCCCCGGCCCGGGCGGCGCCGCGCGCCGCCGCACTCCCGGCGCGCCCGTCCTGGTCATCGGCTCGCCCTTCCTGTGGTGGATGCGTGTGGGCGAACTGCGCGCGGTCCTCGCTCCGGTCGTCGCCGGTACGGGACCGTCGGCGCACCCCGACATAGCCGCGGCCCGGCGCTTCGTACGGGGACTGGACGCCGCGGTGGCGGTGGCCGCGGCACACAGGGGCCGCCCGCTGTCCCGGATGGTGTACGGGGGCCTCGGCCGGGTGTCCCGGCTGCTGCTGCGCGGCTGTCGCGCGCACGCCGCCGAGATGGAGCGCGCGGTCGCCTCGGCGGCCGCCGAGCGCGCCCAGGCCGTGGACTACGGCCTGCGGATCGTCGCCCAGGAGCAGGTCGGGCTGGCGTACGCGGGCTGGGACCGGCTGCTGACCCGGGTGGCGCTGCCCGCCTGGCGGATGGGCCGGTGGCCCGCCCGGCTGGACATGGGGGTCGTCGCGGCCCTGACGGAGCTGTCCCGCAGGGACCGCCTGGCCGAGGGCTTCGCCTCCCGGCTGGGCGAGCGTCCGGCCTGCGACCTGCTGGAGGAGCCCGGAGCGATCGACGAGTCGGTCTCCCTGCTCGCCGCACGTCTCTTCCACGGGGGCCCCGCCGGGGCCGGCCCCGACTGGGCACCGGTGGGCTGGGAGGAGTACCCGGAGGAGGTCGTCGACCGGGCCTGGCGCGCGGACGCGGCCCGCCTCCACCGCGTCCTGGACACCCTGGGCGTCCGCCGCACCGCCGAGGACGCCGCACCGGGCACCGAGGGCCCCACCCTGGCCCGCGTCCTGGACCACCTCACCGACCGCCCGGCACCGGCGGCGGACCACGGGCCCGGGGGGCGAGACGGCACGGACGCCGAGCCCGGGGTCCGGACCGCGCTCCCCGCCGGCGACGCCGGTGACGGAGAGGCCCTCACGGGCACCACCACCGGGGACGACCGCCCGTACGCCCCCGCCCCCGCCGACGACGACCTCGCCGACACCACCCCCCGGGGCGCCGCCCTGGCCGCAGGGCTCAGTGCCCAGCTGGCGCGTGAGGAGGCGGGGACCGCCGCAACACCGTCCCCCGTCTCCCGGACGGCCGCCGGAACCGCCGGGGCTGCCGGGACCGCAGGTGGCACCGCCCTCTGGGACGACCGGGCGCTGCCCCTTCTCCCGCTCCAGCCCCCGCGCTCCGGCCGCGAGATCCTCACCGACCACATCACGGCGATGGTGTGCTGCGCCGCGATGGACACCGCCGGCGCCGTCCCCGGGCTCGACTGGCTCGACGGCCCGTCCCTCCTGGTCGACGGAGTCCGCGCACCGGACCTGGCCCCGCGCGTCCTCAGCCTCGTGGAGGCCGGTGACCCCGGCCCTCTGCGCGCCTGGCTGGCGGAGATCGGCATACGCCCCGAGAAGCCCGTACGCCTCGTCTGATCCCTCCCGGTGCGCCCCCGTTGCCGCCCCCACGCGCCTCACCGGTCCATGAACCGGACTTCACGGCTCCACTTTCAGTCACTTCCCAACGAACGGTGACAGTACGCGCGCGAAATGTGATGTGCTGGGAGCGATCGCGCACATGGCAAAGGCGTTCGTCATACGCACGACCACGGGGTCACGAGGGAGGGGGCGGTCCCATGGGGCCCGAGCACATCCGCCGCTGGGAATCGGGAGCACTCGCACACGCCGTGACGGATCCCTTCGGGCAGGGTCCCGTCCCCTGGCTGCGCGGCGGGGAGACCTACTTCAGCGACACCGGCCAGGTCGTCCCCTGGTACGTCGACCCGGATCCGGACCTGGACCCCTACGAGCCGGGGACCGGCTCCCGGAGGGGCACCGGCCGCCGGGACGCGCCCGAGCGGCGCTCCACCACCGGAGGGCCCCGCTCCGCCGACGACGTGCACCTCCAGATCAAGGGCTTCACCGCCACCGGAGCCGCCGCCCCCGGCGAGGCCATCGACTTCCACATCACCGTCGACCCGCCGCAGGAGTTCAGCGTCGACGTCTACCGGATCGGCCACTACGGCGGTGACGGTGCCGCCAAGATCACCACCAGTCCCCGGCTGTCCGGCATCGTCCAGCCCGCGCCGCTCACCGCCGACCGCACGGTCTCCTGCCACCACTGGTGGCTGTCCTGGCGGCTGCAGATCCCGACGTACTGGAACATCGGCGCGTACGTCGCCGTCCTCACCACCGCCGACGGCTACCGCTCCCACGTGCCCTTCACGGTCCGCGACGACCACCCCGCCGACCTGCTGCTGGTCCTGCCGGACATCACCTGGCAGGCGTACAACCTCTACCCGGAGGACGGCCGTACCGGCGCCAGCCTGTACCACGCCTGGGACGAGGAGGGCCGGCTGCTCGGTGAGGACGACGCCGCGACGACCGTCTCCTTCGACCGCCCCTACGCGGGCGCCGGACTGCCCCTGCACGTCGGTCACGCCTACGACTTCATCCGCTTCGCCGAGCGCTACGGATACGACCTCGCCTACGCCGACGCCCGCGACCTGCACTCCGGCCGCGTCGACCCGACGCGCTACCGGGGCCTGGTCTTCCCGGGCCACGACGAGTACTGGTCGGCGGCCATGCGCCGCACCACCGAGCGCGCCCGCGACCACGGCACCTCCCTGGTCTTCCTCTCCGCCAACACCATGTACTGGCAGGTGGAGCTGGCGCCCTCCCCCTCCGGCGTCCCCGACCGCCTGCTGACCTGCCGCAAGCGCCAGGGCCCGGGCAGGCCGGTGCTGTGGCGGGAGGCCGGCCGTCCCGAGCAGCAACTGCTCGGCATCCAGTACGCCGGACGCGTCCCGGAACCGCACCCGCTGATCGTCCGCAACACCGGTCACTGGCTGTGGGAGGCCACCGGCGCCCACGAGGGCGACGAGATCGAGGACCTGGTCGCGGGCGAGGCCGACCGCTACTTCCCCCGCGCCCCGCTCCCCGAGCACGACGAGCGGGTGCTGCTCGCCCACTCCCCGTACACCGACGTCCACGGCGCCCGGCGCCACCAGGAGACGTCGCTGTACCGGGCGCCGTCCGGCGCGTGGGTCTTCGCGTCCGGCACGTTCGCCTGGTCCCCGGCCCTGGACCGTCCGGGCCACGTCGACCCGCGTGTCCAGCGGGCCACCGCCAACCTCCTGGACCGCATCTGCAAACGCGACTGATCACGCCCGCGGCCACCCCGCCAGGCCCCCTGTCACCGCGTACGGGAGAATCGACGTACTTGGCCCTCCCGTCTCCCACCACCACCCTGGGGGAGCCCTACGGGCGCACCTTTTTGTTCAACCACGGGGAGGAACCGTGTCCGGATTCGTCGAAAAGCCCGAACCGACCGAGGTCCCGGGCCTGGTGCACCTGCACACCGGCAAGGTGCGCGACCTGTACCGGAACGAGGCGGGCGACCTCGTGATGGTCGCCAGCGACCGCATCTCCGCCTACGACTGGGTGCTGCCCACCGAGATCCCCGACAAGGGCCGTGTCCTCACCCAGCTCTCCCTGTGGTGGTTCGACCAGCTCGCCGACCTGATCCCGAACCACGTCCTGAGCACCGAGCTGCCCGCCGGCGCCCCCGCCGACTGGCAGGGCCGCACCCTGGTCTGCAAGTCGCTGCGGATGGTCCCCGTGGAGTGCGTGGCCCGCGGCTACCTCACCGGCTCGGGCCTGGCCGAGTACAACGAGACCCGCACCGTCTGCGGCCTCGCCCTTCCCGAGGGCCTCGTCGACGGCTCGGAGCTGCCCGCCCCGATCTTCACCCCGGCCACCAAGGCCGAGGTCGGCGAGCACGACGAGAACGTCTCCTACGAGGAGGTCGCCCACCAGGTCGGCGCCGAGACCGCCGCCCAGCTCCGCCAGGCCACTCTCGCCGTCTACTCCCGCGCCCGGGACATCGCGCGCGAGCGCGGGATCGTCCTGGCCGACACCAAGTTCGAGTTCGGCTTCGAGGGCGACGGCCTCGTCCTCGCCGACGAGGTCCTCACCCCGGACTCCTCCCGCTTCTGGCCGGCCGACCAGTGGCAGCCGGGCCGCGCGCAGCCGTCGTACGACAAGCAGTTCGTACGGGACTGGCTGACCTCGGCGGAGTCCGGCTGGGACCGGCGGAGCGAGCAGCCCCCGCCGGCGCTGCCGCAGCAGGTCGTGGACGCGACCCGCGCCAAGTACGTCGAGGCGTACGAGCGTCTGACGGGTGTGCGCTGGTAGGACGCGGAGACACGAAGAAGCCCCCGGTTGGAACCGGGGGCTTCTTCCGTGGAGCGAACGACGAGGTTCGAACTCGCGACCTCAACCTTGGCAAGGTTGCGCTCTACCAACTGAGCTACGTTCGCACTTCGCGCCGTGGATTTCTCCGTGGCGCGACAGCCACTATACCCAACCTCGCTCCCGCGCGAGACGCACCGCCGCGTGCCGGTTCTCCGCGCCCAGCTTGTTCGCGGCCGACGACAGGTAGTTCCGCACGGTCCCCTCGGCGAGCGCGGCCCGCTCGGCGATCTCCGCGACGGGCGCCCCGTCGGCGGCGTGCTCCAGCACCTCGGCCTCCCGCGCGGTCAGCGGCGAGTCCCCGGCGGAGATCGCGTCGGCGGCCAACTCCGGGTCGACGTAACGGTTTCCGGCGTGGACGGTGCGGATCAGCTCGGCGAGCCGCTGGGCGCTGACGGTCTTGGGGACGAATCCGCGCACCCCTGCCGCGAGCGCCCGTTTCAGATGCCCCGGGCGCCCGTGACTGGTCACGATCAGCACCTTGCAGGCGGGCAGTTCGGTCCGCAGCGATGTGGCGACCTTCACACCGTCGGCGCCGGGCATCTGGAGGTCCAGCACGGCCACGTCCGGGGCGTGGGCCCGTGCCATCGCCAGGGCCTCGGGGCCGGTGGCCGCCTCGGCGACCACGAGGAGGTCGTCCTCCAGGGAGAGCAGGGCGGCCAGCGCGCCGCGGATGAGGTGCTCGTCGTCGGCGAGCAGCACACGTACCGGGGCGGTCACGACGCGGCCTCCAGTGCCGTGGTCGCCGGCGGGGCGGTCTTCGGAGCAGGGGCGGCCGAGGGCAGCGGCACCTCGGCGGTGAGCCGGAACCTGCCCCTGCCGGCGCTCCCGGCCTCGAGCGTGCCGTCCACGGCGGACAGCCGCTCCCGCAGCCCCGCGAGCCCTGTGCCACCCGCGAGCCCTGAGCCACCCGCTGCACCGGAACCGCCCGGCACACCGGTGCCGCTCCCCGTACCGGTACCGTCCGGGTTCTTCGCCCCGGCCGGGTCCGTCACCCCGTCGTTCTCCACCGTCAGCACCACACGCCCCTTCGACCTCCGCACTCCGACGGCGACCTTCTCCGCGTTGCCGTGCCGCAGCACGTTCGTGGTCGCCTCCCGCACCACCCAGCCGAGCGTGGACTGCACCTCGGCGGGCAGCCCGGCCGCCGTGCCGCGTATCTCGCAGTCGATCCCGGCAGCTCCCAGCACGCCCCGGGCGCCGGCGAGTTCGACCTCCAGGTCGGCCTCCCGGTAGCCGCGGACGACGTCCCGGACCTCCCGCTGCGACTCCTGCGCGATGCGCTGCACCTCGATCATCTGCTCCACCGCCTCGGGCCGCCCGCGCCGGGACAGCTGGACGGCCAGTTCGCTCTTGAGCGCGATCACGGCCAGGTTCCGTCCCATCACGTCGTGCAGGTCGCGGCCGAACCGCAGCCGTTCCTCGGCGACGGCGAGCCGGGCCCGGGTCTCCCTGGCCTCGTCGAGCTCGTACACCGCGTTGAGCAGCCAGACGGAGAAGACCGCGGTGAAGGCGAGGAAGCCGCTGCCCGTCAGCACCAGGCACGTGATCACCAGCCCGATGGGACCCGGCAGGCCCAGCGGGAACGACAGGACCCCGGCACCGAGGGCGAAGCCGACGGCGATGGCGGCGACCCGGCGCCGGTCGCGCACCCCGAGGGCGATGTTGCCGGCGCCGAAGCACAGCACTCCGGCGAAGATCCCGCCGGCCGCGGTGTCCACGCCCCCGCCGCCCGGCCAGCGCTCGGCCAGGACGACCGCGCCGACGGCGATCACCGCGGTCAGCGCGGTGAGCGCCCACAGCAGCCGTACGGGCTGCTCACGCCGGCCGCGCGTCCAGTCCAGGGCCCGGGAGGCGACCAGCATGCACATCGCGGCGTGTGCGACGACCAGCAGGGACAGCGCGGCCGCGAGCCGCGCCCCCACCTGGTCGAAGTTCGACACCCCCAGCGCGAGGACCTCGGTGAGTCCGAAGAAGTGGAAGGACCACCGTGTGTACGTCTCCACCTTCGCGGGCGTGCTCTTCCGCCCCCACCAGCGCCGCGGCCTGCGCATGTCCCGGCTCCCCCCGCTCTCGCTCTTCCCGGTCCGGGTCTCCCCGTACGTCAGTGTCGCGGTTCCCAGCGGAACCGCCGCCGTACAGCAAACACGGCGAGCACGGTCCAGGCCACCGCCGTGGCCAGGGCGCCCAGTGACTCGTACACGGACAGGTCGCCGGTCCAGCCGCCGCGCACCAGGGTGATGACGGGGGTCAGCGGCAGCAGCTCGCAGACGGAGGCCAGCCGGTCGGGCAGCATCTCGAGCGGGATGAACAGGCCGGAGCCGAACATCGACACGAAGGTCAGCGGCAGCGGGGTGACCTGCGCGCTCTCCCCGGTCCTGGTGAAGCTCGCGGTGACCGCGGCGAGCGCGGCGCACAGCACCAGGCCCAGCAGCAGTCCGACGACGGCCAGGTGGGGCGCGGGCGGGACGGGCAGGTCGAGCAGGACGAAGCAGCCGGCCGTGAGCAGCAGGCTCTGCACGAGCCCGCCGAGGACGGCCGGCATCGCGGATCCGGAGAGGATCTCGACGTCCCGCAGTTCCCCGGTGCGCAGCCGCTTGAGGACGAGTTCCTCGCGCCGGACGACGAAGACGCCGACGAGCGCCGAGTAGACGGCGAAGAGCAGGGAGAAGCCGACCGCGGCGGGCAGGACGAGGGTGCCGGTGGTCAGTCCGGCCTCGGCGAGGTCCATCTCCTGGGACGCCGAGTACACGCTGAGCGGCAGCACCAGCGGCACGAACAGCGAGGCGAAGAGGGTGCCCCTGTTCCGTCCGAGCAGGGTCAGTTCGGCGCGGGCCAGTGCCGTCATGCGGCTCATCGGCGTGGTGACGCCCGTTCGTCCGGTGCCCGGGGCGCCCGTCTTCGTGTCCGTGGCGCTCATGCCGCGTACTCCTTCTTCGTCGTCGTGGTCGTCCCGGACTCCCGCGCGGCCGCCTCCTTGGCGATGCTCAGGAACGCCTCCTCCAGGGACGCCGACCGCACGTCCAGGCGGCGCAGTTCGACCTCTGCCCGCTTGGCCCACACCAGCAGTTCCGTGGCCGCGCGCTGCAGTTCGCGGGTGCGCAGCCGGACCAGCCGGCCGTCGGTCTCGTGGTCGATCACGCCGAGGCCGTCGAGCGGCGGCAGGTCTCCCACGAAGTAGCCCTCGGGCAGTTCGAAGGAGATCTGCGACGGCTGCGAGGCGGTCACCTCGGCCGGGGTCCCGGTGGCGGCGATCCGGCCCTCGTGCATGATCGCGAGCCGGTCGGCGAGGTTCTCGGCCTCCTCCAGGTAGTGCGTGGTCAGCAGCACGGTCGTACCGCCGTCGCGCAGCGCGCTCACCAACTCCCAGGTCTCCCGGCGGCCTTCGGCGTCCAGTCCGGTGGTGGGCTCGTCGAGGAAGAGCACCTCGGGGTCGCCGAGCAGGGCGAGCGCCAGGTCCAGGCGGCGCCGCTGGCCGCCGGAGAGCTGCTTCACCCGGACCTTGGCCTTCGACTCCAGGCCGACCCTCGCCAGGACGTCCGCCGGCGGCCGTGCCCCGCTCACGCATCCCGCCCACATCCGCGCGGTCTCCGCGACGGTCAGTTCGGACGGGAAGCCGCCCTCCTGGAGCATCACTCCGGTACGGGGGCGTACGGCGGCCCGCTCGGTGTACGGGTCGTGGCCGAGGACGCGCACCCGTCCGCCCGCCGGGGCGGCGAGGCCCTCCAGCAGTTCGACCGTCGACGTCTTTCCGGCGCCGTTGGTGCCCAGCAGCGCGAAGATCTCTCCGCGGCGCACGGAGAAGTCGATCCCGCGCACCGCCTCGAACCCGCCCCCGTACACACGTCGCAGGTCGGTGACCTCAATCACGTGTTCGTGTTCGTCTGATCGCATGCTCCGAGCATCGCGGAGCAGAGGGCCGGCCGACAGTGCGCGTCGTCATCGGCCGTCATGACAAATGTCAGAACGGCCCCGCCGTCCCGGGACGGCTGCTTGTCCCGGCGATCGGAATGCACGAAAAGACCCCGGTCCTTGGAGGACCGGGGTCTGATTCCCGAGCGGACGACGAGGCTCGAACTCGCGACCTCAACCTTGGCAAGGTTGCGCTCTACCAACTGAGCTACGTCCGCATTGCCCCCGACCGGCCTTCACCGATCGGTGCGAGCACCAGCCTACCTGATCCTCCCCCAGAGGGGGGACCCCCATCCGTGATCGGTACGGCGGTGCGGAGCGGGTGACAGGAATTGCACACTGCGCCTTCCCCCTGGAAGGGGGATGTTCTACTACTGAACTACACCCGCACGGTCCGTGAGCCGGGGCCCTTCGGCCTCGCCCCTCGGCGTGCTCCAGACTTTAGCTGATCACCCGGGGTGTCGCGCAAGTCGGTTGCCGCGAGGGGTGGCTGAGCGGACGTCGGCCGCCCGGCCCGCCGGCCGATCACTGCGCCTCGGCGAACGCCTCGTACACCCTCTTCGGGATCCGGCCCCGTGCGGGCACGTCCATCCGGTTCGCCTGCGCCCAGGCCCGTACGGCCGCCGGGGCGGGGGCGACCTCCGTCTGCCGGTAGGC
The DNA here is from genome assembly GCF_042870695.1 of Streptomyces sp. NPDC006384. Classification (NCBI taxonomy): domain Bacteria; kingdom Bacillati; phylum Actinomycetota; class Actinomycetes; order Kitasatosporales; family Streptomycetaceae; genus Streptomyces; species Streptomyces sp. NPDC006384. Next base: position 47,934 of record NZ_JBIAHR010000029.1, read on the forward strand.
CCTGCCGGAGCGGGACCGCTTGCGGCCGGCCGCGACGTAGGGCTCGAGAGCCTCGCGCAGTTTCCGGGCATTGGCTTCGTTCAGGTCGATCTCGTACGTCCGTCCGTCGACTCCGAAGGCGATCGTCTCCGCCGCTTCCGAGCCGTCGATGTCGTCGAAGAGAGTGACCACGACACGCTGCGCCACGAATATCGGTCCCTTCGTGCGGCATCTCCGCCTTGACGTGCCAGGACGCCGTGAAGATGCCGACTGTTCGCCTGTAATTGGGCAAAGCATCGGCTGATGACATTTCATTTGTACAGTGCCTGGCATTGCCATGGGAAGTCCGACTAAATCTCTTCGCGTGTCCGGAATCAAGACGAGAGCGCGGTGACTTCGATTGAAGGGTGATGGTGGGAGGTGGGTGGGCGCAATAGCGGGACGGTGGGAGATCCGGGATCTTTCCCGAAGCTTTTCCCGGAGGTTCCCGCCCGAAGGGGAATAGTGACCGGTGTCACGTAGAATCCTCCAAGGCTACGCGCGTAGAAATTTTGTACGGGTAGTCTGAAGGAACCTGCTCAGCACCACACACCGGGAGTGCCAGTGGCACGCGTCGTAGTCGACGTCATGCTCAAGCCGGAGATCCTCGACCCCCAGGGCCAGGCGGTGCAGCGCGCACTGCCGCGACTGGGTTTCGAAGGGATCTCGGACGTCCGCCAGGGAAAGCGATTCGAACTGGAAGTGGACGGGCCGGTCGACGAGGCCGCCCTCGCCCGCATCCATGATCTTGCGGAATCCTTCCTCGCCAACACCGTGATCGAGGACTTCACCGTCAAGGTCGAGTCCGGGGACGTGGCCGCGGGGGCGGCGAAGTGACCGCTCGTATCGGTGTCGTCACTTTCCCCGGCAGCCTCGACGACCGGGACACGCAGCGCGCGATCCGCGTCGCCGGCGCCGAGCCCGTGGCGCTCTGGCACAAGGACAAGGACCTCAAGCAGGTCGACGCCGTGGTGCTGTGCGGCGGCTTCTCCTACGGCGACTATCTGCGCGCCGGTGCCATCGCCCGCTTCTCGCCGGTGATGGACACGGTCATCGACCAGGCCAAGGCCGGTCTGCCGGTCCTCGGCATCTGCAACGGCTTCCAGATCCTCACGGAGGCCCACCTGCTGCCCGGCGGCATGCTCGGCAACGACCACCTGCACTTCATCTGCCGTGACCAGAAGCTGCGGGTGGAGAACGCGGACACCGCCTGGACCGGCGACTACAGCGCCGGGCAGGAGATCCACATCCCGCTGAAGAACATGGACGGGCGCTACGTCGCCGACCGGCGGACGCTGGACGAGCTGGAGGCCGAGGGCCGTGTCGCCTTCCGCTACCTCGACGTCAACCCGAACGGCTCGCTCAACGACATCGCCGGCATCACCAACGCGGCGGGCAACGTCGTCGGTCTGATGCCGCACCCCGAGCACGCCGTCGAGCCGCTGATCGGCACCGGCCGCACCGACGGCCTCCCGTTCTTCACCTCGATCCTCAAGAAGCTGGTCAACGCATGAGCCGGACGCCTCTGGACACGGTCGAGCACGCGGCCGCGACCCCCGACGTCGAGCTGCCCTGGGCCGAGCTGGGCCTGAAGAAGGACGAGTACGAGAGGGTCGTGGAGATCCTCGGTCGCCGCCCCACCGGCGCGGAGCTGGCCATGTACTCGGTCATGTGGTCCGAGCACTGCTCGTACAAGTCCTCCAAGGTCCACCTCCGCCAGTTCGGCGAGAAGGCCCCCGAGTCCGACGCGATGCTCGTCGGCATCGGCGAGAACGCCGGTGTCGTGGACGTCGGCCAGGGCTACGCGGTCACCTTCAAGGTCGAGTCGCACAACCACCCCTCCTACGTCGAGCCCTACCAGGGCGCGGCCACGGGTGTCGGCGGCATCGTCCGCGACATCATCGCGATGGGCGCGCGTCCGGTCGCGGTCGTGGACCCGCTGCGCTTCGGCGCCGCCGACCACCCCGACACCAAGCGCGTCCTGCCGGGCGTCGTCGCAGGCATCGGCGGCTACGGCAACTGCCTGGGCCTGCCCAACATCGGCGGCGAGGTCGTCTTCGACGCCTGCTACCAGGGCAACCCGCTGGTCAACGCCGGTGCCATCGGCGTCATGCGGCACGAGGACATCCACCTCGCCAAGGCCTCCGGCGCCGGCAACAAGGTCATCCTCTACGGCGCCCGCACCGGCGGCGACGGCATCGGCGGCGCGTCGATCCTGGCGAGCGAGACGTTCGACGACGCGAAGCCGTCGAAGCGCCCCGCCGTCCAGGTCGGCGACCCCTTCCAGGAGAAGCTCCTCATCGAGTGCACGCTGGAGGCGTTCGAGGAGAAGCTGGTCGTCGGCATCCAGGACCTCGGCGCGGCGGGCCTGTCCTGCGCCACCAGCGAGCTGGCCTCCAACGGCTCCGGCGGCATGCGCGTCACCCTGGACGACGTACCGCTGCGCGACTCCACGCTCTCGCCCGAGGAGATCCTCATGAGCGAGTCGCAGGAGCGCATGTGCGCGGTGGTCGAGCCCGACAAGGTCGACCGCTTCCTGGAGATCTGCGACAAGTGGGATGTCATCGCCACCGTCATCGGTGAGGTGACCGACGGCGACCGCCTGGAGATCTTCTGGCACGGCGAGAAGATCGTCGACGTCGACCCGCGCACCGTCGCCCACGACGGCCCGGTCTACGAGCGCCCCTACGCCCGCCCCGAGTGGCAGGACGCGCTCCAGGCCGACGACGCGAACAAGCTGCCCCGGCCGCGGTCCGGCGAGGAGCTGAGGGACCAGGTCCTGAAGCTGGTGTCCTCCCCGAACCAGGCGTCCAAGCAGTGGATCACCCAGCAGTACGACCGCTTCGTGCAGGGCAACACCGTCCTCGCCCAGCCCGAGGACTCGGGCATGATCCGTATCGACGAGGAGACCGGCCTCGGCGTCGCCATCGCCACGGACGGCAACGGCCGGTACGCCAAGCTCGACCCGTACACGGGCGCGCAGCTGGCCCTCGCGGAGGCGTACCGCAACGTCGCCACCACCGGCGCGAAGCCGCTGGCGGTCTCCGACTGCCTGAACTTCGGCTCGCCGGAGGACCCGGCGGTCATGTGGCAGTTCGCGGAGGCCGTGCGCGGCCTGGCCGACGGCTGCCAGCAGCTCGGCACACCGGTCACGGGCGGCAACGTCTCCCTCTACAACCAGACCGGCGAGGCCGCCATCCACCCCACCCCGGTGGTCGCGGTCCTCGGCGTCATCGACGACGTGGCCCGCCGCACGCCGGTCGCCTTCCAGGAAGAGGGGCAGCTGCTGTACCTCCTCGGCGACACGCGTGAGGAGTTCGGCGGCTCGGCCTGGTCCCAGGTGATCCACGACCACCTCGGCGGCCTGCCCCCGAAGGTCGACCTGGAGCGGGAGCGCCTCCTCGGCGAGATCCTGATCTCCGCCTCCCGCGACGGCATGATCGACTCCGCGCACGACCTGTCCGACGGCGGTCTGGTCCAGGCGGTCGTCGAGTCGGCGCTGCTCGGCGGCAAGGGCGCGCGTCTGGTCGTCCCGGACGGGCTCGACGCCTTCACCTTCCTCTTCTCCGAGTCCGCGGGCCGCGCCGTCGTCGCCGTCCCGCGCTCGGAGGAGCTCCGCTTCACCGACATGTGCGGTGCGCGCGGCCTTCCGGTCACCCGCATCGGCGTGGTGGACGGCGACGCGGTGGAGGTCCAGGGCGAGTTCACCCTCCCCCTGGCCGAGCTGCGCGAGGCCCACGAGGGCACCATCCCGGCGCTGCTGGCGTAAGCGGCCGTACCCGGCGAGGTCCCGCCCGGAAGCGACCGGGCGGGACCTCGCCGTCTCATCGCACGTAGTTCTCGAGGATCTCCGTGCCGAGTGCGATGCCGACCGGATCGGGGAGGAGGACCGTCTCGCCGAACTTCGCGACGCGGACGTCCCGGTAGCCACCGGCCTGCCGGTCCGGGCCGCTGTGCACCGTGACCGTGCAGGTGTGCCGGTCGATCAGGAGGTACAGCGGGATCCCCGCCTGCCGGTACGCGTCGCCCCGGGGCCTCCCCTTCACCTGGCAGGGCATCGGCGTCCCTCGCCGCGGAGAGTTCCTCGACGTGGCGAGGGTCCGCAGGCCGGGCTTGACCTGAAGCGCGGTTGAGCTTCTAGCGTCGGGCGCGTCGATGTCGGCGTACCGGAGACGTACGGGAGAGGAGCGGTCATGAGGACGCTGGTGCTGGGCAGGACTGCGGTCAGGGTGACGGCGGTGGTGGACACGCTGCGTGCCGACGGATTCGACGCGGAGGGAGTGACCACCGACGAGGAGGCACGCGAGCTCCTGGAGTCGCAGGAGTTCGGCGTCATGGTCATCGGCGGCGGTGTGGGACCGGACTCCCGCGCCGCCCTCAAGGAGTTCGCGGCCCAGTGCCGGGTGCGGCGCGTGATCGACGGCGCGCTGACGGAGCCGTTCGACGCCTACGTGCGCCGGGAGTTCGAGCCGGTGATCCGGGAGACCGCCGCCGAGGAGTGACACGGCCACTCCCCGGGCTCGTCTAGGCTCGCCGCCATGCCGCCCGCCAGGAAACGCGCCCGCAGCTACGACCCCGCCCGCACCCGTACCGCCGTGTTCGCCCAGCTCGGGCATGTCCGGGACGCCGTCCGCACCCTCGGTCCCGAGCAGCTCGCGCTGCCCACCCGACTGGGCGACTGGACCGTACGGGAGCTGGTGGCGCACATCGGGATGGCCGTGACCGCCCTGCACCGCGCCGTGGAGCGGCCCGCCCCGCCCAGGCAGGACGTCCGGGTCGTCGAGTGGCCCTTCGCCACCGCCGGGAACTCCGCCGCGATCGCCGACTTCACCCGGAAACTCGCCGCGGACCACCCCGACCCCGACGCCCACCTCGCCGACGTCGAGGAGAGCCTGCGCACGCTGCTCGCCGAACACCCCGGCAGCCGGCTCCTGGAGACCAACGCCGGCGCCCTGCCGCTGGACGACTACCTCGTCACCCGCACCGTCGAACTCGTCGTCCACACCGACGACCTGAACGCCGCCGTGCCCGGCCTCGGCATCCCCCACGACCGGCAGGCACTGGCCACCGCCACCCGGCTGCTGGCCGACGCGCTCGCCGTGAAGGCGCCCGGCGGCTCGACCGAGGTGCGGGTGCCGCCGTACGCCGTCGTGCAGTGCGTGGAGGGGCCCCGGCACACCCGTGGCACCCCGCCGAACGTCGTCGAGACCGACCCGCTGACCTGGATCCGCCTGGCCACCGGGCGGCTGGCCTGGGCGGACGCCGTGGCGGACGCCCAGGTGAGCGCGAGCGGGGAGCGCGCCGACCTCGGGGGACTGCTGCCGCTGATGCGCTGAGGGGAACCAGATCCTCCGCGCCTCCGTCGAATCGTCATGTACAGGCAGAAGCAGAAGCAGCAGCGCAGCATGACCCTGACCGTGGCCGCCGTCGCCGTGCTCGTGCCGCTCGCGGCGGCCTGCGGCAGCGAGAAGGCCGGCGGCAGCGGCTCCGTCGGCGCCGGCACACCCGTCACCGGCGTCCGGTGGAGCATCGACTCCGTCACCGTGGACGGCACCACCCACCAGGCACCCGACTCGGCACGGGTCCGGATCGACGACGGCGGCGAGGCGTCGGGCAGCACCGGCTGCAACACCTTCGGCGCCCGCGCCACCGTCGACGGCGACCGCGTCCGGCTCAGCGACGCCACCTTCACCGAGAAGGGCTGTACCGACACCCCCGCCGGCTTCGAGAAGTCCCTCGGCCACGTCCTCGGCGCCGAACTCACCGCCAGGGCCCACGGCGAACGGCTCACCCTGACCACCCCCGACGGCGACACCGTCGAGCTCAGCAGGGAGCGGGACGCACCCCTGTACGGCACGAAATGGGCCCTCACCGAACCGGGGCCGAAGGGCCGCGCCCACCTCACCTTCGACCGGGACGCGAAGTCCGTGAGCGGCCGCCTCCCCTGCAACCGCGTCAGCGCCGGGGCCACGGTGAGCGACGGACATATCACCCTCGGCACACCCGCCACTACCCGAATGATGTGCGAAGGCTCACTCATGGACGCCGAGAAGCGGACACTGCGTCTCTTCGAGGGCCGGGCCGAGTACCGGATCGTCCAGGACACCCTCACGCTGACCAGCGAAGACGGCGTCACCGTCCGGGCCGTCGCCGACCGGTGAGCCCCGGGTGAGCCGGGATCCCCAATTCGGACCAGTGGTCGACCTCCCCTACACTCGGGAACGTGCCACGTGGTGACGGTCGACTCAATCACGATCTACTCCCCGGCGAGAAGGGCCCCCAGGACGCTTGCGGCGTCTTCGGTGTCTGGGCTCCGGGTGAAGAGGTCGCAAAGCTCACGTACTTCGGGCTCTACGCCCTCCAGCATCGGGGCCAGGAATCCGCGGGAATCGCGGTCAGCAACGGCTCCCAGATCCTCGTCTTCAAGGACATGGGCCTCGTGTCCCAGGTCTTCGACGAGACCTCGCTCGGTTCGCTCCAGGGTCACATCGCGGTCGGTCACGCCCGCTACTCGACGACCGGCGCCTCCGTGTGGGAGAACGCCCAGCCGACGTTCCGGGCCACCGCGCACGGTTCCATCGCGCTCGGCCACAACGGCAACCTCGTCAACACCGCCCAGCTCGCCGAGATGGTCGCCGACCTGCCCAAGCAGGAGGGCGGCCGCGCCCCGCGCGTGGCGGCCACCAATGACACCGACCTGCTCACCGCGCTCCTCGCGGCCCAGACCGACGAGGACGGCAAGCCGCTGACCATCGAGGAGGCGGCCGCGACGGTGCTGCCCCAGGTGCGCGGCGCCTTCTCCCTCGTCTTCATGGACGAGCACACCCTCTACGCCGCCCGTGACCCGCAGGGCATCCGCCCGCTGGTCCTCGGCCGCCTGGAGCGCGGCTGGGTGGTCGCCTCGGAGTCCGCCGCCCTCGACATCTGCGGCGCCTCCTACGTCCGCGAGATCGAGCCGGGCGAGTTCGTCGCCATCGACGAGAACGGCCTGCGCACTTCCCGATTCGCGGAAGCGAAGCCCAAGGGCTGTGTCTTCGAGTACGTCTACCTGGCCCGCCCGGACACCGACATCGCCGGCCGCAACGTCTACCTGTCGCGCGTCGAGATGGGCCGCAGGCTGGCCGCGGAGGCCCCCGCCGAGGCCGACCTGGTCATAGCGACCCCGGAGTCCGGCACCCCCGCCGCCATCGGCTACGCCGAGGCGTCCGGCATCCCCTTCGGCAACGGCCTGGTGAAGAACGCCTACGTGGGCCGCACCTTCATCCAGCCCTCGCAGACCATCCGCCAGCTCGGCATCCGCCTGAAGCTGAACCCGCTGAAGGAAGTCATCAAGGGCAAGCGGCTGGTCGTCGTCGACGACTCCATCGTCCGCGGCAACACCCAGCGGGCCCTGGTCCGCATGCTCCGCGAGGCCGGCGCCGCCGAGGTCCACATCCGGATCTCCTCCCCGCCGGTGAAGTGGCCCTGCTTCTTCGGCATCGACTTCGCGACCCGCGCCGAGCTCATCGCCAACGGCATGAGCATCGACGAGATCGGCACCTCGCTGGGCGCCGACTCCCTGGCGTACATCTCCATCGACGGCATGATCGAGGCGACCACCATCGCCAAGCCGAACCTGTGCCGCGCCTGCTTCGACGGCGAGTACCCGATGGAGCTCCCCGACCCCGAGCTGCTCGGCAAGCAGCTCCTGGAGACCGAGCTGGCCGCCGGGCCCGCCGCGACGGCCGCTGCCGACGCCATCCGTCGCCCGTAGCCGTCCGTCCGCCATACCTGCCGTACGACACAAGAGTCAGAGGTTCTCATCGTCATGTCTGACACGACCGGTGCCAGCTACGCAGCCGCGGGCGTCGACATCGAGGCGGGCGACCGCGCCGTCGAGCTCATGAAGGAGTGGGTGAAGAAGACGCAGCGCCCCGAGGTCCTCGGCGGCCTCGGCGGCTTCGCCGGCCTCTTCGACGCCTCCGCCCTCAAGAACTACGAGCGTCCCCTGCTCGCCTCCGCCACCGACGGCGTCGGCACCAAGGTCGACATCGCCCGGCAGCTCGGCGTCTACGACACCATCGGCCACGACCTGGTCGCCATGGTCATGGACGACATCGTGGTGTGCGGCGCCGAACCGCTGTTCATGACCGACTACATCTGTGTCGGCAAGGTCCACCCCGAGCGGGTGGCCGCCATCGTCAAGGGCATCGCCGAGGGCTGCGTGCTCGCCGGCTGCGCCCTGGTCGGCGGCGAGACCGCCGAGCACCCCGGTCTGCTCGGCGAGGACGACTTCGACGTCGCCGGCGCCGGCACGGGCGTCGTGGAGGCCGACCGGCTGCTGGGCCCGGACCGCATCCGCGAGGGGGACGCGGTCGTCGCCATGGCGGCGTCCGGTCTTCACTCGAACGGGTACTCGCTCGTCCGCCACGTCCTGCTGAACGAGGCCGGCCTGGCCCTGGACGCGCACGTGGACGACCTCGGCCGCACTCTCGGCGAGGAGCTCCTGGAACCGACGAAGATCTACTCGCTGGACTGCCTGGCCCTGATGCGCACCACCGACGTGCACGCCTTCAGCCACGTCACCGGCGGCGGTCTCGCGGCCAACCTGGCCCGCGTGATCCCCGACGGCCTGCACGCGACCGTCGACCGCTCCACCTGGACCCCGGCCCCCGTCTTCGACCTCGTCGGCCGGACGGGCAAGGTCGAGCGCCTGGAGCTGGAGAAGACCCTCAACATGGGCGTCGGCATGATCGCCGTCGTGCCGCAGGAGTCCACGGACGTGGCGCTGGCGACCCTCGCCGACCGAGGCGTCGACGCCTGGGTGGCCGGCGAGATCACCGCCCGCGGCGACCACGCCACGGGCGCCACGCTGACCGGCGACTACGCCCGCTGAGCCCGGCGGCGCCGACACGATGCGGGTAGCACAGAACCCGGTCGGTGACCTGAGTCACCGACCGGGTGATGTTCCGTGCAGGGTCAAGCGCCGCGACGATGCTGCGGGGACTGGCCGTCCTCGTCCTCGTCGTCGTCCGCATAGAGGTCCGCGTACCGTGCGTACACGTCGTCGTCCTGCTCATCGTCCTCGAATTTCCCGCCGTTAGGCGGTTGTGCATTCGACGGCGATGCGCCCAGCTCCTCGGCCAGGCGGGAGAGATCAGTCCCACCGCTGTTGTACTTCAGCTGGCGGGCGACCTTCGTCTGCTTGGCCTTGGCCCGGCCGCGCCCCATGGCTCGACCCCCTCAACGACGGGGCTCGACGGCCCCAGAGTCTTGACACGCGTTCATGGTCCGGAACGGGCTCTCCGTGAAGAGACCGGTCCGTAGGGCTTCCACGGTACCTGAGCCCACGCCCCTACGGTACGTCGCCCGTAGGACGCGCCTGCGCCCAGGACCGACGAGGCGCCCCGTCCTCGCTGGTCAAAGGCGATTTTAACCACGTTTCGGCGGTCGACCCGCCGGACAAAGTGAGAGTTCTCTCCAACTGCCCGCCGACGGGTACCGGTCATGCTTTCGAATACGGCCTCGGAAGGCCCCCGGGCGACCCCGTGCGGCCCCCGGAAGATCGGGAAGACCTGTCGAGTGTCCCGCCGCAAACCACTCCGGCGGGACACCCGACAGGGCCGTCTCCGGTCAGCTTCCCGCGCGCGCTTCCGCCATGCGCTGCTCGGCGATCCGGTCGGCCGCCGCGGCCGGCGGGATACCGTCCGACTTCGCACGTGCGAATATGGCCAGCGTCGTGTCGTAGATCTTCGCCGCCTTGGCCTTGCACCGCTCGAAGTCGAAGCCGTGCAGCTCGTCGGCGACCTGGATGACACCGCCGGCGTTCACCACGTAGTCGGGCGCGTAGAGGATCCCGCGGTCGGCGAGGTCCTTCTCGACGCCCGGGTGGGCGAGCTGGTTGTTGGCCGCGCCGCACACCACCTTCGCGGTCAGCGCCGGCACGGTGTCGTCGTTCAGCGCGCCGCCGAGCGCGCAGGGGGCGTAGATGTCCAGATTCTCCACCCGGATCAGCGCGTCCGTGTCGGCGACGGCGATCACCGACGGGTGCCGCTCGGTCAGGGCCCGCACGACGTCCTTGCGCACGTCGGTGACGACCACGTGCGCGCCCTCGGCGAGCAGGTGCTCGACCAGGTGGTGGCCGACCTTGCCGACGCCGGCGACGCCGACGGTGCGGTCGCGCAGCGTCGGGTCGCCCCACAGGTGCTGGGCGGCGGCCCGCATGCCCTGGTAGACGCCGAAGGAGGTGAGGACGGAGGAGTCGCCCGCGCCGCCGTTCTCGGGGGAGCGCCCGGTCGTCCACCGGCACTCGCGTGCCACGACGTCCATGTCGGCGACATAGGTGCCGACGTCGCAGGCGGTGACGTAGCGGCCGCCGAGCGAGGCGACGCACCGGCCGTAGGCGAGCAGCAGCTCCTCGGTCTTGATCTGCTCCGGGTCGCCGATGATCACGGCCTTGCCGCCGCCGTGGTCGAGACCGGCCATGGCGTTCTTGTACGACATCCCGCGCGCGAGGTTCAGCGCGTCGGCGACGGCCTCCGCCTCGCTCGCGTACGGGTAGAAGCGCGTACCGCCGAGGGCGGGACCCAGGGCGGTGGAGTGGATGGCGATGACGGCCTTCAGGCCGCTGGCCCGGTCCTGGCAGAGCACGACCTGCTCATGACCGCCCTGGTCCGAGTGGAACAGGGTGTGCAGTACATCAGCAGGTGCGCCGGTTACGTCGGTCACGGTGGTGACTCCTGTGTGGGTACGGCGGGTGGTGGCTGCCCCGTCGGGTCCCCGCGCTTGTGGCAGTGGGGAGGGCGGCGGGGCTGTGGCACGAGATTAGAGCCTGCCGGCACCGGTCCGCCGCACAGTGCGGGGCATCACCTCCGCAAGGAGTACGGCCGTGCGACGATTTGCTGAGATTCCCGCGCGTTTGTGATCGGTTGCCGCAGGTTTTCGCGGCGGTGCGCGGGGGAGGGAGCAGGCGTGCCCAAGGTGTCCTCGGTGATCGTCCCCTATGCGGCGTACCTGCGTGTGTACGAGCCGCTGGCCGCCTTCCCCGAACCGGAGCGCGGCCACTGGACGCGCTACGCCCGCCGCACCGACCTGCCCTCCTACCAGGACGAGCTGCGCCGCTCGCTGACCGACCTGCTGCCCGTCCCGCCGGTGCCGGTCCCGGTGCACGAGAGCGACGACGCCTTCGTGACGGAGACCGACGGGGTGGTCCGCGTGTGTCCCTGGCGCACCCGGCTGCGCGGCTGGCAGGCCCTGGGGGAGCTGGCCGAGGACTTCCCGGAGCCGGTCCTGGACGCCCTGCTGCCACCGGTCGTCCGACGCCAGACCGAGCAGGACTACGCCCGCTGGCTGGAGCGCAACCCGGACGCCCGCCCGTGGATCCGCACGGCCACCTGGCAGGTGCCGATCAACTGGTTCGTGCTCGTCTCCGACGAGGAGCGGGAGTACGACCGGGGCGGCACCGGTGCCGGGGCGCCGCCGCCGGTGCTGCGTTACCGGACGCCCATGGCGCAGGCCCGGCGGCGGGTGGCCCGGGGGCTGCGGGCCCTGAAGGAGGCCGTGGACGAGGGACCGCTCATCGACGGCCTGGTGGACGTGGGGCGCTGGCTCGAGGAGTTCCACCCGCGCTCGCTCGTGGAGCTGGACTACGGCGGGCTCGTGCACGCCCTGCCGGCCGGGGAGTTGGAGGAGGACCACTCCGCGGCGGACGTGGCGGAGGGCATCGAGGCGCTGCGCCACGGGGACGAGGCGGCGGCGGGGGCGGCGTACGGCAGGCTGGTGGAGCGGTGGCGGTCGGTGCGTGACCGGCGGTCGGCGAACTGACGTTTGACGTACCGCCCGTTTTGGGGTTTCGTCTCTCGCCTCGTCACCTGTCCGGTGTGGCCTGTTGCTTCGTCACCGGGGGACGTAGGTCCCGATCCGGGCGTATGCGTCAAGCGTGACGGACCGCACGTACATCACTCTTGCGCCGCTTCCCTCTCCTCATGCCAAAATAGGACAAGGAGTCCGGGGAGGCCTCCATCCGTCCTGCTGTGGTGCACTGTGGGTGGAATCTCAGCATTGCACGCTTTGGGGGGTCTGGTGGTGTCTGGTCATCCTGTGACTGATCGTCACAGTGACGTGACTGTCCGCTATGACATGGTCCATCGGCATCCGTCGCTGATGAACACCTGGGAGGGCAATTCCATCGGTTTGGCCGACGCGGCTGGACGGATGGTGTAGTTGTAGTGCCGAGGACAAGCCGTTCGTCCTATAACCGACTCGACTCGCGTCCGCCATTTCGGGCAACGCGGGTCAAGGTGCAGAATTTAGAGGAAAGAACCGAGAAGGTTCGGTTCTCCCGAGGAGGCCGCTCATGACCGCTCGCACCCCTGATGCCGAGCCGCTGCTGACCCCGGCTGAGGTCGCCACCATGTTCCGCGTCGACCCGAAGACGGTCACGCGCTGGGCGAAGGCCGGCAAGCTCACGTCGATCCGCACGCTCGGCGGGCATCGCCGCTACCGCGAGGCCGAGGTCCGCGCTCTGCTCGCGGGCATCCCGCAGCAGCGCAGCGAGGCCTGAACAACCGCATAACCGGGCAGAACGGCGGGTCCCCCAACCTGCCGGACGCCTGGAACCGCAGCTCCAACCGACGCGGGACCTGCCCCAACAGGCCCCACGCCCAAGCCGTTCGAACCGTCGGGCAACCGACCGGGTGCGTCGTGGATCGCGCTGGACTCCGCCGGGTCCAGCGCGATTTTTTTGTGCCCGGTGGGTGTCGAGGGGGCGCCGGAGAGGTGGCGGGTGGCTTTCTGGGCCGCCCTGTGAACAGGGCTGTTCCCGACCGGGGAGGGTTGTCGGTTCCGTTGTGCGCGGGGTGTGGGCGTGCGGTGAGGGGGCGGTCCCCTGAGTGCAATTGCACATATTAAATCGAGCGGGTGTAGGGGACCTGTAAGCGCCGCCCCTGCGGAAACTCGTGCGGTGACACCCGTCACACAGCTTGCCGCTTGTCGGCTTCGGCCCGGGTGCGTTAAAGGGAGCGGAGCGCTCCAGTTGCCGCTCATGGCACGGCTGTTGGGGCCGGCCGGGGTCACGCGGTGGGGGCACCCCCCTCGTCGGCGGCCTCCTGACGCTCCGTCGGGGACGAGGGCGGGGACGGGGAGGCCGGAGGCTCGGAGGGCGGAGCGGCGGAGTCCAGCGCGAGTCGCAGCAGCCGGTGGCAGATCGGGCAATGGCGCGTCAGGTGACGGTACGACGCCGCGGCGGACAGATGCGCGCGGAGCAGGGCCCGCGTCTCGTGCCTGACCGATGCCGCCATACGCCACCTCCGGGGGCCGCACGGAGAACGTGCGCTGCCACTGGAGTACCGAGAGGGCGTGATGCCGTCAAGGCCGCGAGAGAGGCGCTGAGCGCCCGCCTGCGGTCCCCGGCGTGAACGGAGGGACTCGCGCACCGGCCGGTACGGGCCTCCCGGCCGCGGGGAGCGAGTGCGTGCGGGACGAGCAAGCGCGAGAGCGAACGAGAAGAGCCCGCACCGATCAGGTGCGGGCTCTTCCTTACTGCGGTCCTGACGGGATTTGAACCCGCGGCCTCCACCTTGACAGGGTGGCGAGCACTCCAAACTGCTCCACAGGACCAGGTTTTGCTGCGCTTTTTCTTGCGTTGCGCTGCGAGAAGAGACTCTACAGGAGGGTGGGCCCGGGGTCGAACTCACCCTCCGTGCGTGCCTCGTCACGTCGGCGCCGCTACGGTGCCAGCGCGTCGATCGCCTTCACGATCCGCTTGTCGGAGATCGGGTACGCCGTTCCCAGGGCGTGCGCGAAGTAGCTGACCCGCAACTCCTCGATCATCCAGCGCACGTCCAGGACCTGCTGCGGGACCGGCCGGCCCTGCGGCATCTGCTCCAGCAGCCACGCGTACTCGTCCTGCATCTCGTGGACCTTCTCCATCCGGGAGGTGTCCCGCTGGACGGCGGTCGGCATCTGCTGCAGGCGCCGGTCGACGGCGACCAGATAGCGCATCAGGTCCGGCATCCGTCCGATGCCCGCCTCCGTCACGAAGCCGGGCTTCACCAGGCCGTCCAGCTGCGTCCGCACGTCCTGGAGGTTCGGCAGCAGCGCGGGGCTGCGTACGGCCTTCAGGCGGCGTTCGCAGGCCTGCCAGGCGGCCAGCACCTGCTGCACCTGGCCCACCGTGCGGACGGTCATGTCGACGATCTCCGCGCGGACCTTGTCGTAGAGCCTGCGGTACGAGGCCTCGTCCCAGGCCGGTCCGCCGAAGTCCGCGATGAGCCTGTCCGCCGCCGCCGTCGCGCAGTCGTCGAAGAGCGCCTGGACCGACCCGTGCGGATTCGCCGACAGGCCCAGCTTCTGCTGGTTGGTGAGGTGGTCGCTCGCGAACTTGGCGGGATTGACCGGGATGTTGCGCAGGATCAGCCGGCGCGTGCCCTTCCACATCGCCTGCGCCTGTTCGGCCTCGGTGTCGAAGAGGCGTACGGAGACCGTGTCCCCGTCGTCGACCAGCGCCGGGTACGCCTTCACCGGCTGGCCGGCGCGGCGCGTCTCGAAGACCCGGGTCAGGGTGCCGATCGTCCAGTCCGTCAGTCCGGAGCGCTCCAGGGACTCGCCGCCGCTGCGCTCCGCGGTGGCCGCCGCGGCCTGCGACAGGGCCTTGCGCGCCTTCGGCTTCAGCCGGAGCTTCAGCGCCTCCAGGTCCTTGTCCTCGGCCAGCTTGCGGCGCCGCTCGTCGACGATCCGGAACGTGATCTTCAGGTGGTCGGGGACCTTGGCCCAGTCGAAGTCCTCCGCGTCGAACGGCACGCCCACCATGCGCTTGAGCTCCCGCGCCATGGTCACCGTCAGCGGTTCCTGCAGCGGTACGGCCCGTTCGAGGAACGCCTGGGCGTAGTTCGGCGCCGGCACGTAGTGGCGCCGGACCGGCTTGGGCAGGGACCGGATCAGCTCGGTGACGACCTGTTCCCGCAGGCCCGGGATCTGCCAGTCGAAGCCCTCGTCGGTGACCTGGTTGAGCACCTGGAGCGGGATGTGGACGGTCACGCCGTCCGCGTCCGCGCCCGGCTCGAACTGGTACGTCACCCGGAACTTCAGCGGTCCCTGGCGCCAGGAGTCCGGGTAGTCGTCCTTGGTGACCGCGCCCGCCTTCTCGTTGATGAGCATCTCGCGCTCGAAGTCGAGGAAGTCGGGCTGCTCGTGCCGCTTGCGCTTCCACCACGAGTCGAAGTGCGCGCCGGAGACGACGTGTTCGGGCACCCGCTGGTCGTAGAAGTCGAACAGCGTCTCGTCGTCGACGAGGATGTCGCGGCGCCGCGCGCGGTGTTCGAGCTCCTCGACCTCGGTCAGCAGCTTGCGGTTGTCCGCGAAGAACTTGTGGTGGGTGCGCCAGTCGCCCTCCACCAGGGCGTGGCGGATGAACAGTTCGCGGCTGACCTCCGGGTCGATCCGCCCGTAGTTCACCTTGCGCTGCGCCACGATCGGCACGCCGTACAGCGTGACCTTCTCGTACGCCATCACCGCCGCCTGGTCCTTCTCCCAGTGCGGCTCGCTGTAGGTGCGTTTGAGGAGGTGTCCGGCGAGCGGCTCCACCCACTCCGGCTCGATCTTCGCGTTGACGCGGGCCCAGAGCCGGGAGGTCTCCACCAGCTCCGCCGACATCACGAAACGCGGCGGCTTCTTGAAGAGCGCCGAACCGGGGAAGATGGCGAACTTGGCGTTGCGGGCGCCCAGGTACTCGTTCTTCGCGCCGTCCTTCACGTCCTTCATGCCGACGTGGGAGAGCAGTCCGGCGAGCAGCGACACGTGGACGCGGTCCTCGGGCGCGTCCTCGTCGTTGAGGTGGATGCCCATCTGTTTGGCGACCGTGCGCAGCTGCGTGTAGATGTCCTGCCACTCGCGGATGCGCAGGAAGTTGAGGTACTCCTGCTTGCACATCCGGCGGAAGGACGACGAGCCGCGCTCCTTCTGCTGCTCGCGGACGTACCGCCACAGGTTGAGGAAGGCCAGGAAGTCGCTGGTCTCGTCCTTGAAGCGGGCGTGCAGCTGGTCCGCCTGCGCCTGCTTGTCCGCGGGGCGCTCCCGCGGGTCCTGGATGGACAGGGCCGCGGCTATGACCATGACCTCGCGTACGCAGCCGTTCTTGTCGGCCTCCAGCACCATCCGGGCCAGTCGCGGGTCGACGGGCAGCTGGGCCAGCTTGCGGCCGGTGTCGGTCAGCCGCTTGCGCACGTCCTTCTGCGCCGGGTCGAGCGCGCCGAGTTCCTGGAGGAGCTGCACGCCGTCGCGGACGTTGCGGTGGTCCGGCGGGTCGATGAACGGGAACTTCTCGATGTCGCCGAGGCCGGCCGCGGTCATCTGGAGGATGACGGAGGCGAGGTTGGTACGGAGGATCTCCGCGTCCGTGAACTCCGGGCGGGCGTTGAAGTCGTCCTCGGAGTACAGGCGGATGCAGATGCCGTCGCTGGTGCGGCCGCAGCGGCCCTTGCGCTGGTTGGCGCTGGCCTGCGAGATCGGCTCGATCGGCAGCCGCTGGACCTTGGTGCGGTGGCTGTAGCGCGAGATGCGGGCGAAGCCGGGGTCGATGACGTACTTGATGCCGGGGACGGTGAGGGAGGTCTCGGCGACGTTGGTCGCCAGGACGATCCTGCGCCCGGTGTGCGGCTGGAAGACCCGGTGCTGTTCGGCGTGGGAGAGCCGCGCGTACAGCGGCAGGACCTCGGTGAACCGGTAGTTCTTCTTCTCCAGCGCGTCGGCCGTGTCCCGGATCTCGCGCTCGCCGGAGAGGAAGACGAGGATGTCGCCCTTGCCCTCCCCCATCAGCTCCTCGACGGCGTCCGTGATCGCGGTGATCTGGTCCCGGTCGGCGTCGTCGCCGTCCTCCTCCAGCAGCGGCCGGTACCGCACCTCCACCGGGTACGTCCGTCCGCTGACCTCGATGATCGGGGCGTCGCCGAAGTGCCGGGAGAAGCGCTCGGGGTCGATGGTCGCCGAGGTGATGACGACCTTCAGGTCCGGCCGCCTGGGCAGCAGCTGGGCGAGGTAGCCGAGCAGGAAGTCGATGTTGAGGGACCGCTCGTGGGCCTCGTCGATGATGATCGTGTCGTAGGCGCGCAGGTCGCGGTCGGTCTGGATCTCGGCGAGCAGGATGCCGTCCGTCATCAGCTTGATGAAGGTGGCGTCCGGGTTCACCTGGTCGGTGAACCGCACCTTCCAGCCGACGGCCTCGCCGAGCGGCGTGTCCAGCTCGTCCGCGACCCGTTCGGCGACGGTACGGGCGGCGATCCGGCGGGGCTGGGTGTGCCCGATCATGCCGCGCACGCCACGGCCGAGCTCCACACAGATCTTCGGGATCTGCGTGGTCTTCCCGGAACCGGTCTCACCGGCGACGATGACGACCTGGT
This sequence comes from Streptomyces sp. NPDC006384, assembly GCF_042870695.1. Classification (NCBI taxonomy): domain Bacteria; kingdom Bacillati; phylum Actinomycetota; class Actinomycetes; order Kitasatosporales; family Streptomycetaceae; genus Streptomyces; species Streptomyces sp. NPDC006384. The sequence continues at coordinate 65,324 of NZ_JBIAHR010000029.1, forward strand.
GATCGCGGATGGCCGCCGCGATCTCGTCCTTCTTCTGGCTGACCGGGAGCTGCTCGGGGTAGCTGACGGCGGGCACACGGGCCCGGCGTTCGGCGATGCGCTGCTCGGCCTTGTCCGCCTCCGCCTCGATCTCGGCGAGGACGGCGGCGCGGGCCTCCGGCTTACGGATCTTCCGCGCACCCTCGAGCCTTCGGCCGAGCCGGTGCGCGTCACGCAGGGACAGCTCGGTCAGCCGGGAGGCGAGGGTGCCGAGGGCGGGGGCAGGGTGCGTAGACATACGGGTTCCAGGATCTCATCATCCGGAAAAACCTGGCGAACGCTTTTGGCGGGGCCGGTCCGGAAGGGAGCCTGAGGGAAGAGAAACAACAAGGCCCCGATCCGGAGATCGGGGCCTTTGCTGTGGCTGGGGCCGGGGTCGAACCGGCGACCTATCGCTTTTCAGGCGATCGCTCGTACCAACTGAGCTACCCAGCCGCGAGGTTTCACGTGAAACCTCAGCGGTCCTGACGGGATTTGAACCCGCGGCCTCCACCTTGACAGGGTGGCGAGCACTCCAAACTGCTCCACAGGACCAAGTGGGTGTGTGCGAACCAACGAAGCAAGTGTCGCACACCGTACTGCGTGCCCCCAACGGGATTCGAACCCGTGCTACCGCCTTGAAAGGGCGGCGTCCTAGGCCGCTAGACGATGAGGGCTATCGGCCCGCCTGGGCGCTTCTCAGCGCGTCGGGGACGTGAGAAGCATAGGCGATGGCGAGAGGTATCGCCAAAACGCTTTACGGAGGGCCGGGAGTCGCGCCCGACGGGGAGGGTGCCGGACCGGAGGGAGACGGGGTGCCGCCGGAGGGGGACGGGGCGGTCCCGGTGGGGGAGGGGGTGCCGCCGGAGGGGGACGGGGTCGCGCCCGGCTGGTTCTCCTTCGGCAGGTGGCGGCTGACCTCCGCCGTGGTCAGGCCGAGGCCGCCGAGCTTGATCTCGTCCCAGGCCTGGAGGCGCCGGCTGTCCCGGTCGAAGTAGAGGATCGAGGCCTGGATCGGGTCGGGATGCTTTCCCTCGACCGCGCGCAGGCCGCTGCCTCCGGTGGAGCCCTCGATGCGCAGCCGGGTGCCGTACTTCATGACCTTCATGTCCTCGTGGTGGACGTGGCCGGCCAGCACCAGCGGCACGGTGCCGTCGACCTCGCGGGCGGCCGACGGTTCGTGGACGACGGCGACGTCGACGGGGCTGCCGGCCCTGGTCTGGTCGCGCAGGGCGGAGGCGAGGCGGGCGCCGGCCAGTTCCTGGGAGGCCTCCGCGCCGGGTTTCGTGGTGCGGTCCGGGGTGAACTGCGGGTCGCCGATGCCGGCGAAGCGCAGTCCGGCGACCGTGCGGGCCCGGCCGTCGTCCAGGACGTGCACGTTCTTCAGGCCCTCCAGGTACTTCTGGGTGGTGCGGGAGTCGTGGTTGCCGCGGACCCACACATAGGGGGCGCCGAGGTCCTCGACGGGGTCGAGGAAGCCGTTCTCCGCGGCCGAGCCGTGGTCCATGGTGTCGCCGGAGTCGACGATCACGTTGACCTCGTACTGCTTCACCAGCGAGGCGATGATCTTCCAGCTCGCCGGGTTGAGGTGGATGTCCGACACGTGCAGGACGCGGATCGTGGTGGGGTCGGGCTGGTAGGCGGGGAGCGTGGACGTGACGTCGTAGAGCTTGGTCACGTTCGTCACCAGGCGGGCCAGCTCCTTCTGGTAGACGTCGAACTCGGTGACGATGCTGCGCGCGTTGCCGACCAGGGAGGGCGCGGAGGAGAGCAGGCCGGAGAAGCGCGGCTCCAGGACCGAGTCGGGGTTCCAGGTCGCGTACGCGGTGCCGCCGGAGGCGACCAGGAGGGTGAGGGCGAGTCCGCCCGCGGTCAGGGCGCGGCGGGGGCGGCGGTAGACGACGAGGCCGAGGGCGGTGGCGCCGGTGACGACGGCGACGCAGGAGCGGACGGCCAGGTCGAGGGTGCCGTGTCCGACGTCCTGGGCGACCTCGTCCTGGAGGCCCGAGAGGCGTTCGGGGCGGTCGACGAGCGCCTGGGCGCGGTCCGGGTCGAGCTGGTCGACATTGACGTCGAGGCGGACGGGGGCGACGTGGCTGTCGAGCTGCAGGGCGCCCAGCGGCGAGACGTTGATCTTCGTGCCGCCGGTCAGGGAGGGGCGCAGGGTCATCGTCGTGTTCATGGGGCCGACCGGGACGCGCACGTCGCCGACGACCAGCAGGCCCAGCCAGGCGCCGAGCAGTACGACGGCGACGAGGCCGAGGGCGCGGGTCCAGGGACGGGGCCGGAGGGCGAGCTCCGGTGTCGTGGCCGCCGTACGGGAGCGGTGGCGGCGGGGGAGGGCACGTGCGGCGCTGCGGATGCGGTTCATCGCCTCGGTCGGGGTGTGCAGGACTGCGGCGGGGACGCGGGCCATTGGTCCCGTATGCCCAAGCCGCGGGGCGGGTATGCGGGGCGGCGGCCGGTGGGCGGTGGTGTCGTACCCGATGTGTCGTACCCGACAATGGGCGTGTGCTGGAGATGACGCGCGAGGAGTTCGAGGAACTGGTCGCCGAGGCGCTGGACCGGATTCCGCCGGAGCTGACGCGGCTGATGGACAACGTCGCGGTGTTCGTCGAGGACGAGCCGCCGGCGGACGACCCGGAGCTGCTCGGGCTGTACGAGGGGACGCCGCTGACCGAGCGCGGGGAGTGGTACGCCGGTGTGCTGCCGGACCGGATCACCATCTACCGGGGGCCGACGCTGAGGTTCTGCGACACCCGCGAGGACGTCGTCGCGGAGACCGAGGTGACGGTGGTGCACGAGATCGCGCACCACTTCGGGATCGACGACGCGCGGCTGCACGCCCTCGGGTACGGGTGACGGTCTTCGGGGCGGGGCGCGTGTCCTCTTGCGGGTGAAGGGAGTTGGGCACATCGACTCCCTGACCCCCGGAGGTGGCCGCCCGTGCGCCCCTTGTACGTACCCGCCCGTCTGGCCGCCGCGGTCGTGGCCGTCGCCGCCGCGACCGGCTGCATGAGCGTCGGTGACGAGTCCGGCGGCGACGCCAGGCCCTCCTGGTCGGCCGGTGAGCGGGGCGACGAGGCGCCCGGCGGGGGAGAGACGGTGTCGGGCGGCGTGGCCGGGTACGGACCGTCGGCCGCGGGCGAGAAACGCCGGCACGGCGAGAAGGGGAAGGACGCGGACCGCGGGCACGAGGGCCGCGGCAGGGGCGGCGAGGACGAGGACACGGACCCTTCGGGGACGCCTTCCGCGCACGCGTCCCGTTCCGCCCCGGCGAAGGGGGACCCCGACCCGCCGGAGCCGCCGCGCACGGCGGACCCGGAGCCGCCGCGGACGGTGGACCCGGAGCCGACGCCCACCCCGGAGCCGCCCGCTTCCCCGACCCCGGAGCCCACGCCGGAACCGTCCTCGTCCGCGCATGAGCCCCCGCAGCCGCAGCTGGTGCAGCGGGAGCCGGCGCCGGAGGCCGGGGTGCCGGTGTAGCGCCGGCCCGAGCGGGGCGGGGGACCGGCTGACCTGGGCATGTGCTAGTCGGTTTGCCATCAGGGGTGGTGGGTGCGTATGGTGGTAGATCGTTTGATCCCATTTGCCCGGCGCCACTGCAGAGCGCGCCGTGTGGCGCGTACTCTCTCCCTTGCCGTGATGGACCGCATCGAGGCGGTCGTATTGCGAATCGCGATTCACGGAGTTGACGGGCGCGTGCCGACGAGAGACTCCGGAAGGTTTCGCATTCGCATGTCCATCATCAGTACTGATCACGCCGTCGTGCCCGAGAACGCCGAGGGCGTCGCCGAGGCCTCCGAGGGCCTGGAGGCCCCCGAGGTCGTCGAGGCCTCCGAGACCGTCGAGGCCTCCGAGGACGTCGGCACCCCCGAGGCGTCCGGCACCCCCGAGATCACCTTCGCCGACCTCGGTCTGCCCGAGGGCATCGTGCGCAAGCTCGCGCAGAACGGCGTGACCTCCCCCTTCCCGATCCAGGCCGCGACCATCCCGGACGCGCTGGAGGGCAAGGACATCCTCGGCCGCGGCCGCACCGGCTCCGGCAAGACCCTCTCCTTCGGTCTGCCGACCCTGGCCACGCTGGCCGGCGGCCGCACCGAGAAGCACAAGCCCCGCGCCGTCATCCTGACGCCGACCCGCGAGCTGGCCATGCAGGTCGCCGACGCCCTCCAGCCCTACGGCGACGTCCTCGGCCTGAAGATGAAGGTCGTCTGCGGCGGTACGTCCATGGGTAACCAGATCTACGCCCTGGAGCGCGGCGTCGACGTTCTCGTCGCCACCCCGGGCCGGCTGCGCGACATCATCAACCGCGGCGCCTGCTCCCTGGAGAACGTGCAGATCGCCGTTCTCGACGAGGCCGACCAGATGTCGGACCTGGGCTTCCTGCCCGAGGTCACCGAGCTGCTCGACCAGGTCCCCGCGGGCGGCCAGCGCATGCTCTTCTCGGCCACGATGGAGAACGAGATCTCCACGCTGGTCAAGCGCTACCTGACCGACCCGGTCACGCACGAGGTCGACAGCGCCCAGGGCAACGTGACGACCATGTCGCACCACATCCTCGTCGTGAAGCCCAAGGACAAGGCGCCGGTCACCGCCGCGATCGCCGCGCGCAAGGGCCGCACGATCATCTTCGTCCGCACCCAGCTCGGCGCCGACCGTATCGCCGAGCAGCTCTGCGACGCCGGTGTGAAGGCCGACGCGCTGCACGGCGGCATGACCCAGGGCGCGCGCACCCGGGTGCTGGAGGACTTCAAGAAGGGCTACGTCAACGCCCTCGTCGCCACCGACGTCGCCGCGCGCGGCATCCACGTCGACGGCATCGACCTGGTCCTGAACGTGGACCCGGCCGGTGACCACAAGGACTACCTGCACCGTGCCGGCCGTACGGCACGCGCCGGCCGCACCGGCACCGTCGTCTCCCTGTCCCTGCCGCACCAGCGCCGTCAGATCTTCCGGCTGATGGAGGACGCGGGCGTCGACGCCACGCGCCACATCATCCAGGGTGCCGGCGCCTTCGACCCGGAGGTCGCCGAGATCACCGGTGCCCGGTCGATGACCGAGGTCCAGGCCGAGTCCGCGGGCAACGCCGCCCAGCAGGCCGAGCGTGAGGTCGCGCAGCTCACCAAGGAGCTGGAGCGGGCCCAGCGTCGTGCGGCCGAGCTGCGCGAGGAGGCGGACCGTCTGGTCGCGCGGGCCGCGCGGGAGCGGGGCGAGGACCCGGAGACGGCGCTGGCCGAGGTGTCCGCGGCCGCCGCCGTCGAGGCCGAGGTCTCGGTGCCGGCGCAGTCGGGCCCGCGCGAGGTGGAGCAGACCGAGCGGGGCGAGCGCTTCGAGCGTCGTGACGACCGTGGTGACCGTGGCGGGTTCCGTCGCGACGACCGTCGTGACGACCGCGGCGGGCGTTCCTTCGAGCGCCGTGACGACCGTGGTGGGCGTTCGTTCGAGCGTCGTGACGACCGCGGCGACCGTGGCGGTTTCCGTCGCGACGACCGTCGTGACGACCGTGGCGGCCGTTCCTTCGAGCGTCGTGACGACCGCGGCGGCTTCCGTCGTGACGACCGCGGCGGGCGTCCCTTCGAGCGTCGCGACGACCGCCGTGACGACCGTGGTGGGCGTTCGTTCGAACGTCGTGACGACCGCGGCGACCGTGGCGGGTTCCGCCGTGACGACCGTCGTGACGACCGTGGCGGACGTTCCTTCGAGCGCCGCGACGACCGCGGCGGGCGTCCCTTCGAGCGCCGTGACGACCGCGGTGACCGCCCCGGCCACCGCGGCAGCGACCGCCCGTTCAACCGTGACCGCCAGGGCGACCGCCCCGGCAGCGACCGCCCGTTCAACCGCGACCGTCGTGACGACCGCCCCGGCTTCCGCGCCGGCGGTCACGAGCGCCCCTTCGGCCGCCGTGACGACCGTGGTTCGTCCTTCGGCCGTCGTGACGACAAGCCGCGCTGGAAGCGCAACGGCTGACACCAGCCGCCGACAGCACAGAGGGCCGTGGCCCCTGCCCGACCGACCGGGCAGGGGCCACGGCCTTTCCCATGACCCGGGGCAGCACGTTTCCGGCCGCGGAGTGACGCATGTCACGCTCTCAGGAAGGGAATCGCTGGGGGCATGACAGATGACGACAAGGCGAGCGGGCCGTCGGACGAGGAACGGCTGGCCCAGCTCGGCTACACCCAGGTCCTGGCCCGCCGCATGTCGGCGTTCTCCAACTACGCGGTCTCCTTCACCATCATCTCCGTCCTCTCCGGCTGCCTGACCCTCTACCTGTTCGGCATGAACACCGGCGGCCCCGCCGTCATCACGTGGGGCTGGGTCGCCGTCGGCCTGATGACCCTCTTCGTCGGCCTGGCGATGGCCGAGATCTGCTCGGCGTACCCGACCTCGGCGGGCCTGTACTTCTGGGCGCACCGCCTCGCGCCGCCCCGCACGGCGGCGGCCTGGGCCTGGTTCACGGGCTGGTTCAACGTGCTCGGCCAGGTCGCGGTGACCGCCGGCATCGACTTCGGCGCCGCGTCCTTCCTCGGCGCCTACCTGAACCTGCAGTTCGGCTTCGAGGTCACGCCGGGCCGCACGATCCTCCTCTTCGCCGCCATCCTGGTCCTGCACGGCCTGCTGAACACCTTCGGCGTCCGCATCGTCGGCCTCCTCAACAGCATCAGCGTCTGGTGGCACGTCGTCGGCGTCGCGGTGATCGTCGGCGCGCTGACCTTCGTGCCGGACGACCACCGGTCGGCGTCCTTCGTCTTCGGTGAGTTCGTCAACAACACCGGCTGGGGCAGCGGCGTCTACGTCGTCCTGCTCGGTCTGCTGATGGCGCAGTACACCTTCACCGGCTACGACGCCTCCGCCCACATGACCGAGGAGACCCGGGACGCGTCCACGGCCGGCCCGAAGGGCATCGTCCGCTCCATCTGGACGTCCTGGATCGCCGGCTTCGTCCTCCTCCTCGGCTTCACCTTCGCCATCCAGTCCTACGAGGGCGCCCTCACGTCCCCGACCGGCGCGCCGCCCGCCCAGATCCTGCTCGACGCGCTCGGCGCCACCGCCGGCAAGCTGCTCCTCCTCGTCGTCATCGGGGCGCAGCTGTTCTGCGGCATGGCGTCGGTGACGGCCAACAGCCGCATGATCTACGCCTTCTCCCGCGACGGCGCGCTGCCCTTCTCGCACGTCTGGCACACCGTGAACCCGCGCACCCGCACCCCGGTCGCCGCCGTCTGGCTGGCCGCCCTCGGTGCCCTGGCCCTCGGCCTGCCGTACCTGATCAACGTCACGGCGTACGCGGCGGTGACGTCGATCGCCGTCATCGGCCTCTACATCGCCTACGTCATCCCCACCCTGCTGCGGGTCCGCAAGGGCGCCGCCTTCGAGCGGGGGCCGTGGCACCTGGGCCGCTGGTCGCAGGCGGTGGGCGTGGTCGCGGTGACGTGGGTCTGCGTCATCACGGTCCTGTTCATGCTGCCCCAGGTCTCCCCGGTCACCTGGGAGACCTTCAACTACGCGCCGGTCGCCGTCCTGGCCGTCCTCGGCTTCGCCGCGACATGGTGGCTGGTCTCGGCCCGCCACTGGTTCCTCGACCCGGCCCACGCACGGACCCGCGCCCGAGCGGCGGCCCACGCGACCGCCCCCGAGCCGGTGGACCCGTAACCGCGCCCCCTCCCCACGCCCTCGCCGTCCCTCCCCCCGCCCTCGCCGTCCCTCCCGCCGCCCGACACGGCCGAGTCCCCGATACCCGATCGGCGCCCCGGCCGCGTCGGGCTATGCTCGGTGTGGCAACATCACGCAACACGCCCCGGGCCCTTAGCTCAATTGGCAGAGCAGTGGACTTTTAATCCATTGGTTGTGGGTTCGAGTCCCACAGGGCCTACCGGGTCGGTTCCTCGCACAGGACTCCGACCAGGCATTTCACGCCCCGGTCAGTCATTCTGGCCGGGGCTCGCTGCTGTGGCCGGACGTGAGGACACCGAGGCGGCCGGCTGGCCCGCGGCGACCGCAGCCGACTCCGCCGCCCACCCCGCACGGCAGGGAAGCTCACGCCGGTGCGGTCACCGGAGAGCGTGAGTGTCCCGCTCAGGTGTGAACCGGGTGGCGTTTTCGGTGGCTGAAAGAAGCCTATGGCTGTATGCGGACATCCTGTGCCCAGCAAGGCCGCACGCCTGAACGCCCTTCCTCGGGACTCGCTGCCCCTGCGCCGGAGGGTCATTTTTCGGCCACGCGGCGAGATCGCCAGGGACTACGGCACCTGACACCGTGTCATCTCACGGGCGGGCTGTGGAGGCACGCCGTGAACACGGGGATTCATAAATGAAAAAGATCCTGGCGGCCACCGGTCTCGTCGGGATGCTGATCGTGGGGACGGCCGTGCCCGGCGTGGCCGTGTCCGACACCGGAACGACTTCCCTGCCCGGCACGGGAGCGAAGGTCCAGGTCAACGCGTGGCACTGCAATGTCTACGCCGACAAGTGCTCCTTCAGGACGTCCACCAAGGTCCTGAAGGCCGGCAAGAGGTACAAGGTCAGCAAGATCACCAACACGGCGACCGTGAAGGCCAACGGCTGGCAGGCGACTCTCTCCTTGAGCCCGAGCGGTACGCAGGTGAGTGAGAACACCCGCCGGGTCCGCTGGACCAACACGAACACGTGGATCGCCGACATCAGCGGTATCGCCGACCCGGGCGGCTCGCTCAACACGAGCATCACCACCTGTTCCGACGGCGGCGCCTTCAAGTCCGGCGTCAAGGCGTTCGCTTCTGCCTGCGCCAACGACTGACCGACGATCCGCCGTGCTGCGGGGCCGTACCTGCGTACGGCCCCGCACAGCGTGTGAGGGGCCACGTGAAGAACAGTTCACTCCAGGAGCGGGCAGGGCTGCGCGGTCGTGTGCTCGCGGCCGTGGTGGTGACGGTCGCGGCCACGGCCGTGAGCGTGTCGTGGATCGGTGGCGGGACGGTGGACCGGCTCCGCCCGCCCGGCGGCGGGCTGGCGGAGCAGCTCGACACCCTGCGCGGGGCGAACGACCTGGTACGTGCCACCCGTGCGGACGTCGGGAAGGACCCCGCGCTGTACCCGACCGCGTACGGGCGTCTGGAAGCCGCGCTCGCCACCGGTCGCCAGGCCGGTGAGCCGGTGCCGGAGGTCCGTCCGGACGCCCTGGCGGACCTGGCCCGTGCCGATGCCCTGGACACCCCCGCGTGGCGGGCGCATTACGTGTGCCTGGCACTGACAGGGCCCACGGGCCCCGATACGGCCGCCGCGGCCGCGGTGCTGGAACGGGCCGGTGTCCGGGAGGAGGCGGAGGCCGAGGCCCTCGCCTATCTGCGCGCACCGGACGAAGAGGACGACGCGCCGACCTCGCTCACCACGCGGGCGGCTTTCCTGCAGACCCTGACCTGCCTGGACCGCGATGACCAGGTGCCCCGTCCGGTGCTGGACCGTCTCGCCGCGGACACGGCGCGCACCACCGAACCCGTGCCGGCGCTGTACGCCACCGACGCCCTGCGGGCGGTCGGCGTACGCGGCCGTGCCGCACGGTCCCTGCGCGGTGCCGACGTACTCCTGAAGACCGGCTGCGGGCGGCTCGACCCCATGCGGCGTGCCGCGACGGCCCTGCTCCGCGGGCATCTGCCGAAGCAGGCGCGGACCTGCCTGCTGCCCGCGCTGCACGACTCCGACACCCAGACGCGCTGGGTGGTCCGGCGTGCGCTGACCATGGACGCCGCCAGGTCTCCGGAGGCGCTGCCGCCCCCGGTGGGAGGCATCCGGCACGACGGCCTCGTCACCAAGGCACCCGCCCAACTGGGCACGCTCACCGCCACCTACAACACCGCACGGGCCCTCACCGCCGCCGGACAGCAGAAGCACGCACCGGACTGGCTGAGAAAACGCCTGAAGCAGATGGGTTCGGACGCCGGTCTCGACCCGTCCGACCGGCTGCTGCTCGCCATGACGTGCCACCGGCTGTCCCTGCGCTGCGGCCCGCAGGCCGACAAAGGGGCTGAAGAGGCTGCCGAGTTGGAGGTGCCGACGCGTCTCACGGCGGAGAACCGGCGTGGCTGGTACGGCGCGATGGCGGCACGTGCCGAATTCGGGCTGCGCTGCCGGCACAGTTCCGTGGAACTGCCCGCGGAGAAGGACGGCACCCTCTCTCCGAGCGCGCTGCGCATCGTGGCCGTACTCGGCGACGCGGGGTGCACGGCGCAGACGGAGCGGCTCACCCAGGGGATCGATCTCGTGACGCAGGCCCGCGAGGCACTGCGGAAAGGGGATCTGCCGGCCGCCTCCGACGCGGTCCAGGCCGCCCTCGCCGCCGGCCAGGACATCCCGCAGTCGCTGTGGGACGACCTTCCCGGCCTGCTGGAGAAGTACCGCGATGCCGCGCATCCCGACCTGTACGCCGCCTCACCGGGTGGCCCCGCCTCCGCGGACGCCACCAGGGCCGCCTACTACCTCCTCGCCTGAACCACTCCCTCCGGAACCGACCCGTCCCCCACCGAGAAGGACACCCGACGTATGAGCACCGCTTCTCCTCCCGCCGTCCTCGCCGAGGGGCTGGCCTTCCGTTACGCGTCCGGGGGCGGGCTGGTCCGGGCGGACCTCACGCTGGAGGCGGGGGCCACGGTCGCCGTCGAGGGGCCCTCGGGCTCCGGCAAGAGCACGTTGCTGGCGCTGCTCGGGCTGATCCTCTCGCCGGACTCGGGAACCCTGCGCATCGCGGGCAGCGACACCCGGTCCCTGTCCCCGGCGGAACGGGACCTCCTGCGCCGGCGTTCGATCGGCATCGTCCTGCAGGACCTGGGACTGCTGCCGTTCCTCAACGCCTGGGAGAACGTCGCCGCCGCCTTCGGTCCCCGCCTCGCCCGGCACCGCACCGCCGCCCGCGACCTGCTCGGCGACCTCGGCCTGGGCAACCTCACCGACTCCCCGGTCACCGAGCTCTCCGGCGGCCAGCGGCAGCGGATCGCCGTGGCGAGGGCGGCCGTGAAACAGCCGGTGCTCGTCCTGGCCGACGAGCCGACCTCCGGCCTCGACCCGGCCACCGCCGACTCGGTGATGGCCTCCCTGCGTTCCTGTGCCGAGCGGGGCGCGGCCGTACTGCTCGTCACCCACGACCCGGCGGTCACCGGGCGCTGCGACCGGCGCCACGTGCTCGACGGGGGCGTGCTGCCGGCGGCCTCCCGGGAGAACGCCCGCAAGGAGAACGCCCCCGAGGAGAGCCTGGGATGAGCCGCTGGAGCCTTCACACCTGGAAGCGCGACGGGCGTTCCCTGCGCCGGGCGCTGCCCGCCCTCACCGTCCTGGCCGCGCTGCTGACCACGTCCGCCGGAGTGGCCGCGGGCGCCGCCGGGGCCCTCGAGAGGGACGTCCTGAAGGCGGGCGGGCTCACCCAGATCGAACTCTCCTCGTTCGAGGGCGACGCCTCGGTCCGCCCGCTCACCACCTCGGCGCTGCGCGACGCCGGGGAGGTGCCGGGCGTCCGGCAGGTGGTCGCCGACCACTCCGCCACGCTCTACGCCGAGGAGGAGGGGACGTACGACCTGACCGGTCACACCCTCACCCCGGGCGACGCCCTGCCCGTCACCCGCGGCGAGATCCCCGCGGAGCTGGGCCCGGACGAGATCGTGCTCCCCGCCGCCGTGCAGGGGACCGACCTCACCCCGCTCCTCGGCCGGACCGTCGCCTTCGGCTTCACCAGGGCGACCGGTGCCGCGTCCGGCACCACCGACGTCGTCCGGCTGAAGGCCGTCGCCCTGTACGACCCCGGCTGGCAGGCCGACGGCCCGGGCGCCGCCTACCTCGCCGAGGACACCGCCGCCCTGCTGGCCGCGGCGCGGGCCGGCCTGGAGCCGGACGCCTACCGGGACAAGGAGGGCGCACAGTCCGCCGTCGTCGTGGTCGAGCACCAGAAGCAGGTGGACGCCGTCACCAGGGCGCTGCAGGCCGACGGTTTCGCGGCGTCCCCGGTCTCCGACCGGGTCCGCAACCTGCCCGGACTGTTCGGCGCGGCGGACCTCGCCATGCGGGCCGGGGTGCTGGTCCTGGCCCTGGCGGCGGTCGGGCTCGGCGCCGTCCGGGCCGCGGACAGTACGCGGGCCCGCCTCGGCCAGTTCGCCGTCCTGCGCATCCTCGGCACCGGGCGGCCCGAACTGCGCCGCATCCTGCTGGGCGAGGCGGTGCTCTCCGGAGGTGTGGCGGGAGTACTCGGCGTGGCCGTCGGCACCGGGCTGTCCTTGGCCCTGACCGGCCCGCTCAGCGACGTGCTCGGACTTCCGATCGGACTCACCGACGCCCTGCCGGGCCCGCTCTGGACCACCGCCGCGCTCCTGCTCCCCGCCACCGGCCTGGCCGTCGGCACCTTCTTCGGCACCCGCGAGGCCCTGCGCCGGGACCCCTACCTGACGGCGCGGGCGTACGGCTGAGACCCGTCCCCCGGCGGACGCCCCGCCCGGCTCAGGCGTCGCCGAGCCAGGCGAGGGCGGCGACCGTCACCGCGCTGATGCCGGTGTCCAGGGTGGGCTGGATGACGGGGGCGAACAGGGCGCTGTGGTTGACCGGGACGTCCTGGGCGACGGTCCCCTTCTTCTCGGCCTCGGCGTAGCGCTTCGGGTCGGTGCCGCCGAGCCCCCAGTAGGTGAACGGCACCCCGAACGCCTGGGGGATCTCGCTCATGTCCTCGCTGGCGGTCTGCAGCCCGATGGTGTGGGCGTCGTCGCCGAAGTACGCGGCGAACGCGTCCGCGACGCGCCGGGTCGGCTCCTCGTCGTTGACGGTGGGCGGGAAGGAGGTGATCCGCTCGAACTCGGGTTCCCGGGGGGAATTCGACGCCTGGCACTCGGCCCTGACGATCCGTTCGATCGCGTCCAGGACCTGGCTGCGCGTGGTGTCGTCGTAGGTGCGGACGTTGATCTGCAGGACGGCCTGGTCGGGGATGACGTTGGGGCTGCTGCCGGCCCGGATGCTGCCCACCGTCACCACGGCGGGCGTGGTGGCGCCCAGCTCCCGGGAGACGACGGTCTGCAGGCGTACGACGATCATGGCGGCGATCACCACGGGGTCGACGGTGGCCTGGGGCATGGAGCCGTGGCCCCCTCGCCCGTGGACGGTGACGCGCAGACTGTCCGCGGCGGCCAGGAAGGAACCGGCCCGGGTGCCGACGTAACCGGCGGGGTAGGGCAGGACGTGCTGGGCGAGCACCACGTCCGGCCGGGGTGCCTTCGAGGTGAGACCGTCCTGCACCATGGCGTCGGCGCCGTCGCCGTTCTCCTCCGACGGCTGGAAGAGCGCCACGAACGTCCCCCGCCAGGCGTCCCGGTGCTGGGCCATCAGCCGGGCGCTGCCCACCAGGCAGGACACGTGCACGTCGTGACCGCAGGCGTGCATGACGGGCTGTTCGCCGCCGTCGTCGCCGGGGACCGTGGCGGTGGAGGCGTACGGGAGGCCGGTGCGTTCGCGTACCGGCAGGGCGTCCATGTCGGCGCGGACCATGACGACCGGCCCGTCCCCGTTGGCCAGGACCCCGACGACGCCCGTGCCGCCTATGCCCTCGGTGACGTCGTAGCCGCAGTCCCGCAGGGCGTCCGCCGCCTTCTTCGCCGTACGGTGTTCGCGCAGGCCGAGCTCGGGGTGCTGATGCAGGTCCCGGTAGAGGTCCTCCACGTCGGAACGGATGGCGTCGAGGCCGGACAGTACGGTCCGGGCGGCTGCGGTCGTCGAGTCTCGCTCCATGGACCGAGCTTCGACGACGGCGCCGGGTCCGGCCACTCGGACGGCCACGGAGCGTCACCGCCGGGTGTCGGCCCGGCGGGGCCTGCCGCGGCCGCTGGTCTCGGGGGGTTCGGGGGCGTCGAGGCGGTAGCGGAGGCCGAGCACGCGGATCAGGAAGCAGACCGTGGCCGCGCCCAGCGCCGCCGGGAGACCGTAGAGGCCCGCCTCGACGGTGGCGACGGTCACCGCCGCGCCCACCAGGGCGGGGATGGCGTACAGGCCGCTGCTCAGCACCGACGGGACCCGGCGGACGAGGGTGTCGCGGATCGTCCCTCCGCCCACCGCGGTGATCACCCCCAGCAGGATCGCGGGCGCGACGCCCAGCCCGGCCTCCCGCGCCTTGCTCGCGCCGATCACCGCGAAGACGCTCAGGCCTACCGCGTCGAGCACGGCGATCACCGTCCCGATCCGGCGCAGATGCCGGCTGAGCGCGAAGGCGATCAGGCCACCGGCGGCGGCGAGCGTGTAGTAACGCCAGTCCAGGAGGGTGGCCGGGGGCAGGGAGTCGATCAGGACGTCACGGACGAAGCCGCCGCCCAGCGCGGTGATCATGCCGAGGACGACCACGCCGACCACGTCCAGCCGCGCGGCGCGCACCGCGGTCAGCGCCCCGTTCAGCCCGAACGCGAACGTGCCGGTGAGGTCCAGGGCGAGCAACGGGGCGGGTTCGGAGCTCATGCGGGGAGGGGTACCCGTTTCGCCGGATGCGTCAGGGGGTGGGTTCGTCCTTGCCCTGAGGGGAGGAGCCGGTCGGCGGTCGCTCCACGACGAAGGAGCCCTTGCCGCGCACGGTCACGATGAGTCCTCGTTCGCGGAGTTCCTGTGCGGCCCGGCGCGCGGTGAGCCGTGCCACGCCGTACTCGTCGGCGAGGTGGTTCTCCGACGGGATGGGCCTGTCCGGCGCCAGCTCTCCCGACTCGATCTTCTTGGTGATGACGTCGGCGAGCTGGACGTAGAGGGGCCTGGCGCTCATCGGGTCCAGGGGCTGGGGGACTGTATCGCTCACGCGTCCAACGTATGCAGGCCGAGATGAACACGTTCGAGTGGATCCCTCTGTACTTGTATGTAGAGGGCTAGCTCCCGGCTTACCTTCGGGCATGTAAAACCCCGGCGAGGTGGCAAGACCTCCCGGGGCGCGGCCAACGCTTACACAAGGAGCGTCGACATGTACGACCTTATCCACCGCATCGCCCAGTGGCTGGGCTTTCTCCTCGGTCCCGGCACCGGAAGGCACCGTGCGGGCGCCCCGCGCAACCACCCGCACCACCGTCCGCTCCCGGACGCCCCCGCGCGCCTCCCCCTGCACCACTCGTCCCACTGCCGTCACCTCCCTCTCGACGGCGCCGACAACCGGCTCGTCCGCCCCTACCTCACCGCCCTCGAACAGGACCGCCGGCGATACCGCCGGCTCGCCCTCGTCCTCGCCGCCGACTTCGGCATCGACCTCGATCAGCACGTCGTCGGCGCCCGGGAGGTGGCCGCGTGACGAGCGGGTCCCCTTCGCCGCGTCTGCTGCCCTGGCTGTCGGCGGAGGGCAAGCCCTGCTTCCTCGTCCCCGGTGACGGCGGCGGCTTCGTGTCCCGCCTCGCCGACGAGACGGAGGACCGGCAGCTCACCGAGGGCCTCGACGTGCTCCGCGACTCACGGCGGGTGCTGGACGACCCGCTGTCCCCGAACGTCGAGGTCCGCTACGCCGCGATCCGGCTGACCGAGTGCCTCGCGGACGCCCTCCGGGTCGCGGAGTCCCGGGGCCGCCGCCTGGCCCCGGCCGGGGACGAGGACGAAGACGAGGACGGCGGTGGCGCGGATGCCTAGGGTTGCCCCACAGCACCCGGAGCCCGACCGCACCCCTCACGGAGTACGCCCATGCCCCTCCCGTACGTCCTGCTCTCCGCCGCCGTCTCCCTCGACGGGTACCTGGACGACGCCGGGGCCGGGCGGCTGATGCTGTCCTCGCCCGCCGACTTCGACCGGGTCGACGAGGTGCGGGCGTCCGTCGACGCGATCCTGGTGGGCGCCGGCACGATCCGGGCCGACAATCCGCGGTTGCTGGTGAACTCGGACCGGCGGCGGGCCGGCCGGGTCGCCGCGGGGAAGCCGGAGTACCCGCTGAAGGTCACGGTCAGCGGGTCCGGCGAGCTGGACCCGGCGGCGGCCTTCTGGCACACCGGCGGGGAGAAGGTGCTGCTGACCACGGACGAGGGCGCCCGGCGGGCCCACGCGCTCGGCATCGCCGCCGCCGTCGTACCGCTCGGCGGCGCGCTCGACTGGCGGGCGGCGCTGGAGCACCTGCACGACCGGCTGGGTGTGCGGAGGCTGATGGTCGAGGGCGGGGGGAGCGTCCACAGCCAGCTGCTGCGGCAGGGACTCGCCGACGAGCTGCAGCTCGTCCTCGCTCCGCTGCTCGTCGGGGACCCGGACGCGCCCCGGCTGTTCGGGCCCGGCGACTACCAGCGCGGGCGGCTCCGGCTGGTGGAGACGCGGCGGATCGAGGACGTCGTGTTCATGCGGTACCTGCCGACCGCCCCGGGGACCGGGAGCGAGCCGGCCGCCGCCGACCGGCACTGGCTGGCGCTCGCCTGCGAGCTGGCCGAGCTGTGCCCGCCCTCCGGCACGGCGTTCAGCGTGGGGGCGGTGATCGTCGCCGCCGACGGGACGGAACTCGCGCGCGGGCACTCGCGGGAAGGGGACGACCCGGTCGTGCACGCCGAGGAGGCCGCGCTCGCCAAGACCGACCCCGCCGATCCGCGGCTCGCCACGGCCACGGTGTACTCCAGCCTGGAGCCGTGCGCCCGCCGCGCCTCCCGGCCCGCGCCCTGCGCCCGGCTGATCCTCGACGCCGGGGTGCGCCGGGTGGTCACCGCCTGGCGCGAGCCGGACACCTTCGTGCCGGGCGCCGACGGCAGCGGGGTGCTCGCCGCCGGCGGCGCCGCCGTGGTCGTACTGCCGGAGTACGAGGGGCGCGCGAAGGCGCCGAACCGTCACCTCGAGGGCCCCTGAGATACGCGTGTGCGTTCCACCCCCGACATGACGTACACTGGAGACACAACGACGCGGGGTGGAGCAGCTCGGTAGCTCGCTGGGCTCATAACCCAGAGGTCGCAGGTTCAAATCCTGTCCCCGCTACTGAAGACCGAAGGCCGGAATCCGAAAGGGTTCCGGCCTTCGGTGCGTCCTGGCGTCCTACGGCGTCTCGTGACGTCCTGTGCGCCCGGCGGCCCGCGTGGCCGTCACCCGGCCGGACCTCACGGCTCGCCCCCCACCCCCGCCCCGGGAAATCTGGAGGACGGACGGCGACCGGGGCGGCGGGAGACGAGTGGTGCGGCCAGACGAGGCGGAGGGCGAGGGGGAGAGCAGGGAGAAGGGCAAGGAGAAGGGCAGGGGCGCGGACGGCCGGACCGGCGGCCGGCTCCCCGGCGACCCGGTGCCCGGCCCCGTGCCCGACCCGGGCGTCGGCGACCCCCCGATGCCCGTACCGTCCTCCCCCGACGGGGCGCGGCGGCGGGCGCTGTACGGCCGCAGGTTCGTGCGCGCGCTCCCCGTCCTGCTGATCGTCGCCGCCATCCTGTACGACGTCCTCACCCCCCGGTACTTCACCGCCGCGCCCCTCTACACGGCCGCGCCCCTGGTCGCGGCGCCGGTCTACTCGCGGCGCGGCACCGCGCTCACCGGTGCCGCCGTGGTCGTCACCGTCCTCTGCCTCCAGACGACCAAGGGCGTCATCCACTACGTGGACTCGCTCACCGAGCTGATCACCATCGCCACGGTCGCCGGTCTCGCCGTCCTCGTGAACGCCTTCGTCCGGCGCACCGACGAGCAGCTCGCCTCCGCCCGCGAGATCGCCGAGGCCGCCCAGCGCGCCGTACTGCCCCAGCCCGCCGAGCGGATCGGCGGCTTCGAGATCGCCGCCTGCTACGAGGCCGCCCAGGCCGACGCCTTCATCGGCGGCGACCTGTACGCGGTGCAGGACAGCGCGCGCGGGGTGCGGCTCATCGTCGGCGACGTGCGCGGCAAGGGCATGGGCGCGGTGGCCGCCGTCGCCGTGGTGATCGGCGCGTTCCGGGAGGCGGCCGAGCAGGAGGCGACGCTGGAGGCGGTGGCGCAGCGGCTGGAACGGGCCCTGGCCCGCGAGGGCACCCGGCGGGAGGGGCTGGACGCCTTCGAGGGATTCACCACCGCCGTCCTCGCCGAACTCCCGCACGGCGAGGGGGTCCTCCGCATCGTCAACCGCGGCCACCCGCCGCCCCTGCTGCTGCACGCCGACGGCACCGTGCACCCGTTGCAGGTCAGGGAGTACGCGCTGCCGCTCGGGATGGGCGAGCTGGGGGTGTGGCCCGACCGGGCCGAGCAGGCACCCTTCCCCGGCGGAGCCACCCTGCTGCTGTACACCGACGGGCTGTCCGAGGCCCGTGACGCCCTCGGCAGGTTCTACGACCCCCAGGCACGCCTGTCCGGACGCGTCTTCCGGCACCCGGCCGAGCTGCTCGACACCCTCGCCGACGACGTGCGCCGGCACTCCGGGGGCGGCATGACGGACGACATGGCTCTGCTCGCCGTACGCCGCCACTGAGCACCACCCCGACCGGAGTCACGGCGGGTGACCGAGCGACCGCCCTGCGCATAACAACTGACACACAGTCAGAAACGTGTGTTGCGGGACGGTGGCCTGATAGGCGGTCAACTCGCCCCGTTTTCGCACTTCATGAGACATACGTCCCGGCCGGAATCCTTAATGATCACCCGGAACGGCTTGGAATCGACGCCTCGCTTCTATTAACGTTCGATAACGCAGCGCGGTCGTCCCAGCCGTCACAGAAGGCGGCTCCGTGCGCACGCGCCGAATCCCGCGAGGGAACCGGGGAACCACCACTCTGGGGTGAATCGGGCGTATGCCGCCGTGGAGACACGGCCGGTTTACGCGCGTAGGAGACCTTCCTGCTCCGAACCCGTCAGCTAACCCGGTAGGCGGAAGGAAGGAAAGGAGTACGCCCACGTGGCGTCCAACCGGCCTGCTCCCGAGGCCCCGTTCGCGCCGAGCGCGCACGACACCGACATCTTCGGCCACGACGTCCCCCGCGCCGGAGAGGGCCCCTGGGAGGAGTGGAACCCCACCGCGGAGTCCGTCCGTCCCGTCCGCGGCCGGCACCGCGTCGCCAAGCAGCGCGGCGGGCTCGCCCGCAGCTCCACCGTCCTCGGCGTCGGTGTCATAGCGGCCGTCGGAGCGGGCGGCATGGCCAGCGCGCAGACCGGCAAGGCACCGGTGCCGATCTCGATGCCCGATCTGCCGAACGTCGGCTCGCTGGTCCCCGGCGTCTCCGACGACTCCGGTGACGGGCCGGCGGCCGAGGGCTCCGCCGCCCCGCTCAGCAGCATCGTCACCGCCTCCGCGGACACCGGCGAAGGCGCCACCGACGCAGGCGAGGCCCTGCGGGCGCGCATCATGCAGCAGGCCGAGCAGCAGCAGATCCAGGTCGACACCAAGGCCGCCGAAGAGGCCGCGGCCGCCGCCGAGAAGGCGGCCGCCGAAGCCGCCGCCAAGGCGGAGAAGGAGGCCGAGGCCAAGGCCGCCGCCGCCAAGGCGAAGGCGGAGGAAGAGGCCAGGAAGAAGGCCGAGGCCGAGCGGCTCGCCGAGCTGGCCAGGCAGTACACGCTGCCGACCTCCTCGTACACGATCACCTCCACCTACGGCCAGGCCGGCTCCATGTGGTCCTCCGGCCAGCACACCGGCCTCGACTTCGCCGCGCCCACGGGTACCCTCCTCAAGGCCGTCCACACCGGCACGATCACCGAGGCGGGCTGGGCCGGCGCCTACGGCTACCGCACGGTCCTCACCCTGGAGGACGGCACCGAACTCTGGTACTGCCACCAGGCGTCGATGAACGTCAGCGTCGGCCAGAAGGTCAGCACCGGGGACGTCATCGGCCGCGTGGGCGCCACCGGCAACGTCACCGGGCCGCACCTGCACTTCGAGGTCCACACCAGCGGCGGAGGCGGCGTCGACCCGGCGGCCTGGCTGCAGGACAAGGGCCTCAGCCTCTGAGAACACCCGCGCCGCACGCGCCGCCCAAGTCGCCCCGCGTCACGTCCGGTACGGGTTGTGGGGCGGGGCGTACAGGGGGCGGGCACCGGCGTACGGGGCGGCGGGATGCGGGACGGGCGCCGGGTACGGCGGGTGAAGCCCGTACGTCACGGGCGCCCCGTGGAACCCGTACGGCGGCCGGTGCGGTACGGGCATCCGCACCGGCGGCGCCGTGACGCGGGCCGCGTGCTCCAGCGCGGGGCGCGCCGCCTCCCGGCGGTGCCACAGCCCGTCCAGCAACTCCCGCTCCCGTACGGTGTAGTCCGCGCCCGCCCTGCCCCGGCGGCCCCGCTGCCGCAGGAACGCCAGCGAGGTCGCGTACGCCTCGTACCGCGCCACCGCACGCGCCGCCGGTTTCCCGCCGTGCCTGCGCGCGTACCGCCGGGCGATGCGCCGCGCCCGCATCGAGCCGAGCGCGAACGGCTCGGCCGGGCCCAGCCAGCCGGCCAGGACGTAGACGGGC
This sequence comes from Streptomyces sp. NPDC006384, assembly GCF_042870695.1. NCBI lineage: Bacteria > Bacillati > Actinomycetota > Actinomycetes > Kitasatosporales > Streptomycetaceae > Streptomyces > Streptomyces sp. NPDC006384. The sequence continues at coordinate 85,647 of NZ_JBIAHR010000029.1, forward strand.
AGCTCGGCGCGGACGGCGGCCAGTTCACGCTGCCGGGTCCAGATCGCCAGCCAGGTCAGCAGCCCGAACGCGGGCACCATGAACGCCCCGTACACGGCGAGGAAGCCGTACCCGCCGAGCGAGGCCGAGCCGTTCCACAGGGCGTGCATGCCCATCGCCAGCAGCAGTCCGCCCAGCGGGAGAAGGGCACGCGGCAGGAGGCGGCGGCGGCCGGCGGTGAGCGCGGCGACGCCGAATCCGACGCCGGTGAGCACGGTGAACAGCGGGTGGGCGAACGGCGACATCACGACGCGGACGAAGAAGGTCGCCGCGGTGACGGAGGCGACGCCCCGGCCGCCGGTGAGCTGGTCGGTGCCGAAGGCGGTGCCCAGGTAGAGGATGTTCTCGGTGAAGGCGAAGCCGGTGGCGGTGACACCGGCGATGACGACGCCGTCGAGGACGCCGGTGAAGTGCCGTCTGCGGAAGAGGAAGACGAGGAGGACCGCGGCCGCCTTGGCGGACTCCTCGACGACGGGCGCTATCACCGTGGCGCCCAGGGTGTCCGCGCCGGCGGGATCGGCGGTGGCCGTCGCTATCCACCGCGTCGCGAAGCTGTTCGCGATGATCGCTATCAGCGCCGCCGCGCAGGCGCCCCAGGCGAAGGAGAACAGCAGGTTCGGCCAGGGGCCGGGATCGACCCGGTCCAGCCAGCGGAAGGCCGCCAGCAGCAGCGGCACGGGAAGCACCGCCAGGCCCAGCCCCACCAGGAACCCCTCGGTGCCGGTCTGCTCGCGCACCAGGGCCAGGATCACCAGGCCGGAGAGCGCGAGCAGGGCGATCAGCGCCCCGTGACGCACCCAGGCCCGCTGCCACCAGTGCGGACGCGGACGGACGGGCGGACGCGGCGGATACGGGGGACAGGTGGCCACGGCATGGACCCTAACCGGTGGGAGGCTACTGCTCCTCGCGCCGCCCACTGTGCGATACGGGGTGCGGTACGCGGCGGAAGAGCAAGTCGTTCACCACGTGACCCTTGTCCAGTCCCTGGCTCTCGAAACGGGTCAGCGGCCGGTTCTCGGGACGCGGCGCGAAACCGCCGCCGGGCACCGTGTTCTCGAAGTCGGGGTGCGCGGTGAGGACCTCGAGCATCTGCTCCGCGTACGGCTCCCAGTCGGTGGCGCAGTGCACGACGGCGCCCGGCGCGAGGCGGGAGGCGGCCAGGGTCAGGAACTCCGGCTGGATCAGGCGGCGCTTGTGGTGCCGCTTCTTCGGCCAGGGGTCGGGGAAGTAGACGCGCAGCCCGGCGAGGGAGTCGGGGGCGAGCATTTCGCGCAGGAGGATGATCGCGTCGCCGTTGGCGACCCGGACGTTGGTGAGCCCCTGCCGGTCGGCGAGGGCGAGCAGGTTGCCCTGGCCGGGAGTGTGGACGTCCACGGCGAGGATGTTGGTGTCCGGGTCGGCGGCGGCCATCCGGGCGGTGGCCTCGCCCATGCCGAAGCCGATCTCCAGGACGACGGGGGCGGTGTTCCCGAACAGCTCGGCGAGGTCGAGGACCCGCTGTCCGTCGATGTCCAGTCCCCACTTCGGCCACAGCCGTCGCAGGGCGTCCGCCTGCCCGGCGGTCACCCGGCTCCGGCGCGGCTGGAAGCTGCGGATCCGCCGCTCGAAGTGCGACCCGGCGGGATCGGCCTTCGGGCCGTCGGGGAACCGGGGCTCACCCGCAGCACGGTCATGCCGGTCCAGGGCGCCGTCGAGCGCCTGCGGCGGGGTCTCGGGGGAGTGACGGGAATCAGACACAGTGAGTCGATTTTACTGCCCGCCGTCTTCACCGCCCGCCGCTGCTGCCGCCCGCTGTCTCCCGCCGCCGCCTTCTCCCGTCGGTGCCGGACCGCCTCACCCCGCCCCCAGCGCGGCCAGCGCCCTGCGGCCCACCTCCCGCCCGATCGGCAGCGCCGCCGTCGCCGCCGGGGAGGGCGCGTTCAGCACGTGCACCGCACACGCCCCCTCCCGGATCAGGAAGTCGTCCACCAGCGTCCCGTCCGCCAGCACCGCCTGCGCCCGCACCCCCGCCGGCGCCGCGACCAGGTCGTCCTCCGTCACCGCGGGCAGCAGCCTGCGCACCGCCGTCGTGAACGCCCTCTTGGACAGCGACCGCCGCAGCTCCCCCGCGCCGTACCTCCAGTGCCGCCGGGCGATCCGCCACGCGCCCGGCCAGGCGAGCGTCGCGCCCAGCTCGCGGGGCCGGACGACGCCCCAGCCGTACCCCTCGCGGGCCAGGGCCGGCACCGCGTTGGGGCCGACGTGGACGCCGCCGTCGACGCCGCGGGTCAGATGGACGCCGAGGAAGGGGAACGCCGGGTCCGGCACCGGATACACCAGCGCCCGCACCAGCTCCGGCCGGGCCAGCTCGTAGTACTCGCCGCGGAACGGGATGATCCGCATCCCCGGCTCGTCCCCGGTCAGCCGCGCGATCTCGTCGCAGTGCAGACCGGCGCAGTTGACCATGACGCGGGCGCGGACGACCTCACCGGTGCGGATGCGGACGGCGACCCCGAGGCCCGGGCGCCGGTCGATGCGCAGGACCTCCGCCCCGTAGCGGATCTCCGCCCCCGAGGCGCGGGCCAGCTGCCGGGCCACTCCGGTGTAGTCGCAGACGCCGGTCGTCCCGACGTGTATGGCAGCCAGGCCCCGGACCTCCGGCTCGTACTCCCGGATCTGGGCCGGGCCCAGTTCCCGCACGGGGATGCCGTTCTCCCGGCCGCGCTGCACGAGCGCGTGCAGCCGGGGCAGCTCGGCCCGCTCGGTGGCGACGATCAGCTTGCCGGTGACCGTGTGCTCGATGCCGTACTCGGCGCAGAACTTGACCATCTCGGCGGCGCCCCGCACCGCGTAGCGCGCCTTGAGCGAGCCCGGGCGGTAGTAGATGCCGCTGTGGATCACTCCGCTGTTGCGGCCCGTCTGGTGCCGGGCCGGACCCGGCTCCTTCTCCAGCACCGTCACCCGCGTGCCCGGCGCGGCGCGCGTGATCGCGTACGCCGTCGACAGGCCGACGATGCCGCCGCCTACCACCAGCACGTCGCAGTCGTACGCGGCACCGCGCGCGATTCCGGTCCGCACTCGTCCCACCTCCCGGCTCCGATAGTGCACTGTGCCACTGACAACGCCCTCGAACCCGGCGGGCGCGGCCGGCTCAGGCCGGGGTCACCAGCAGCGGACGGGCGCGCTCGCGCAGCTCGGCCACCCGCGGTTCGTCGCCGTACGGCTCCAGGCGGTGCAGGAGGTCCTTGACGTACTCGGTGGTGCGGGCCGAGGAGATGCGGCCGGCGACCTCCACCGCGCGCACCCCCTGCTCGCAGGCCGCGTCGAGGTTGCCGGACTCCAGCTCGGCCACCGCCGAGACGACGAGCCTGAGGCCGTGCGAGCGGACGAACTCCTCCGTCGGCCGCGACAGCGCCTGCTCGGTGAAGCGGCGGACCTGGCGCGGCGCCTTCAGGTCGCGGTAGCACTCGGCCGCGTCGGCGGCGAAGCGGTCGTAGGAGTAGAAACCGAGCCAGGTCGGGTCGTTGTCGCCCGGGCGGGCGCGTTCCAGCCAGCTCTCGGCGGCCTTCAGGGCGGCGCCGGCCGCCGGCGCGTCGCCCGCGCGCGCGTGGGCGCGGGCCTCGACCAGGCGGAAGAAGCTCATGGTGCGGGCCGTGGCCAGGCCGCGGTTGCGCTCCAGGGCGGCCTGGGCGAGGTCCACGCCCTCGTCGCCGAAGCCGCGGTAGGTCGCCTGCAGGGACATGGAGGCGAGGACGTAGCCGCCGAGGGGGACGTCGGCCGCCGCGCGGGCCAGGCGCAGGGCCTGGATGTAGTACCGCTGGGCCGCCTCCTGCTGGCCGGTGTCGAAGGCCATCCAGCCGGCCAGCCGGGTCAGTTCGGCCGAGGCGCCGAACAGGGCGCGGCCGACCTCGTCGGAGTAGGAGCCGAGGAGCAGCGGTGCCGCCTCGACGCGTAAGCACTCGGGGACCATCGACGAACGCCAGTCGCCGCCGCCGTACTTGGAGTCCCAGCGGCGGGCGTCCTCGGCGGCCTCGCGCAGTTTCCGCACATCGCTGTGGCCGACTTTGACCGGTGCGCCCGACCCCTCCGCGGGGCTCGCCTCGCGCGCCACCGAGCTGTCGGCCGGGGTTATCAGCCACCGTGAGGCGGGCGTGGCGTACGCGCTCACCGCGAACGATCCGGCCAGCGACTGCCAGATGCCGCCGGAGCCGGCCCGGCGGCCGGCGAGGTCGAGACGGTACAGCTCGGTGGCGGACCTGACCGCCTGGCCGACGTCCCGCGGGAAGGCGAGACCCACCTCGGGCGCGGGATCCGCGTCGGCCAGGCCGATCTCGTGCAGCGGCACCGGGCGGCCGAGCTTCTGGCCGATGGCGGCGGCGATCAGGTGCGGCGCCGCGCCCTGCGGCACCATGCCCTTCGACACCCAGCGCGCCACCGACGTCTTGTCGTAGCGAAGCGTCAGCCCGCGCTGGGCGCCGAGGTCGTTGACGCGCCGGGCGAGGCCGGCGTTGCTGATTCCCGCGAGGGCGAGAACGGCGCCGAGCTTTTCGTTCGGCCCGCGTTGCTCCCTGGACATGCGCCACCCCTCGACACAGACGGCTGCCGTGCTGGCATAACCGCGCGGCATTCGTAAACCCAGCGTAGTTCGCCGCATCCCATGCGTTAAGAGGCATTGTTCCGGATGGCGGGATTGTGGCCCGTACGCGGGCGCGGCGCCTGTACGGAACGTCGTCACGTGCTCCCGATGTGTGGCCGTGCGCCCGCCCGTGCGCTCTTCTCCGGCCATCGGCGGGCCGGTTCCATGGCGGTGCGTGGGTCGGCCCGCTGTACTGGATCCGGTGGGCCGGGGGAGACCGCCGCCTACATCCCCGCGGGCGGCGGACCGGTCCGGGAGGCGTGGCCCGCCTCCCGGACCGTACGCCACCGTACGGTGCGCCGGGCCCGTACGGCCTGTGCCCAACACCGTCCGTGACGCGGGGATTTGGCCGGAACGCACCCCCTGCCGTCCGCGCGCGCAGGCCCTCCCACCACGGGAAACGGGGGGCGCGCGGGGGCGCCAAAGGGCTTGCCCACGGGGCGCGTTCACGTCGCCGGTGCGCTCCCCGAGCGGACCACGCGTCCTGTACCGCTTACCGGGACGGCGAGTTGACGCTCCCGCGCGGGTATCCGCGGGGGCGCATTCGGGGGAGCACATGCGGCACCGCCGGCGCTCCGTGGCGCGCCCTTCATGGCAGCATGGGGAACCAGTTCGTACGGTGCACTGGTTCCCCAGCCTGTGGAGGCGTCGATGCGGTGGTTGGTGGGGTGGAGCAGCACCGCCGTGGGGCCCGTGGGGAACACGGTGACCGGCGGCTTTGCCGAGACCACCGGGTACGACGGGACCACCGGGTACGACGGTGCCACCGGGTACGACGGTGGGACGGTGCAGCCCGTGGGGTCCCAGCCGCTGTGGGGCGGCCCCGACCCGCTGTGGGCGGTCGGCGACTGGCGTCCCGACGAGGTGCGTGTCGTCACGGTCGACCCCCGGACCCGGATCGCCGTCCTCGGCATCTGCGGCGCGAGCGACGAGCAGCTGCGCGTCGGTCTGTTCGCCGCCCGCGGCGGGGCCCTCCGCCATCTGACCGCCTGGCCCGGAAGCTACACCGCCGTCGTCCAGGTCGGCCGGCGGATCACCGTGTGCGGCGACCTCGCGGGCGCCCGCCCGGTGTTCCACGCCCCCTGGGCGGGCGGCACGGCGTACGCGACCGCCGCGCTGCCCCTGGCCGACCTCGTCGAGGCCAACCTCGACTTCGGGCACCTCGCCGCGCTGCTCGCCGCGCCCGACGTACCGGCCGCGTTGGACGACTCCACCCCGTACGACGGCGTGAAGCGCGTTCCGCCGGGGCACGCGCTGATCCTGCGCGCGGGGGCGCGCGAGATCGCCGGGTACGAGCCGGTCGCCTCGCTCGCGGTGGCCGCGCCCGCCGCCGACCCGGACCGGGCCGTGGACGCGGTGCGGGACGCGCTGGTGGAGGCCGTGCGGACCCGGCTCGCCGCGCCCCGGCACGTCCCCGGCGACGGCATAGACCCCGGACCGGTGCCGGGCATGGGACCCGCCGAACGGCGCGCCGCGCGCGGCATGCCGGTGCCGGGGATCGGCGCCGACCTGTCCGGCGGACCGGCCTCGGGGACGCTGGCGCTGCTGGCCGCCGGGCTGCCGGGCATGCCGGGCACCCTGCTCGGACACGGCACGGGCGCGGGCGAGCGGCTGCTCGCCGTCACCTTCAACGACCTGGCGGTCGGCGGCAGCGAGGCCGAACTCGAACGGGCGGGGGAGCTGGCCGCCGATCCGCGGCTGCACCACGTGGTGGTCACGGGCGGCGAGGAGGTCCTGCCGTACACCGTGCTGGACGGGCCCCTCACCGACGAACCGGGCCCCTGTCTGGTGTCGGCGGCACGGCACCGGGCGCGCCTGGCGGCCGGCAGCGCCGACCACTTCACCGGCTACGGGGCGCGGCAGGTGCTGGACGCCCACCCGGCCCGGCTCGCCGACCTGCTGATGGACCGCAAACGCCGCCACCTCGTACGTCCGGTCGCCGCGCTCGCCAGGGCGGACGGCTCGGTGCTGGTCCCCGCGCGCGTGTACGCCGCGGCCCGGCGCCTGTCGCGCACCCCCTACCGGGCGGGGCTCGAAGGACTCGCCGAACGGCTGCTGCGGCGGCGCTTCGACGAACCGGGGGGCGGCGCGGGCAGCGGCGGCGGTGCCGTGGAGGCGTCGCTCGCCGTGCTGAGCTGGGCCGGACCCGGGCCGGCGGCGCGGTGGCTGACCGGGGAGGCGCTCGCTGAAGTATCGGTTCGCCTGCAGGCGTCCGTCCAGCGGTCCGGGATCGGTCCGGGACAGCGGCCCGGCGACTTCCGGGCGCGTGCCGCACTGGCCCGGCAGGCGGCCGATCTGCGGGTGCTGGAGCAGGCGGCGGAGATCCGGTTCCAGCGGCTGCACGCGCCGTTCCTCGACAACCAGGTCGTCCGCGCCTGCCGTGCGCTGCCGGAGGCGCTGCGCGTACGGCCGGGCGCCCGGGCCGCGATCCTGCGCACGGTGCTGGAGGGCGCCGGCGTGAGCGACCTGCCGAGCGGCTGGGGAGCGCCGACGCAGGCGGTGGCGGCCTCCGCGGCGCGGGCCGGGCTGCGGGTCGCCGCCGACTCGCTGCTGGACCTCTTCGACACGCCGCTGCTCGCGGAGGCGGGGCTGGTCGAGGCCCGGGTCGTGCGCAAGGCGGTGCGCGCGGCGGCCGCGGGCGAGCCGCTGCCGCTGGACGGGCTGGCCGACCTCGTCTCCCTGGAGCTCTGGCTCCGCCGTCTCCTCGCCCGCCGGGGCACCTGCTGGACCGGTACCCCGGCACGCCGGCGCGCGGTCCCCGCCGGGATCGCCCCGCAGCGGGGGGCGCTGGGCGGCGCGGGGACCGTGGCACGGCGGGGGTGAGCGGACGCCCCGCGAGCCGGCATGATCCGACCGGCAGGCCCTACGCGCAGGTGAACCGCGACTCCGCCCAGTCCGCGAGCGCCACGGTGTCGACGGGACCGTGCGGCTCGACCACCAGGCGGAGCGTCCTGCGGCCCGCGACGTCCACGTGGACCGGCACCGCCGGATCGCCGCCCCGCAGCACCGCGGAGCTCCACAGCCGTACGCCGTCGGCCTCGACCGCGAAGCGGACCTTGCCCAGTCCCCTCGTCAGGTCGTCCACGCCGACCAGCGCGTCGTAGGCCGAGCAGGCGCGGTTCAGGTCGACGGTGACGGAGGAGCGGCCGTGCACGGTGACGCCGTGCGCGTACCGCCGGTCGCCGATCGACAGGGAGTCGCGCTGCCACACCCAGCTGCTCCCGGCGAGCCGCATCTCGGGCCCGGTGCCGTCACCGGTGAGGTCGTACGCCAGCTCGCTCCACTGGTAGACGGCCGGTGCGGGCGGAGGCGTCGGGGCCGGGGTGGGCGTCGGGCTCGGTGACGGGGGCGGAGTCGGGGCCGGGGTCGGTGAGGGCGTGGGAGTGGGCGTCGGGGAAGGCGTGGGAGTCGGGGTCGGTGTGGGCGTCGGCTCCGGGGGCGGCTCGGGCGCGGCCACCGGGGGACGCGGGCGCGGCGGCTGTGCCGGGGGAGTGGGCGTGGGCGGGGCCGGCTGGGCGGCGGGCGCCGATTCGGCAGGGGCCGCCCTGGGCGGCTGCCCGGGCGGGGCGTCACCGCCGGTGAGCGCGAGGACCAGCGCGGCCGCGGCGGCCACCGCCACCACGCCGGCCGCGATGCCTGCCTTCACCGGCGCGCCCAGCCCCTCGGAGGCCGCCGCACCGCCGGCCGCCCCTCCCGACGAGCCGCCCGCCGCGGCGGCGGCGCCCGCGGCACCGGCCGCACCCGCGCCCGCGCCGCCTGCGACGAACCCGGCGGCCTTGGCGTACCCCGCGACACCGAACCAGCCGATGACCGCGACCGGGACCACGGCCGGGATGCCGCTCGCGACCTCCTCGATCTGACTGGCCGCCAGCCGGCACCTGGCGCACTCCTCCAGGTGTTTGCGCAGCCCGCGCTCGGCCCGGGTGCGCAGCCTGCCGCGGGCGTAGGTGCCGAGCTGGTCGGCGTAGCGGGCGCACTCCTCGTCCGCGGCGAGGGCCTCGCTGACGTGTGCCTGGAGATAGGCCTGCTTCAGGCCCTCGCGGGCCCGGCTGGCGAGCACGCGCGTGCCGTTGGCGTCCAGCCCGAAGAGAGTGGCCACCTCGCTCGGCGACTCGTCCTCGACCTCGGTGTGCCACAGCACGGCCTGCCACCGCTCGGGCAGCGACCGGAACGCCTGCATGGCCATGGACTGCTCGGCCTCGCGCATGGCGCGGACGTCGGCGCCCAGTTCCAGGGTGTCGTCGTCCGAGGCCTTGGCGGCGTACGCGGACTGGGCGGCGAACACCGCGAAGTCCTCGACCAGGTGCTCCCGCCCGGCCGTCCGCGTCCAGCCGGCGGCCACCCGCCGGACCGCGGTCAGCAGGTAGGCGCGTACGGCGTGCTCGGGGCCGGAACCGCCGCGCACCGCCTGGAGCATGCGGGCGAACACCTCGGCGGTGAGGTCGTCCGCGGTGTGCGCGTCCCGGCAGCAGGTGCGCGCGTACCGGCGCACCGCGTCCGCGTGGCGCCGGTACAGCTCCTCGTAGGCCGTGTCGTCGCCCGAGCGCATCAGCCCGATCAGCTCGGCGTCGGACGGCGGCGCGTCGTGCGGGGGCACCTCGCGCGGGGGCGGCAGCACGCTGTCCTCGTGCACCTCCCGCTGCGCCGGGACGCCCCCGTCGGGGAAGGCCCCGCCCCGCGGAACGCGCGCGGGACCCCCCTGCTCCGGAACCGGTGGCGGAGCACCCGGTACGGCGTCGTCGTCGCGTGCGCCGTCCCGCCCGTCAACGCTCATCGCGGAAAGCCCCCGCCCCCTGCCCGACCAGATCCGAACATCGGGTCAGAGTGCCACAGGAGCATCCGGACAGAGAGAGGCAGGTCGGACGGTCACCCGTCCGTGGGTACTTGCCCCGCAGTGGTACTGACGTTCAACCGTTCGGGGTATCAATACGCGCTCTGCTCCGGGGCCGGTGTCACGCGGGACGCGAGCGCAGCCCCTCCAGCAGGATGTCCAGCAGCCGGGCCGAGGCCGCCGCCTGCTGTGCCGCGTCGGGCAGCGAGGGCGCCGACGTGGCGATCACGAGCAGCACGTCCGCCACCGACACGTCGGGCCGCAGCTCACCCGCGGCCCGCGCGCGCTCCACGAGACGGCCCACGACCTCCAGCAGCGCCGCCGCCCCGTGGTCGTCCGCCGCGGCCGCCGGAGCGGCGCCGGAACCGGACGCGCCGTGGCCCGGCGCCGGGGAAACCGCGTCCCCGGGCACCAGCCGCAGTTCGCCGGAGCCCGGCTGCAGCCGCTGCTGCGGCACCCGCGGCTCACCGGCCGTGCCACCGCCCACCGCGCCGTCGGCGTCGTCCGACACCCCCACCCGCAGCACCTGCGGCGGCAGCAGCCGGCCTGCCCCCGAGGCCACCGAGGTGCGCAGGAAGCGCGACAGCGCCGACCACGGCTCGTCCTCCTGCCCGAGCGCCGCCCGGGCCTGGTCGGTGAGCCGGGCCGTCTCCTCCTCGGCTATCCGCCGGACCAGCACGTCCTTGCTCGGGAAACGCCGGTACACCGTGCCGACGCCGACCCGGGCGCGCCGTGCGACGTCCTCCATCGGAGCGCCGTACCCCAGCTCGCCGAAGACCTCGCGCGCCGCACGCAGCACGTGCTCCAGATTGCGCTGGGCGTCCACCCGCAGGGGCGCCGAACGCCCCGAGCCCGCCCGCGGAGCGCCCGCCGCCGCGCTCACCGCGCCGCCCGGCGCGACAGCGGACGCGGATGCGGACGGCCGATGAGAGTCCTGAACATGCATAGCCAATCCCCCGGTAATGACGTCTCCCCCCGGAGACTCTCCCCGTCATCGAAAGCCGGAGTGCGGTACGGGCCGGACCGGCGGAGCCGTTCGTCGCGGATCCCCTGAGCACATCCCCCCACACGCCGTGGGGACGAACATAGTTGAGCGGGGGTCAATTCAGAAGGGGCAGGTTCCGCACGGAGTGCCCACCGATCGGGGCACGAGCCGTATTCGCCCGGAGTATGCCCCCGCCCGCCGACGGACGCACCCCCGCTGACCTGCGACGCCACGGACCGGCACGGCGATCCGGCCGTCCGGGCACCCACCCGGCCACCGGTCATACGAATCGCCGGGCCTGTGGACAAACGCGAGCGACGGGTGCGTCATGGGATGGTGAAGGAACGTGCGCGCATTCTCGTTGTCGGCGGTGGCTACGTCGGGATGTACACGGCCCTGCGTCTGCAGCGGAACCTGAGGAACGAGATCCGGCGGGGCGAGGCGGAGGTCACCGTCGTCACCCCCGACCCCTACATGACGTACCAGCCCTTCCTCCCCGAGGCGGCCGCCGGCTCCATCTCCCCGCGCCACGTCGTCGTACCGCTGCGCCGCGTCCTCGACCGGTGCCGTCTCGTCGTCGGCGAGGCGCACAGCGTCGACCACACCCGCCGCACCGCCACCGTCACCACCCTCGCCACCGGGGACGAGGGCACGGGCGCCCGCCGGCTGACGTACGACGAACTCGTCCTCGCGCCCGGCTCGGTCTCCCGCACCCTCCCCGTCCCCGGCCTCGCCGACCACGGCATCGGCTTCAAGACCGTCGAGGAGGCCATCGGCCTGCGCAACCACGTCCTCGAGCAGCTGGACATCGCCTCCTCCACCCGCGACCCCGCGCTCCGCGACGCCGCCCTCACCTTCGTCTTCGTCGGCGGCGGCTTCGCCGGGGTCGAGGCCCTCGGCGAACTGGAGGACATGGCCCGCTACGCCACCCGCTACTACCACAACCTCACCGCCGAGGACATGAAGTGGATCCTCGTCGAGGCCTCGGACCGCGTCCTGCCCGAGGTCGGCGAGGACATGGGCCGCTACACGGTCACCGAACTGCGCCGCCGCAACATCGACGTACGCCTGGAAACCCGCCTGGAGTCCTGCACGGACCGCGTCGCCGTCCTCAGCGACGGCTCCCGCTTCCCCGCCCGCACGGTCGTCTGGACCGCCGGCGTCAGACCCCACCCGCTCCTCGCCGCCACCGATCTGCCCCTGGACGACCGCGGCCGGCTCGTGTGCACCCCCGAGCTCGCCGTCGACGGCGCCCCGCACGCCTGGGCCGCCGGAGACGCCGCCGCCGTCCCCGACGTCACCGCCCCCGCACCGGGACAGAAGTGCGCCCCCAACGCCCAGCACGCCGTCCGCCAGGCCAGGGTCCTCGGCGACAACATCACCCACGCCCTGCGCGGCGAACCCCTGGACACCTACGCGCACACCTACGCCGGATCCGTCGCCTCCCTCGGCTTCCACCAGGGCGTCGCCCACGTGTACGGACGCAGGCTCAAGGGGTACCCCGCGTGGTTCCTGCACCGCGCCTACCACCTCAGCCGGGTCCCCACCGTCAACCGCAAGGCACGCGTGCTGGCCGAGTGGACCCTCGCCGGACTCTTCAAACGGGAGATCGTCTCCCTCGGATCCCTCGAACACCCTCGCGCAGAATTCGAACGCGCGGCCGGTGGAGAGCCTTCCGGGGAACCACCGCGCAACCCGAAGGAGTAGTCCTTCCCGGTCCCAGGAACTCCCCGGCCCGGCCCGGCGTCCGACGGATGTCGGCCCGGCCGGCACCCTGCCAGACTGGTCCACCACCGCGGGCGGGCCACCGTCCGCCCCGCGCTGCTCCCGGGCCCTGCCGGTTCCGGTACCGGCCGCCGACGACTACCCGAGGCAAGGATTCGTGAACTTCACGCGCTGGAGCGCCCGACTCCCCGGCACACGCCGCGCCACCGCGCGGACCGACCCGACGCACTCCCCGGACCACCGCCCGGACGGCTCCGTGCCCACCGCCCGCGCCGAGCAGCTGACCGACGCGGAACCGCCCGTACCGTCCGTCGACGACCTGCCGGCGCGCGACGTCCTCGACCGCGTCCCGGCCCTCGTCGCCCTCGTCCACGGCCCCGACCACCGCCTCGCCTACGTCAACGACGCCTACGTCACGGCCTTCGGCACCCGCCCCCCGGGCGGACGGGCCCGCGAGGCCCTCCCGGAACTCGCCGAGCTGGGCCTCTTCCCCCTGCTCGACCAGGTCCAGCGCAGCGGCAGACCCCGCACCCTCAAGTCCCGCAAGGCCCCCGACGGCCGCTCCTACACCTTCACCTGCACCCCGGTCACCGAGGGCGCCCACGACGGCGGACGCGGCGTCCTCGTCTTCGCCACCGACGTCACCGACCACGCCGAGGCCGCCGCCCGCCTGCGCGCCAGCGAACGCAGCCAGCGCGAGACCGCCGTCACCCTCCAGCGCTCCCTGCTCCCCCAGGAACTGGAGGAGCCCGACGACCTGCGCGTCGCCGCCACCTACCACCCCGGCGGCACCGAGGCCGCGGTCGGCGGCGACTGGTACGACGTGATCACCCTCGGCGGCGGCCGCACCGCCCTGGTCATCGGCGACGTCATGGGCCGCGGGGTGCGCGCGGCGGCCGTCATGGGCCAGCTCCGCACGGCCGTGCGGGCCTACGCCCGCCTCGACCTGCCCCCGCACGAGGTCCTCCGCCTCCTCGACGGCCTCGCCGCCGAGATCGACGCCAACCAGATCGCCACCTGCGTCTACGCCATCCACGACCCGAACGAGGGCCGGCTGGTGTACGCCTCCGCCGGGCACCTGCCCATCCTGGTCCGCGACGAGAAGGGCACCGTCCAGCGTGCCGGAGAGCCCACCGGCCCCCCGCTCGGCACCGGCGGCTGGATGCACGCCTCCGACTCGATCGCCCTGGCCCCCGGCTCCACCGCCGTCCTCTACACCGACGGCCTGGTGGAACGGCGCAACGAGGACCTGGACGAGGGCATCGCCGCCCTGGAACGCGCCCTGGCGGGTGCGACCGGCAGCCCCCAGGTGATCTGCGACCGCCTGGTCCGCTCGGCCGGCGTCACCCCGGAGCACGACGACGACGTCGCCGTCCTGGTCCTCCAGCACCCCGCCCGCAGCGGCGCCGAGGCCGAGCGTTTCCGCAACGCCACCCTGGAACTCCTCGGCGGCGTGGAGGCGGCACCCCGCGCACGTGCCTTCGCCTCCGGCGTCCTCACCAGCTGGCGCTTCCCCGCCGACCTGCACGACGCGGGCGTCCTGGCCACCAGCGAACTGGTCGCCAACTCCCTCCAGCACGGCACGCCGCCCATGCGGCTGCGCCTGCGCCGCACCGACCGCCGCCTGATCATCGAGGTCACCGACGGGGACGACCACCTGCCGCTGCGCCGCTGCGCGCAGCCGGGGGACGAGTCCGGCCGGGGCATCGCCATCGTCGCGACGATCGCCTCCAACTGGGGAGCCAGACACACCCCCGGCGGCGGCAAGGCCGTCTGGTGCGAGTTCCTCCTGCAGAAACCGTGACGGGGCCCGCGGCCGTATCGGCCGGGGGCCCCGTCACGGCCGCCGTCACGCGTCCGCGGCCGCCACCGCGTCGGCGGGCGCCCCGCCCTGCGTGACCACCCGGCTCCGCGCGAGCGACGGCTGGTTCTGCACATCAGTGAGCTGCCGCCCCAGCCGCAGCGCCAGCACCGTGATGACCAGCGAGAAGAGCGTGAACGCCACGATGTACGGCGCGTGCAGCGAGGCCCCGAGCGGCCCGCCCACCGCAGGCCCGATCGCCAGCGCGAGCTGCTTCACCAGGGCGAAGGCGGAGTTGTACTGCCCGGCCATCCCGCTCGGCGCCAGGTCGGCCACGAGCGGCGCCAGCGTCGGCGACAGCATCGCCTCACCCAGCCCGAACAGCGCGTACGTCGAGATGAACGCGGCCGTCGCCATCGTCTGGCTGCCGTGCCCGAGCCCCGCGTACCCGGCCACCGCCCAGGCGACCGCCCAGATCAGACCCACGGCGGCGATGACGCGCGACCGCTTCCGCCGCTCCACGAACTTCAGCACCGCGAACTGCGCGACCACGATCATCAGCGTGTTCGCCGCCAGCGCCGTGCCCAGCGCGGACGTCGAGATACCGGCGGCCTCGACGCCGTACGCGCTCAGGCCCGACTCGAACTGCCCGTAGCAGGCGAAGAACAGCACGAAGCCCAGCACGCACAGCTGCACCATCGCCCGGTTGCCCAGCAGCTGCTTCCAGCCGCCGCCGGCAGCCTGCCCCGGCGCGTCCGCCACCCGCGGCGCACGCGGCATCCGCACCGTCGCCATCACCGCGACCAGCAGCAGGAACATTGCCGCCTCGATCGCGAACAGCAGCGTGAAGGAGGACGCGCTCGTGGTGTCGACCAGGTGACCGCCGATGAGCCCGCCGACGCCGAGCCCCAGGTTCTGCAGGAAGAACTGCATCGCGAACGCCCGCGACCGGGTCTCCGACGGGGAGCAGTCCACGATCATCGTGGCGAGCGCCGGCTGCATCACGGCCTGTCCCGCCCCCAGCGCCGCGGCGGACAGCAGCACCGTGGCCGCGGAGGCCGACAGCCCCAGGCTCAGCGCACCGACCGCGGCGACGACCAGGGCGGACAGCAGCACCGGCAGCGGGCCGCGCCGGACGATGGCCCGCCCGGCGAACGGCAGCACGATCAGCGCGGCCACGGCGAAGACGGCGAGCACGAGACCCGCCGTCACCGATCCCAGTCCCCTGACCTGCGCCACATAGACGTACAGGTAGGGGACGGTGAAACCGAGCCCGAACGCGCTGAGTGCGTTGCCCACGTGGATCCGGCGCATCGCGGCGCCCATTGCCCTGGTCACGTTCACCCTCTCTCGAGTCGTCCGCTCCAGCCCTTAGAGCTGAAGACTTAGAAGCTAAAGTTCGAAGCTAAAGAGTACATAGCGAAGGACTTCAAGGCAAAGGAGCGACGTGCCATACTGCGGCCATGGGCGACACCTCCGGCGTCGGCGAGCCGTCAATCGAAGAACAGATCGCCGCCTACCAGCGCGAGTTCCAGGACCTCGACCCACAGGTGGAGAAGATCGTCTCGGCTCTCTCCCGCCTCAACCGGCGCATGAACGTCGCGTACGGCCGGCAGACCGCCGAGCTGGGCATCAGCAACACCGACTGGGAGGTCCTCAAGGCCCTGGTCCTGTCCGGCGCCCCCTACCGGCTGGGCCCCGGCGACCTCGCCAAGCGTCTCGGCCTGACGCCGGCCGCCATGACCCACCGCATCGACCGGATGGTGGCGGAAGGTCTGGTCACGCGCGACCGCGACGAGACGAACCGGGTCCGCGTCATCGTCGAGCTGACGGCGGAGGGGCGCGAGAAGTGGCTGGAGGCCATGCGCCTCGCCACGGTCTTCGAGGAGGACCTCCTCCAGGACCTGTCGCCGGACGAGCGCTCGGCCCTCGGCGAGGTCCTCACCCGCCTTCTGCGCAGGGTCGAGCACGCCCAGCCCGACGCCGGTGGCCGGCTCAGCGACCTCGATTAAAGATCTTGACAGGGGAGCTTGACAGCCCCCTGCGGTATCCGTAAGGTTCTTCGGGTTGCCACGGAGCCGTAACGGTTCTGCGGCAGCACCTCCGCCGCAGCAGCGGCAACCCCAACCACCAGCACGACCTTCCTCCGGGAACTGTTTCGGCATGTCCGAATTCAATTCCGCGGGGGACTCGGCAGCCCGATCGACACCGATTGGGAAACGCCGGGAAAGTCCGCTAAGGTTTGGGACGTCGGAACGGCCCAAGGGCCGGGAAGACAACCCCCTCTGACGGGGAATCAGGGCCTGAAAGGATCTGATAGAGTCGGAACCGCCGGAAAGGGAAACGCGGAAGCGGGAACCTGGAAAGCACCGAGGAGATCGGATCGGAAAAGGATCTGATAGAGTCGGAGACGCAAGACCGAAGGGAAGCGCCCGGAGGAAAGCCTGAGAGAGTCTCTCGGGTGAGTACAAAGGAAGCGTCCGTTCCTTGAGAACTCAACAGCGTGCCAAAAGTCAACGCCAGATATGTTGATACCCCGTCCATCCTTCGGATGGTCGAGGTTCC
>NZ_JBIAHR010000030.1:0-100465 GCF_042870695.1 Streptomyces sp. NPDC006384
CCCAGCTACGCTGGGTAACCCCCGGCCTTCGGCCGGGGTTGCTCGGGCCTTCGGCCCTTCGCGGGTGCCTACGGCAAACTCCCGTGCTTCGCACGGGAGTTGCGGGGCCTCCGGCCCCGCCGGGGGGGGGGGGGGGGGGGGGGGGCCCGGGGGGGGGGCCCGGGGGGGGGGGGGGGGGGGGCGCTCCGCGCCCTGGGTCATGGGTGGGGCAACTCCTCCGCTGCGCTGCGGAGTTGGGGTGTCGGAGGGTGTGCCGGGGGCTGTCGCCCCCGGGGGAAGGGGTGTCGGGGCGCTCCGCGCCCCGGAGTTGGTGGGTGGTCAACTCCTCCGCTGCGCTCCGAAGTTGGGGCGGCTGTCTGGTTGATGTTTGCTGTCGGGATTGCTGGCGAGTGGCGTGCGGGGTCTCGGTATCTGACTACTGAAGGTGACGAGTATTGGTGTACTGGTTGATCTTGGAGGGGGCCCGCGCGCTCTTCTCCTCTTCGGCCAGGAGGAGGCCGGCGAGGGTTCGGGGGCTACTTTGCAAAGTACAAAGTCCGGCTCTTCTGGCTCCCGCTGCTCGTGAGCCGGCGAGGGGTGCGGCCGGGCGCAGCGGGGACAGGGCGTCCTCGTCGCAGTTGGACGGTTCTGGACGTTTTCGGACGGCGTGGGGCGGCTTCTCGTCGGGTGACGGGTTGTTCAGGCGATGCGGCCGGCGGCCAGGACGGCTGGCAGCGGCTTCGGCGGTCAGGGCCCGGACGGAGGGCCGACGGGCCTCCTGCGGCGGGGACGTCGTGGGCGGCCAAGAGCGCGGGCGGCGTCGGGGCCGCGCGGGCCAGGCGCTCGGGCGTGCCACCGCGGCGTACTCCAGGGCCCGGTCGGCGTCGCTGAGCTCGCAGAGGATCCCGATGGGGCCCGCAGTGCGCCGGCAGAGGGTGGGCCAGGCGCGCCGCGGTGTTGCCGCCGCGCGCCGTGGCCGGCAGGAGCGCCAGCCGGCTCGCCCCGGCTGCCCCTCCCACTCTCGCCCTGCCGTCAGGCCGGGCCGCAGCCTGGCAACCGGCCACCCACCACCCCGTTAATTTGATTAACTCCCCCTTGTGAGGTACATTAGAGAATACAGGGCGCACCGCCCTCCTCTCCCTTCAGGAACGAGGTCCCCATGAACCAGTCCGAGGCAGACCAGGCCCGCGCCTTCGCCGGTGAAGTCACCGCCCTCATCACCACGTTCGAGAACGACAGCAGCCTCCCCGACGCCCGGAAGGCGGTCGACTACCTGAAGCTGATGCACGCGGAGCTGCTCGAATTCGCCGCCGACCCGGACGACGAGCGCCTGCGCCAGAGCGTCGCGGGCCACATCACCCACTTCATCGACCTCACCCGCCGCGCCGCCCACCGGGCCTGACGACACCCCTCCGCCCTCTTCCCGAAGGAGTTTTGACGATGGCTCGACGCACGACCGGCACGCTGGAGCTGCGCTCCCCGCTCCCCGCACTTCACGGCGTCAGCGACCTCCGGATCCGGGCGACGTACCCCACCAACGCCCCCGACGGGTGGACGGTGGCTCTCCTGCGCCTGCCCAACGACTACTACGTCGTCGTCGGGCACCAGCCGCACGAGCAGTGGGCCGCGGTCTACCGCCACTACGTCGTCCCCGGAACCCGCGTCGAGGACCCGCGCGACGTACGCACCGACCCGGTCACCGGAGTCGACATGCCCCACGGCATCCGCTTCCGCTGGCGCGACGGCCGGGGCATCTCCTCCGTCCTGCGCGCCCTCGCCCCCCTCGACCGCGTCGACAGCGGCCCCACCCTCCCCTCCGCCAAGCGCTGACCCCCACACACCGCCCCGCGCCGGGCACGCGCCCGGCGCGGCGGGTCAGCCCGCCCCGGCTCCGGCCGGTAGGCGGCAGGCCGGGGCGCAGCCCGGCGTCCCCGGCGGTGCGCGCAGCGGCCCGCAGGCCTCCAGGGGCGCGGCGAGCGGGCCCAGGCTCCCCGGCCGGTCAGCTCCCCGGGCGGCCCGCAGCGCGCGAGGTGTTGCCGGGCCCGCAACAGTCCCTCGCGGTCCCATGGATCCGGTTGCACTGACGCCCGGACAACTCCCGGACAACCGCGGGCAACTCCACTGCCAGCAGCGATGCGCGACAGGGCGCCGGACAACAGCCGGTGTGCACCTCGCAGCCCCGCGGGCCTCAAGGGAACCGGACAGGCGACAACGGCCGGCCGCGGGCGCCGGTGCGGCGGGACCGGCGAGCGGGCGAGGCGGTCCTCGAAGTCGTCCGGCGGTGTCGGCGCGTGCCGTTAGCGTCGAAGGCATGACAACTCACGAAAAGGCCACAGCGGCCGGCGGCGCCGACGAGGCAGAAGCCACCCAGCGCGCCCTGAAGACCCAGCTGTTCCACGACGCGCGGCAAGAGCCCGGAAAGCCCTGCCCCTGCGGCGAGTCCGACGGCCTCCACGGCGAGGAGTGCGACTGCGAGGAGGGCGCGGTCCTCGTGCACACCATGCGGATCGGGGACGGCGAGAACGTGACCGAGTGGCAGGACACCTTCCGCTGCAGCCTCGGCTGCGTCGAGTACACCGCCCCGGTCTCCCTGCCCAACGCCCCCTGGGGCGTGAAGGAAACTGTCGACGGCCCCCACGGCCCCCACACCCAGATCCGGGTCTACCCCGGCATCATCCACGGCCAGGAGGACCGCGGCATCGTGCAACCGTCTCCCTGCTGAGCAGCGCGGCGGGGCTCCCGGGGGCCGGCGGGCGGGACATCTGCGGCCAAGCGGCGGCCCGGCGGGTCAGCCCCCACGGCCCCCGCCTCCTCGGGCGCGGCAGGGTCGTCCTGGACCCGGGTGAGCGGCGGGTGCTCGGCCAGGACCTGCTCGAGCACCCCGTAGAGCCGTTCCGCTCGCACGCCGGCCGCGCTCCCGAAGGCTCCCGGCCCGTACTCATCAGCAGCACCCAGTGCGCCCCGACATCCGCGTCCGCTCGGCCGTCCGCACCGCGGACAGCACACGGCGCTGCGCCGGCTCGTTCAACGGAGCCCGTACCGGCGTCACCAGCTGATGCGCAGCACCCCGATACAGCGGCACCCCACCCCACGCCGGATCCTCCTCCCTCACCAGCAGCCTGCCCCGGCCCGCACCCGTCTCCACCCGCACCGCCGAGCCCGATGAGCCCGACGAGGTTGGACGTCGGGGACGAGGACGAGGCGGCCGGCCCCCCTGCCCGCCCCTGCGACGCCTGCTTCTTCGGCACCACGGGTCGGCGCAGGGGCCCCGAGACGACCTCGCCCGCAGGCTGGCCAGGAACGACGGTCGAGAGGTGGCGGAGCGGCCCGGTGAGCGGACGCGCCCAGGCGCCAGGCGGGCCTTCGGCGCGCCGGGATTTACGCAGGTCAGAGGGGGGACGCCACGGTGCGGTGCGTAGTCGCCCAGGCCCGGCAGATCGGGGTGCAGTTCGGCGACCCGTATGGTCAGCGCGCGCACCGAGGGGCGGCGAGCTCGACGAGGCCCATCTGGGCGAAGGCGTGGCCGTGTCGCCGGCGTCGAACAGGGCGCGGGCGGTTTCGGTGACGCGCGGGCGCGGCGCTCGACGGTGGCAGGTGGGCGGGGCGCAGCGGGCGGACATGGACGAGGACGGTGTCGACGTCGCCGAGCTGGCGGTGAATCCCGATCCGGTAGAGGACGCTGGGCGGCAGTCAGCTCCTGGGAGCGGCCGGCGGGGCGCGGGTAACAGGCGAGACGCAGGTTCTCCTCGGCCTGAGTGGCGGTGTAGGCGGCGGTGAGCGCCACCAGGCCCGCCGCCTCCAGCTCGGTGGGCGCGCGCCTCGTGCAGAACAGGAACAGGGCCTCGTCCGTACGGCCGGTACGGCGCAGCGGCGTCGCAGCCGCGCGGAGAGCACTCGCACGGCGGCCGCGCGGGCCCTGTTCGGCGCTGTGCGCGGCGGCAGCGGCCAGGAGGTAGCGCCTCGTCGAGCCGGAGGCGGGCGCCGGCGGGCCGCGGCGGTGTCGCCCGGGGGCTCGGCCCCCACCAGGCCCACGGATTACTACATTGATCTACACCCCCATTTCGAGTACACTAGTGAATACAGTTCGCACCTGAGCCGCCAGGAGCCCCCATGCTGAACCCCGGCCCGAACTTCCGCCGGATCACCTGCCCCGAGTGCCAGAAGGGCACGATCGTCCTCGCCTCCGGCACGGCGCGGTTCCAGTGCAGCCGCCTGCGCCAGGTGATCGACGGCTTCAAGGTCGGCAACTGCGACTTCGCCACGCGCGAGCGCACCGAGATCCCTGTCGAGCCCGGCGAGCACGTCGTCGTCGTGGACTTCACGCCCTTCGCCAAGCTCACCGCTCCCTGATACCCACCGCGCGCGGCGGCGCCGGGCCGCCCGGCGCCGGCGACTCGCACACCATCCCGCCGGTGGCTTCCCGTCACCCCACCCGACAAGGGGGCACAGCATGAGGTCCGCACCCGTACCGCACACCGGCCGCAAGCACTTCAAGTGGCGCAAGTACCACAACGCCCGGACCGGGACCGTGGGCAGCAAGGTGCTCCCCCACCGGTACGGCGACGAGGGCGAGAAGGGCCCCAAGCACCGCCGCCAGATCCGCCGCCGCGAGGAGCGCCTCTGGCGCCGCGCAACGGCCCTCACCTCCTGAGCCGCCCCAGCACGGCGCCCGCCGCACACCGGCCACTCGGCCGGCCACGACGGGCCGCCAGGCACCACCCCGCACAGAACCGGAGCACCATCCGATGGACGCCACCACGAAGCCCGACACCGCCGCCCTCTGGCAGAACCTCGCCGACGCCCTGAACGCCCTCGCCACCGCCGGCCTCCACCCCGACTTCCACGACCGCTACGGCACCGCCAACAACTGGCAGCACCAGCCGTACGCCTCCAGCAGCCACGGCGACAGCCCGTGGGTGGTCTTCGACCTGCGCGAGCGCGCGTACACGGTCACGACGCGCGAGCGCACCCTCGCCGGGGAGCACTCCAGGCCCCGCCGCCGCAAGCGCCGCTGACCCCCGCCCCGCGTTCCCGATCCCGCCAGCGCCTCCAGGACCCGCCCTCCCATGGGCCCGTACGCCAGCCCTGCTCAGCCCCGCCGCACCCCTGCCGTCGACACCCTGCGTGCCCTCGTCCCCGACGACGCCGATGTGATCCGCGTGCGCGCCGCCACCCCGACCGCCGCCACCAACTGGGCGTGGACGCAGGCCGAGGTGCTCGGCGCCTACCAGTGGCCGCCCTGCCCCGGCGAACCGCTCCGGCCCCTCGACAGCACCGCCGATGACAGCACGCACGCCGGCCTGACCGTCTGCGAGTTCCTCGCCACCCACCAGTACGCGGGCAACGTCCGCCTCGTGCGCGCCGGCGACGCCACGTACACCTTCAGCATCATCCTCAGCCGCCCCCGCTGGGAGGACTGGGACGAGACGTGAGCGGCCCATCGCACCGGCCCGGCCCGGGCGCGCCGCCCCGTCCGGGTCGGTCGCTACGATGGCAGTGCACCACAGGGCAACCGCGCCGCGCCCGGTCCACCACCACCTCGACGCCCACACCGTCGCCAGGGGACCAAGACGTCTGAGACTCGCGCGAGCAACTCCGTCATGCCCTCCCTCCCGGACGGCCGACGCGTGTGGGGCGGCCGGCCGACGAAGGATGCGAGACGCCATGACCCACCGCAACCGCCGCGAGCAGGACCGCGCCGTACGCGCGTACAAGCGGGCCCACCCCGGCATCACCCTGGAACAGGCCCGGCGCGCCGTCGCCGCACGCGCCGAGCAGCAGCGGGGACTTCCGGCCCGGATCCCCGCCGCTCCCCTGCCCCGGCCCGCCGAGCGGCTCGACGCCTACGTGCAGCGCGTCGCCGCAGCCGCCGGCGTGCAGCGGCACCGCGCGATGGAGCTTCTGGGCCTTGAGCCCGGCACCTCGGCCAGCGCCCGCCTGGACGACCTCGCCGCCGGCCTGGACGACCAGACCATCCGGGCCCTCGTCGCGGCCACCGGCATGACCCCCGCACAGGCCCGGGCCCTCGCCCCCGCCGACGCGGCCGGGGGCCTGGAGCGCCTGGCGCGGCAGGTGCTCGACGAGAAACTCATCCAGCCCGGCGGCAAGGGCAAGACCCGTACGGACGCGTCCGGCCTCGCCCGGCTCCTCGCCCAGACGTACGGGCCGCGGGTCCTTCCCGTCGACCTGCCCGTGCACGAACTCCTCGCGGCCCCCTACCGCCCGGCCATCGTCGATCTGGACTGGCCCTTCGACGCTCCCAGGCCCGTCGACCCCGAGGTCTTCGACGAGGTCGCGACGGCCCTCGGCATCGGACAGGACACCGGCCCGGGTGCGCCGCAGGACAAGTAGCGGCCCGCGCGGCGCCGCCAGCAGGGGCGGCGTGCAGCGGAACGCGCCCCGCCCGGTCGCGTCCGACCCGCAGTATCACCGCCGACGGACCCCGGCGCTCGTGCCGGGAACGGCCAACACCCGCAACAGGCGGTGATCGACGGCTCCCTCTGCAGGTCACACAGGGGACACCACAGTGCGGGCCACGAAGCCGCCCAGGCCCGGCAGTCCGGGGCGCAGCCCGGCGACGTGCGTGGTCAGCGCGCGGACCACGGGCCGGCGGGCCTCCAGCGGGGCGGTCGCCTCGACCAGGCGCAGCTGGGCGAAGGCGCCGGCCGCGTCGCCGACGTCGAGCAGGGCACGGGCGGTGTCGGTGGCGGCACGGGCGCGGCGCTCGGCGGAGGGCAGACGGTCGGGGCGCAGCCGGCGGGCGTGGGCGAGGGCGGTGTCGACGTCGCCGAGGTGGCGGTGGATCCCGATCCCGTACAGGGCGCACTGGCCGGCAGTCAGCTCCCGGGGGCGGCCGGGCAGGTGCGGGTGGCGGGCGAGGCGGAGGGTGTTCTCCTCGGCCTGGGCGGCCAAGTCGCGGGCGAGGGCGGACCGGTGCGCCTGGGCGGCGGTGAGCGCCACCAGGCCAGCCGCCTCCAGCTCGGCGGCCGTGGGCCGGGCGCCGGCCAGCAGGTGGGCGCGCGCCTCGGCGAGCAGGAGCAGGGCCTCGTCGGTGCGGCCGGTGCGGCGCAGCGGGGTCGCGGCCGCGCGGGCTGCGGCGGCGAGCACCACCGGGTCCCCGGAGCGGCGGGCGGCAGTGCCGGCCCGCTCCGCGTAGGCGCCGGCGGGGTCGGTGCGGCCCTGCTTGACGGCGAGCTGGGAGGCGAGCACCCACACGCCGGCCGCGCGGGTGGCGCCCGCCGGGCCCTGCTCGGCGCTGCGCGCGGCGGCTGTCAGGAGCAGCGGCAGCACCTGGCCGAGCCGCGCGTAGGCGCCGGCGGCGAACAGCCGGCGGGCCGCGGCGACGTCGCCGACGGACAGCCCCCGGTCCCCGGCCGCCCACGCCGGCACCGGCACGGCGCCGCCTCCGAGGGCAACTCCCGCCACCAGCATGCTCCGTCGCTTCACACCCGCTCCTCTTCCTCATGGGCCCGTCCACGGGCTCGTCACGACGCTACGGCCGGGCGGACCGGCCGGACAGGGCGCGCGAGTCGGGCTGTGCGCGCCCCTACTGTCGGCCCGGGGCGCCGGGTCGGGGCGGGGGGCACCGGCAACTGCGTGTGGAGAAGGGCCCTCACGAGCGGCGGCCGCCTGGCATCCTGGTGGCAGCCGGGCAGCCCCGGCCCTTCTTGCCCGCGTGCGCGGGACTGCGTCACCAGGCGAACCGCACCGGGTCACCGTTGCGGGCCTGGACACATTCCTCGTCGTCTTGCAGCAGGAAGGCCCCACCGTGCCCGAAGACACTGCTCTGCCCGTTCCGCCCGGTCCCCTCGACCAGACCCTGGCCGTGCTCGCCGCGGCATATCCCGGCCTGCGGCAGATCGAACCGTCGAAGTGGGGCGCGCCCCTCGCCGAGGTGCGGCTCACCCCGCAGCGCACCGCCCGCTTCTCGTGGGCCGGCTACGAGGTGCACGTGATCGTCGGCCACGAGGACCACCTCGACCGCGACAACCCCGACAGCACCGCCCTGTACCGGGAGATCCGCGCCCACGCCACCTTCCTCGTCTCCCAGACCGTCGACGTGGACGGCATCGGGCATGTCGAGTGGGAGGTGATCAACCCCCGGTCGGAGATGGCGTTCCCCGCCGCGCTCGCCGTGGCGGTCGCGGACCAGGCCGACCCGCGGTTCGCCGCGGCCGTCCTGTCGACCGTGGCCAAGGCCCTCGCCTACGCCAGGCTGGCCACCGAGCGCGCGGTCATCCAGGCGGAGCAGGCCGCGGACGAGGTCCGGTGGGAGAGCGAGCGCCCGGCGGGCGTCAACCCGCGCAAGTGGCTCCGGGACAAGCGGGCGCAGCGGGACGCGGCCGCGCCGTAGCCCCCCGGGGCGCCGCGGCCCGGTTCCTCGCCCTCCGGGGAGCGGCGCCGGCGTGCCCAGCCGGTCAGGCACGGGCCGAGCACGCCCCGGCGGCCGGTGCCGGCATCCGACGGCGCCGTGCTCGCTGCTCAGCGCGCTCACCGTTTCCCTCCCCCGCCTTGCGAGGCCGGCCCTGCTCACCGCGGCAGCCGGCGCGGCCGGGCCGGGCACGACGGGCGGTGGCTCCTGATGGTTCAGCCGGCGTCGGCCTCCTCGGGCACTGCAGGCTCGTCCTGCTGGTCCTGAGTCGGTGGCAGGTGCTCGGCGAGGATCTGCTCGAGCGCCTCGTAGAACGCGCCGGCCCGGGCGCTGCTCGGGCTCCCGAAGGCATCCCGCTCGGTGGTCAGCAGCGTCAGCCAGTGTGCGCCGGTCATCCGCATCCGTTGGGCGGCCCGTACCGCGGACAGCACACGGCGCTGTTCCTTCGCCTTCAACGGCCCCCGCACCGGCGTCACCAGCTGGTGCGCGGGGATCCGCAGCGCCTGGCGCAGGTGGAGCGGGACCTCGCCCCACGACGGGTCGTCTTCCCCGGGCAGCAGCCGCCCCCGGGCGGCCCCCGTCTCCGCCCTCACCGGCGGCGCGGACCCGGGCTCGGACGGCTCCGCTTCCCGGGGCGTCCCCTGCCCGGCCGCGGGCGACGCGCCCTCCGCCGCGGGCTGCGGCGTCACGGCGCCGTCTCCCTCGTCCTTCCCGCCCCTGTCCTCGGGCAAGGCGCAGGAGCCGGTACGGGTGTGGGTGGCCAGTCCCGCCGGCGTCCCGGCGTACGAGCACCTCCCGCAGCGCACCCAGCCGGCCTGGTCGACCGCCTCCTGGACCACCGAGCGCTCCGGCCCGAACCCCGCCTCGACCAGCCGCTGCGGCAGGCTCAGTCCGCCCTCGACCGCGCGCAGCGCGCCGGCGGCCGTGATGTCGTGCCCCTGCACGAACCACCGGCCGATCCCCGCCTCCTCGCCGCACCCGCAGAAGCAGTCGCCTGTCGGCACCAGCCGCTTTCGCCTCGTCTCTGTCACAGTCCCAGGACCCTAGTGCCGCCGGAAAGCCGAGGTCAGCACCATCACGTCCCCGGAACGGAATCGACCGGAAGCGACCAGACAACCATCGAGCTTGGTCAGGAAGCACTACATGCATGACCGCCTTGCGCGTCCTACAGGCTCGGAGCATCAGCATGCTGACCCTGCGCGCGGTGCTGGTGTGATGGACGGGCTCGGCAGGCCGGCA
The DNA here is from genome assembly GCF_042870695.1 of Streptomyces sp. NPDC006384. Classification (NCBI taxonomy): domain Bacteria; kingdom Bacillati; phylum Actinomycetota; class Actinomycetes; order Kitasatosporales; family Streptomycetaceae; genus Streptomyces; species Streptomyces sp. NPDC006384. The sequence goes on from NZ_JBIAHR010000030.1 coordinate 9,590, forward strand.
CGCAGAATGAGCGCGTTAGAACAGCGCGCTGTGCCAGCGCGCCTAGGCTGCTTGACCAGCCGTTTCGCTCCCTGGCCTGCTCGAGCAGCTCGCCGGCATCCCACGCCGGCTCATCGCGCGTCCGGCGGTCTTGGTGTTGGCGGGAACGGGCGCGGCCGGGTGCCAGCAGCGGCGCTCGTAGAGGACCGGGCCGGCGGCGAGGAGCAGTTCCTCGGCGCCGGGCCCCAGGGTTCGGCGGCACGCAGGAGCGGGGGGACACGACGGCCAGGCCGGTGGAGGACCCGAGGCTTTCGGCTGGGCGGAGCAGCCGCGTTCGGTGCCGGGACCGCGGCACGGGCGGGACACGCGGCGGTGCCGGACTCCGGCAGGGGGCGCCCGCGCGGCGCGACGGTGGGGAAGATGGCGCGGGACGGCGGTGAGCACGGACCGGTGTGCGCAGCGGCGGCCGAGCGACAGGAGGCCGGGGCCGCTGCGCACGGGCTCGTTGATGGAGTCGCCGGTCATTCTCCCAGCCGGTCGTCGGCGGGCAGGTCGCCGCGGCTCAGGTCAGCGCGCAGGCTGCCGTAGTAGTGCTGGGCGCTGCCAGTGAAGGGCTTGACCAGGCCGCGGGGAGACGGACTGTTCACGCCGTCGTCCGGCTCGAACGCGGTGACGACAACTGCGGCTCCACAGGCGTGTCGCAGACGGCGGTGGTGCCGCTCGGCCTCCTCGGCGTCCGCCAGGGGCCCGGTCTTCGTCCACCGGGTCTCACGGGCAGACCCTGCGACCTGATCGGTCCAGTACACGCACGGCACCCTCAGCAGCCGGCGCACCACGAGCAGCCCGTCGGCGAACTCCTTGACGGTCGTCCCCAGGTACGACAACTCGCCCGCGTAGTGGGCCAGCGCGGCCGGGCCGCCGGCCTCGAACCTCCAGTGCAGGTAGGCCGCCTGCTGCTGCATCACGCCTCGAGGGACGCGCAGCGCCGCCTCCATCGACCCCAGCCAGCTGTTGCAGCTGCGGCACACCGCGCCGCGCACCTGCCCCGTGACCGCGTCGTGGTCGACGGCGGCCGTCGGGCGTCGCCGGCACAGCTGGCACTGCGGGTGACGGTCTCGGTAGGCGGCCCGCTCGCTGTGGGACATCCGCGCATACAGGAGCGGCGGAGTGCGGCGGGCTTTCCACCGGGCTCGGGGCACCACCGGCACCGGGACGGCCCGGGCGCCGCGTGATCCCGGTGCCGGCGGCGCTCCTGGGCTGCCGGCGCCGCGATGCCCGCCGCCACCGGCAGGAGGCGCAGCGGCGGGGGCGGGGCCGGGCGTCGAGGTGGGCGTCGTCTCCCCGTCCGGCACGGCTGCCCGGGCACCGCAGGCCGGCCTCGCCCCTCGCGTCCATCCCCACAGCATGGCCAGGCGCGCCCGGAGCCCGTCCGCCGGGCGCGTCGGGTTGTTCACCGGGTCAGTCGCAGCACATCGGGCACAGGTCAGGGACGCCGTCGACGGGATGCTTGCCGCACCCGACGCACAGCCATTCCCGGCAGTTGCGGCAGGCGTCGCTGTCCTCGTGCACAGGGGTGCACCGGCCCACGCACGAGTCGACGCGCACGAGGTCTTCGGGCACATCGGTGGAGCAGCCGGGGCAGAAGACCGCGCGGTGCACTACCGGGGCGGTGACGGGCGAGGCGGGATTCGAAGAGATCGTCATGCGGTGCAGCCTCGGGCCGATGGCCTGTGGACAGGGGCCGGCGGACGGGCTGCGGTCTCGCCAGCGCAGGCCTTGGCTGCGCCGCGGGCGAGGAACCCGGCGGGAAGGACAGGCCGTTGGTCGAGGCTCGGAGCCCAGGCGCGTCGGCGCCCGGACGACACGGGGCAAAGCGGACGCGAGCGAGGCGGTCAGCCGCCCGTCGGTGTCGTTCGGGCGAGGTCCACCTCGCCGGCTTCCACCAGTGCTCGGCGCAGCCGCTCCGTGGCGGCAGGCCGGTCGGGCGCGGGCAGGAGCAGCGTCCGGGCGTGTGCGCGGACCTCAACGTCGTACGGGGGGGGCAGAGGGTGGGCGGGTGAGCAGGTTCGCGGCCAGGAGCAGGGCGTCGTTCTCGCGCGGGTGGGCAGCGGCGCGTTCGACGACGTCGCCGGCGCAGGTCTGGGCCGGGGTGTGGGCGGCGCTGCGCCGGGCCGGGGCAGCCACACCGCGTCCGGCAGCGCCGCGGCGAAGCCGCCGGGCACCGGCGAGCGCGCCGGGCGGCAGGCCGGCATCGAGGGCGGCGGTCCACCACCGTGCTGCCGCTGCCAGGATGCGGCGGGCGGCCGGCGTCGCCGTGCCGGGGTGAGGGCGTACAGCTCGGGGGGCGGTGGTGAACTGACCGGCGTGTCGGTGCAGGAGCGGCAGGTGCACGCCGATCGCGGTGGCGACCGCCTCGTCGCCGCGACGCGCGGCCGGCAACCAGATCGAGGACATCGTCAGGGACCGCGGCGCCCGCGCGGACGAGGGCGGCGGCATACCCCAGCAGGCAGTGCAGCGCGCGCACCGCCGGGTCGGTGCCCGGCAGGTCCGGCGCCGGCCCGTGCCCTGTGCCGGCAGCCGCGGCATCGGCCGGGCCGTCGGTCGCTGGTGCCGGCGCGGTGGTGCCGGACGGAGACGGGAACGGCGGGGCAGCGGGGCGGGTGAGCGGCTCGGGGAGTACGTGGAGGTGGTCCAAGGCGGCCAGCAGGTCGAACAGCGCCTGGTCGGCGAACAGGACGGCGGCGGGGACCGGTTGGCCGGGGGCGTGGGCGGGCAGGGCGGCGCTCGTGGCGGCGGCGAGGTAGAGCGCGCCGAGCTCCGCCCGGGCGAGGGCGGTGAGCATGGCGGGGACGTCGGCGGTCCAGGCGGCCGGGCTGGCTTCGACGGGGCGGTGCAGCACGATCGCGTATCCGTCGGCGCCGGCGACCTCGGCGGCGGCCAGCGCCGTGGCGGCTTCGAGCGGGCCGGCCGCGGCAGCCAGCTTCCGCAGCTCCTCCTCGATGAGGGTGACGGTGTGCTTGAGCGGCACCAGGTGCTCGGCGGCGCGCGGGGCGGGCGGCCCGGCAGGGCGCATGCGGCGCACCGCGGCGAGCAGCGGGCCGAACCCGTCCAACAGCGGCGCGGGCAGGATCGGGGACCAGTCCCGCACCCGCAGCCAGGACGCGAGCGGCTCCACCGTGCTGTCGACCCGCTCGGCGCCGGCGGGCAGAACCCGGTCCACCCCGGCGGCCGCGGGCGTGGGGCCGAGCGCCGCCCAGGTCCGCTGCTGAAGGCCTTCGGCGCGCTCGGGCGGGTAGTTGGTGAGCACGATGTCGACCAGGCGGCCGCCCTCGGGGTCGGGTGGCCGGCCAGCAGGCGCTGCGTGACCTCGACCGCACGGTCCCGCCACTCCCCGCCGCGTCGACTGGGGCTCCTGGGCCCGCGGCGTGGGGCGGGTGCGCGGCGAGCAGGTGCACGTCAACCTCGCCGATCCGGGGCCACGCCCGCAGCCGCTCGGAGAGCGGGAGGCCGGCCGCGGCGAGGTCGAGGACCGTGCGGGCCAGCACCGGGCCGGTGAACGCTGCGGGGTCACCGAGGCGGACCTCGTCGAGGTCGACGTCGAAGACCAGGTGCCGCCCGGCGGGCGCGGTCGCCTCGATGTCGCAGCGCAGCGCACGGCGCGGGCCCACTGGAGCGGACCACCCCCGGCGGCCGCGGCGCCGTGGACGGTCGCCGTCAACTCACGAGCAGGCCCGCGACGTCGTGGCCGGACAGGCGGTCGGCGCTCTGCCGGGCGATCGTCTCCTCCAGCTCCAGATCGGCCAGTGCCGCGGCGTGCTCGACGCCGGGCGCCGGTGCGGGGCCGGCGCGGTGACGTGCGGGAGCAGCGAGCGGACACCGGCCGGGGTCAGGGCACCGGCCAGGGCACGGCGCAGCAGCGCGCCCGGTCCTCCGGCGGCGGCCTGTCCAGCGCGGGCGGCATCCGGAGCGGCGTGGGCCAGGTGATCGAGGAACGGGGCCGCCGGGCCGTACGGGCAGGGCGCACAACGCCGACACCGTGCGCCCCCAGGACTTGCGGCCGCCGGGCGGGCCCACAGATGTCCGAGGCGGCCACTACGATGTCGGGAGCACCACCATGGGCAACCGCGCCGCGCCCGGTCCACGACCCCGACGCCCACACCGCCGGAGGGGACCGCAGACGTCTTGAGACTCGCGCGAGCAGCCTCGTCATGCCCTCCCTTCCCGGACGGCCGGCGTGTGTGGGGCACTGGCCGAGCAAGGGACGTGAGACGTCATGACCAACCGCCGCACCCGCCAGTTCGACCGCGCCGTGCGCGAGTACCAGCGCACCCATCCCGGAACCACCCTGCCCGAAGCCCGCGAGGCCGTCGCCGCCCGCGCCGCCGCCCGGCCGCCGAGCGGGCGGCCGGCCCGGATCCCCGGCGCACCGTTGCCCCGCCCCGGGGAGAGCCTGGACGGCTACACGAAGCGGGTCGCCGCCGCGGCCGGCGTCCACCGGCACCGGGCCATGGAACTCCTCGGCCTGGCACCCGGTTCCTCCGCCACCCGGCGCCTGGCCGAACTCACCCGCGGCCCGCTGCCCGACGACGCGGTGCGGGCCCTCGTCGCGGCCACCGGCATGACCCCCGCACAGGCCCGGGCCCTCGCCCCCAGCCAGATCCTCGTCGTTGACGAGGCCGCGGGCCTGGCGCGGCAGGTGCTCGACGAGAAGCTCATCCAGCACGGCGGCGACGGCAAGACCCGTACGGGCGCCCGCGCAATGGCCCGGCTCCTGGCCGAAGCCGGCGCGCGGCGCCCTCTTCTCATCGACACCGACCCGCCCCGCAGCCTCGACAGCTGGACGGAGCCGGCCTTCCGCCCCGTGCTCGTCGACCTGCCCTGGCCGGACGAGGGCACCACACCGTCTTATGACCCCGGCCTCGTCGACGAGGTCCTGAAGGAGCTCGGCATCTCCCCCACCACTGCCCAGGACGAGTAGTCCGCGACGCCCCGGCCGGCGCGGAGCAGAGTGTCCCGTGCCAACGAACGGTGATCGCGTGCCACTGAGGAGTGACGGACTGCCGTTGGATCCGGTGCGGGCCGTTGACGGGCTGCCCAGGTGCCGAGGCGTTCCTCGACGTGCTGACCTGCGCAGTCATCCTTCGATGACACAAACGGCCATCCATCAGCCTTCGGTGGCAATCGGTCAACGATCACTGTCACAGGACAGTCGGTGTCCCGTCTCAAACGATCACGCCGTGGCCGCGGCCGTGCCCTGCGACGACCAGTTCAGTTGAGACGGAATCAGCCCGTGAATCTCAGAGGATCTGGTCCCGGAACCGCGAATGCGCCGCGTGCGCTCTGCCGCTGACCAGGGCATCTCAACCAGCATGGCTCGGCAGGACCAGATCGTCCGAGACGGGGAGCAGATCGCCGGAGACGGGACAGTCGGCCTGCCGGCCGGCTCCGTTGCGAGAACGCCGGTGTCACGCTGTCACGCTCCGCCGCCCAACGGCCGCCTGGCTGGCATTCGCGCAGTTCAGAGTACGTATGGGGGGAGCGTGACACTGCAGCGTGACACTGGGCGTGACACCCGCGGTTGCCGGGGCAGGGGGGACACCACGCGAGCGCCGGCGTCGCGCCCGGTCGGCGGCACGGCTACCGGCCGGCTGGTGGCCAGCCGGCAGGGGCGTCTTCCGCAGGCCTCCCGCTCGCCGCCAAGCGGCCGTCCGCCCGGCTCTCCGGAGATGCGTGGTCGCCGGCGGCCCGGGCGACGGGTCGGGCTCATCTGGTCAGTGGGTGCGGGCCGTCTCCAGCTGGACTCGCGTGTATGTCGTCACCCCGGACTGGGGGGTGGTCCGCAGTAGCTCGAACAGGCCGCTCTCCGGCTCCTGAGCGCCTGCCTTCATCGCGGGGGCGGAGATGTCATCCAAGAGGACGCCCACGAGCTGAGCGAGGGTGTGGCAGCCGGTTCCGGAGTAGCCCCAGCTCACGCCCCAGCCCTCGCGGGCGGGGGCGAACCACAGCGTCTCGTCCTCGGTGCGCACCCAGCTCGTCTCGCCGCTCAGGATCAAGGCGGCGAGCGGGGAACTGGTGGGCAGGCGTTGCAGGCACAGGGTGAAGAGGTCCTCGCGGTCGGTACCGGGGGCTCGGCGCAGTGCCGGGATGCCGGTGACCGGGTCGAGCAGCAGGATGTCCGACTCGTCGTGGGCGTTGTCCAGGAGGTGCTTCTCCAGCACCGTCGGTGCCTGCCCACGGTCGGCCGGCACCAGGCGCTGCTCCCACTCCCGGGCGACCGGGCAGGCCGTCGGGTCGACGACGACGGCGCCGCCGGTGTGCCAGTCCTGTCCGCCGTCCCAGCGCTGGGCGAGGGCGGCGACGCGGTGGGCCAGCACGTCCCGGCGTTCGGTGATGGACAGCCAGCCGGCCCGGCGCACCATCTCCGAGGGCGTGGCCGGTTCCGGGTGGCGCAGCTCGGCCGGGACAGCGCCCAGGGCGAGGTGGGCGCCGTCCCCGCCGCCGGCCGCGTTCTCCAGCAGCTCGGCGACGTGGCGGGTGACCGCGTCGTGGTCGCGGGCGCGGATCTCCCGGGCGAGGTGCAGGCAGAGTTCGGCGGCCGGGGAGCCGTCCGGCTCACCGGCGGCGAGCTCGGCCAGCGCGCCGACGGGGTTGGTGACGTGGCAGGCCGGGACTACCGCCGGCGGGGTGCCGGGCCGCCAGGCGGCGATGGCGTCGCGGTCGCGCAGGGTGGCGAACCAGTACGGCGCGCGCTGCCCGAGCACCATGGCCAGGCGGGCCCATGTCGTCTCGTACTGGCCGGCTCCCTCCTCCAGGTCGCAGGCGATGAGCTTGGGCACGTACGGGTCGGAGACCTGGGTGGCCGCCATCGCCACCGCCACGCATGCGTACCGGGCTTCGGTGCGCTCCCGATGACGTCGGCGTAGGGCGCGGATCGCCGCGTGCACCTGGCCGTTGCCGTCGTGCAGCGCGTGCGCGAGGCCGAACCCGCCGTGGTCGGTCTCCCACCGCAGCACGGCGTAGTCGTCGACGATCTCCACCTCGTCGAATTCGGCTCGCCGACTGCCGGACCAGCGCTCCAGCCACACTCCGCCCTCACTGCTGCTGGCGGGCCTCTCCGGCGCGCGCCGGCTGAACAGGCTCATGAAGATTCCCCTCCTGAAACATCAAGTCGGCGCGTACGCCGATACCCGGGCTCGGCGTACGCGCCCGGGCAGTCCTTTCCAAAACGCTGTGCTGCCATGCCCCGCGGCCTCACCGGCGGTGGACAGCGTGTTCACTCGATCCTGGATGTGCTGCCCTGTGGACACGAACTGAGCGGCAGTGCGGGCCCCGGAACAGGCTGACCGGTACGCAGGCGCCGCAGGCCGGAACATCGCCCGTCGGCCGGCCCGTGGCAGGGGGCGCGGCGGGCGGCGTACTCGAGCAGGCAGTCCAGCGCGCGGACCGCCGGGTGCGTCTGCGGCAGTCCTGCGGCCGGCCCCTGCTCCTCGCCGGCGGGGCCGAGTGGGGGTGTGGCGGGTAGGTGAGGGGCTCGGCGAGGGTGTGCAGGTGGGCCAGGACGGGCGGCAGGTCCGCGCCGAGGTCGGGGCCGGTGCGCCACACGATGTTCAGCAGGCCGAACAGTGCCTGATCGGCGGAGTCGACCGTGGTGGAGGGCGGGCCGCCGGCCGCGGGCAGGGTGCGGCGCAGGTCGAGGGCGGCCAGGGTGGCAAGGGCGCGGGGGACCCGGCGGTCCAGGCGGCCGGGTCCGCGGCGACGAGGCGCTGCAACACGCGGGCGTAGCCGTCGCCGCCCGCGTCCGGGCCTGGGCGAGCGCGGCGGCGGCCGCGAGCGGGCTGTCTGCGGCGGTCAGCTTGAGCAGGTCCTGCGTCGCGCGGGCGACGTGATGGCGCGGTCGCGGGCGGGCGGCGCGCGGGTCGGGCGGCCTGGCCGGCTACCGGCGGCGCAGCGCGGTCAGCGGCGGGTCGAAGTCGGCGAGCAGCGGGGCAGGGTGGGACGGCGCCGAGCCGGACACCCATCAGGTGCTCGGCGATCCCCGCGGCCCGGGCCCGGTGGTAGCCGCCCAGCCGGTTCAGTTCCGCGCGCAGGATGTCGGCCGCCCGGCGCAGCCGGAGTTGTTCCTCGGCACCGGTGGCGGGGGTGTCCGCAGGCGGGCCGGCGGACTGCCGCGGCATGGCGTCGGACTGTGGGAGCCCGGCGGCCGGGACACGGCCAGCGCCCCTGGTCCGTCCCGCCGGCGCTGGGTGGCTCGGGAAGGCGGACTCGTCGTCCGGCACCTCGGCCAGGGCCTCGTCGACCGCCGGCGGGTCGGCGCACGGGCCGGAACCGGACAGCCCGGCCCACGGAAGGGCGACGGGCGCCCGGGAGCGGGTGGCGGACGAACCCAGTGCTCACACGGACCGCCGGCGCCGGCGCCGGACCGAGCACTCGGGGTGCGGGGTGTCACGCTGTCACGCCCAACGCCCAGAAGGCCGAGAAGCGCATGTTTCCACAGGTCAGAGCCTGTTTTCGGGGAGCGTGACACCGAGCGTGACGCTCTTGAGGGCTCAGGCCGGGCCCGGGATGCGTATCGCGCAGGTGGGAGGGCGGGCGGAGTGCCGTCTTGTCAGTCCAGGGCCGCGTCGAAGGTCTTGCGGTTGGTCAAAGTGTGGGCGTGTTCCTGCTCGGACCACCGGATACGTTCGGCGATCTCGTGGTCGTCAGCGACGCGTGGGGAGGGACGCGCGAGGTGGCTGTGCCACCATCTGGCGTTGCGGATCTGGCGGTCGAGGACGGCCTCGACGAGACGGGAGCGGGCGGCGGCGTCGAGCCCGTACGCGTCGGCGAGGACGCGTACCTGCGCGGCCTGGACGGTGACGGGCGCTGCGTCGGGCTTGGAGGAAATGCACCAGGTCCACGCCATGTAGCCGAGGTCTTCGAGGGGGTCGCCGGGGGCGGCGGTGTCGAAGTCGATGAAGGCGGCAGGGATGTCATCCGTGAAGACGGTGTTGTTCGGCCCCGGGTCGTGGTGGCAGACCACAGGGTGCCGGCCGGTGAGGCGGCTGCCGCGGGTGGCGTCGTGGAAGGAGCGGAGCAGGGAGCCGGCAGCGGCCACCTGGGGGTCTGTCCAGCGCTGGAAGCGGGCGGGTACCCAGCCGGGGAGGTAGCTGAGGATCTCGCGACCGGCCGTATCGAAGCCGAGGTGGCGCGGAGCGCCGGTGAAGCCATGCCGCTGAAGGTCGCCGAGCAGCTGGGCGACGAACGGTGACGCTGCGGTGGTCGGCCGGCGGACGGTGCTGCCGATCCTGACCACGCCGGGGGTGATGCGTCCGCCGGGCAGCGGCACTTCGTTCTCCATAGCTGCATCCTGCCGGGGCAGCGCCCGTGAGTGCAGCAGGAGGACGGCCGGTGTCCGGACGTGTCCACGTCGCGGGCGCCGGGCACGGGCGTCCGGCCGGCCGGTTGGACTGCCACGGTCAGGAGCATGACGTCGGCGTGCCGGAAGACGGCCTCGTTCTTCGTCGGCGCGCGAGCGGGTCCCGGTCTCCGGGGTGCGCGGCCGCGCGTCGGCAGCACGGTTTGCAGCGACGGGCCGGTGGCTCGGGCAGCAGGTGCAGCAGAGTCGGCGGTGCAGCACGCCTCGGCGCTGCTGCTGCACGTCGGGGGAAGCAGCAGCGCTTCACCTGCCGGTGTGCAGCAGCGGTGTGCAGCGGAGCGGGTGCAGCCGGGTATGCAGCCGCGCCCGTGCTGCACCTGCCCTGTGCCGCGCGCCGCCGGCGCTGTATCTCGGAGGCTGGCAACGCCCGCGCGATCGGCCCGGGCCAGGCGGGACTGGGTGGGCGGCCGTCTCGCCGGCTTCCGGCAGGCGTCGGCGAAGGTCTGCGCGGCCGGGCGGTGGGAGGCCGGGACCTGTGGCACCGGCCGTCGGCGGTCCGCCAGCGGTCTCGCTCGGTCAGCAGGGCCTGCTCAGCTCGGCGCCGTGGGCATGTGGCGGGCCTGGCTGTCACGCTGTCACGCTCTCCTCGGCGAAGCACCGTGGTGCAGGTATATGCGCTGGTCAGAGCGTGTTTTCAGGGAGTGTGACAGGCGGCCGTGACAGGTGGCGTGACGCCGGCCGTGACATGAGGTGGGCCCGGGCGGGCAGGAGCCGCCCGGGCCCGGCACGGGTGGCGGGGCCGCGGGCGGACGGCGGCACTTGGTCTGGCGGCAGGCCCGGATCGGCGGCCGCGCCGGGAGACGACGAACCGGCCCCGCAAGGGCCCCGGGTATGGCCCGGCGCGGGCCCGGCTCGGCGCATCCGCCCAGAAGTGCCGCGGGCGGGGACGACGAGCCGCGGGTGCAGCAAGACGGTCACCGGCCGGGGTACAGCAGCACACCGGGTGCTGCCCGCTCCGTGCAGCGGCCTGGGCCCGGGGGCTGTGCAGCGGCGGCCCGCGTGCAGCATGCAGCAGCGGCACCGCCCGCGAGGGGGCCGGGGCTCGCTGCAGCACGGGGGCGGCAGGGTCGTGCTGCCCGGCCATGGGCTGCATGCGCGGGCGGACGTCGCCGGGTCCGGCGAACGCTCCAGGAATCGCGCGGCGCAGCTGGGCAGCGGCACCCGCGGTCCGCCGGCCGATCCGGTCGTCAGCCGGGGTCGCAGGTCGTGGCGGATCGGCTGGACGCCGACCCGGGTGAGGAAGTCGCCGGTGAAGGCGGAGGGACGTCTTCCACGCCCAGGAGGCCAGGCCGTGGCCGAGGCAGCGGTCCGGGAAGAACGGGTGGCCTCCGGTCGCGAACGGGTGCGGCGTGATCGGCAGGTTGGCCAGGGCCCTGGCGATCCTGCCGTCTGTCTCTCCGGCTCCGGCCGGGCGCCACTCGGGCCGGTAGTGGACCAGGGCGTTGCGCAGGCGTCTGAGGACGTCGGCCGTCTGGAACGGTGCTCGGCCCCTGACGAAGAGGGGCCGGCGCAGCAGGTGGAGGACCAGTTGCGCGCGGTCCAGCAGCGACGGGCCGCCGTCGCCTCACGCCTGCTGCAGGCCGACCAGGGCGGAGCGTTCCTCGCCGGTGACTCCTCCTGCCGCCGCCCATCTCGAGCTGGTCTTCGGCCGCCGAGGCGAGCAGCTCGTTGACGGAGGCCTCAAGGAAGGCGAACGCCGTCAGCACGGCGGCCATCGCGCAGCAGCTCACCTGGTCCTGCTCGCTGGGCGGGTCCGGGTTGTGCTCCAGCTCCGCGCGCTGGCGGCACAGCAGCGCCGCCGCGAGCGCGTGGTCGCGTGAGTACCAGTGCCACGACTTCACCGCTGCGCCGTACCGGCATCGTGCGCCGTGCCGGTGCCCGCCGCCCCACGGGCAGGCCGCTCAGGGCGCCGACGCGGTGCCGGTGCCCGCGAGCCCGCAGGCCGGCCGGGGGGACACCACCGGCGGGTGGGCCGGGGACCGGCCGGTCGCGTGGTCTGCCGGGCAGCACACCCGGTCCGGTGCCCGATCACCCGGCCGGTGGTGCGGGCGCGGGGCCCGCCCCCTGGTCGCCGGCCTCGTCGGCGGGCCGCTGGGCGATGGCCGGCGCGATGTGCTGGGCGGCCGCCCCCCGCAGGACCTCGAAGGCCCGGTCCGCGCGTTCGCTGCGCGCGCTGCCGAACGCCTCGCGCGGAGCGGTCAGCAGGGCGCGCCAGTGCCGGCCGGTCATCCGCTTGTTGCCGGCCGCCCGCAGCGCGTACCGCACGCCGCGGTTGCCCTTCTCGCGCAGTACCGGCTGCTCCGGCGTCACCAGCCGGTGCGCGGCCTGGGCAAAGGTGTGGCGCAGCGGCAGCGGCAGCGGCACCTGCTTCCAGATCGGGTTGCCGGTTCCCGGGAGCAACAGCCCCTGGGCGGGCCGGTCTCGGCTCGTGCCGGCCCGGTGCCCTCGGCCGTGCCCGGCCGGCGCGGACGGTGTTCACCGGGCAGGGGCCCGGCCGGCGGCGCGTCCTGGTGGTCCGGCGGCTGCCCGGCCTGCTCCGGCTGGGGGTGGGGCGGGGAACCGGTGCAGCCGCCGGCGCGCAGCCGGTGCAGCGCACCCAGCCTGCCTGTCCGACGGCGTCCTGGACAACCGAGCGGTCCGGTCCGTAGCCGGCCCGCACCAGCCGTTGCGGCAGGGTCTCGCCCTGGACCGCGCGCAGGGCCGCGGCGGCGGTGATGTCGTGTCCCAGGAGGAACCAGCGGCCGATCTCCGCCTCGCCGCCGCATCCGCAGAAGCAGTAGCCCGTCGGCACCAGCCGCGGTCCCTCGACTCCGTCACGCCTGGGGACCCTACGGCCCCGGAGCGCCGCAGGTCGGCGCTTCCACGATGCCGACCCAACTGTCCGAAGATGACCGGTCGGTGAGCACGGATCATCAGCGTGTCTGCGTGGCTGGCTGAGTAGGCGCGCCGCGTGAGCGTGCTGTTGCAACGCGATCGGGCTGCTTGACCAGCGCGTTCGCCGGTGCGGCGTGGTGCAGGTGCGAGCGGCGGTGCGTGTCACCAGCGCCCGGCCGACTGCCGACCGGGCGGTGCCGCGATCGGACTCCGTCCGGGGCGGGGACGCGGTGCCGGCGCTCCTTCCATGCCGTCCAGCCGGGACGCAGGGGTCGCCGGCGGTCAGCCGGCCGGGGACCGGGCGGCGTCCACCTCGCCGGCGTTGATCAGCGCTTCGCGCAGCTGTGCGACGGCGGCCGGGCAGGAGTGGTCGGTGAGGGCCGCCGCGGTCTGGAGCAGGGCGCGGGCGTGGGGCAGGACGGCGGGCGGTCCCCAGACGTCCGCGGGCCGGGCGACAAGGTGGGCGGTCAGCAGGAGGGCGTCCCGGCTGTCGGGGTGGGCGGCCGCGCGTTCGGCGGTGGTGCCGGGCGTGTGGGGCGGGGTGTGTTCTGCGCTGGCACGGGCTAGGGGCAGCCAGACGGCGTCGTCGAGGTCGAGGTGGGCGAACCAGCCGGCGCCGGCAAGCGCGCCGAGCGGCAGGCCGGCGGTGAGCGCGGCCCGCCACACGGTGGTCACCGCGGCGAGTTCCGGTTCGGACGCGGGCCGGGCGGCGGTGCGTGTGAAGTTGAGGCGGCCGGCCGCGATGGCGCCCCATTCCGGGTGGAGGCGGCAGGCCATGATCTGCAAGAGCCAGGAGACGGCGGCCGGGCCGCCGGGGCCGGCCGCGATCTGGCCCAGGACTGCGGCCGGGTCGCCGAGGGCGCGCGGGTCGGCGGTCAGGGCGTGGGCCAGGTGCTCGACCGGGCCGCCGGCTGCGTGGCGGGGCGCCGCGAGCAGGGCCGGTCGATCCAGCGCGGCCAGCAGCGGCAGGTCGACGGGCCCGGTGTGCAACCAGGCGGCGGCCGGTGTGGGGCTGCCGTCCAGGGCTGTGAGCGCGGCTCGGTGGGCGGCGGTGAAGCCGGGGACGTGATGGTGCAGGGCCGGCAGTCGGGGGCCGATGACCGCGGACACGGCTGGCCGGGCCGGGCCGGCAGTGAGGACCTTGGCGAGGAGGTCCAGGACGTCGGCGGGCATCGCGCCACCGGTGCGGGTCCGGGCCGCGGCGTAGTCGAGCAGGCACTCCAGGGCCCGCACTGCAGGGTCCGTGCGCTGCGGCCCGCCGGCTGTCTCCTCGTCCGCCGTGTGGGCGCAGGTGCCGGCGGGGCGGGTGAGGACGCCGGCCAGGGTGTGCAGATGAGCCTGGACATCGTGCAGCAGGTCCTCGCCGAGCCCGGCCGCGCCGGCAGGCCGGCGCCAGGCTTCGGCGAGCAGCCCGAACAGCGCCTGGCCGGCGAAGCTGCGCGCCGTGTCGGCCCGTTCACCGGCCGGCGTCCCCGGTGCGGGCGGTTCGGCGTCGGGGTGGTGCAGCCGGAGCGCGTCGGCGACGGCGTGGGCCAGGCTCTCGTCCGGCAGGGCGCCGGGCAGGTGCGCGGCCGCCGTGGCCGCGGTGAGGTAGAAGGCGCGCAGGACCGGAAGGCCCAGGGCCTGAAGGACCGCGGGCACGTCCGCGGTCCAGGCGGCCGGGGCGGTGGCGACGAGGCGGTTCAGGATGCCCGCGTGGACGTCGGCGCCGGCGTCTTCGGCGGCGGCCAGGGCGCGGGCCGCCGCCAGCGGGCCCTGCGCGGCCGTGAGGTCCGCCAGGTCCTTGCCGTCGACGTCCGTGGGTTTCTTGGCCGGCTGCAGCACGACGGCGGTGCGGGGGTCGGCCGGACCTTCGGGGGCAAGGCGGCGCAGCGCGGCGAGCAGCGGGGTGAAGCCGGCCAGCAGCCGCGCGGGCAGGACGGGCGACCAGTCCCACACGCGCAGCCAGGACGCGAGCGGCTCGAAGCGGCCGTCCGCACTCAGGGCCGCCTCGGGCAGGACGTCGTCGAGGACGCGGGGGGAGGGCGGCGTGCCGAGCGCCGCCCGGGCCGCCGCCTCCAGGCCGGGGGCGGCTTCGCGCGGGCAGGTGCGCCACGCCTTCTCGACAAGGCGGGCCGTCTCCGGGTCGGGGCGGCCGGCCAGCAGGAGCGGAACGAGCGCGTGCGCATGCGCCTGCCACTGGCCCGCCTCCGGCGCGGCGTCGTGCAGGCCGGGGGTGCGGGCGGTGAGGTGCGCGGCCAGGACCCGGCGGTGCAGCCACCCGTCGGCGGTGGCGATCTTCTTCCACTGCGCGGTGCGCTCGGCCAGGGCGACGCCGGCGTCGGCGTCGGCCGCGGCGAGGTCGAGGACGGCGCGCGCCAGGCGGGGCCCGCCGAAGGCGGCCGGGGCGGTGAGGCGGAGGCGGTCCAGGTCCTCGCGGAAGACGATGCGGCGGGCGGCCGGGTCGGTGAGTTCCACGTCCCGGGCCAGCAGGGACACGGTCACCGCGCGGATCATGCGCACCCGCGGATGCGCCCCGGCGCCGGGGCCGGCCGGATGGGCTGTCGCCACCAGCTCCCGAAGGAGGAGTGCGACCAGGTGCTCCGGCATCCGAGCGGCTTCCGCGCGCTCTGCCTGCGCGTAGTTGTCCGGGTCGTCGAGGAGGACCCGCAGTAGGGGCGTCGCGGTGGTGTCGAGCTGGTCCACTGTGGTGCCGGCGTACTCGGCCAGGGCGACGGAGCGGTAGCGGGCGTCGGCGTGCTCGGCGTCGAGCGTGGCTTTCAACAGGAGTTCGGCCGCGAGGATCCAGTCGCGGTCCCTTTCCGGTCGGGGTACCGCCACCGCCCACTCGGCCGCCAGGCGCAGCGTCCATCCCTGCTGCGGGTCGACCGGCTCCCCCGCCGGGCGGGCGGCGGCCTGCCCGGCGAGCACCGTGCGCACCAGCGCCGGCGGGACCATTCCCGGGTCGCGGCCGGCCAGGCGCAGCACTGCGTCCAGCGCCGGCCGGCCCGCGGCCGCGACCGCCTCGGCGTGCTCGGCGAGCCAGGCGCCGGCTGTGGGCGGGTCGGTTGCGGCGAGGTGCTCGAGGAACGCGGCGGCCGGCCACACGCCGCCGGCCGGGCCGTCGGGCAGCAGCAGGCGCGGCGCGTGGTCCTGCAGAAGCGCAAGCCAGGCGGGGGCGGGCCGGGAGCGGAAGAAGAAGGCGGTGGCGCGCGGGTCAGCCCACCGGGCCAGCTCCAGTGCGTGTTCCGGGCCCGGCCGGGTGAGGGCGGTGAGTTCGAGGACCCGTGCGGCGCGGCCGGGCAGTGGCACCAACAACTCCCGGGCCGCGGTGAGGACCTCGGCGTACAGGCGGGCCGCGCGGCCGGCTTCGGCCGCGGCGCCGTGCAGGGTGCCCGATGTCGCGCTGTACACCTCGCCCCACACGCCCAGCGCCTCTTCCTGGGCGGCGCCGAGCTTGACGCCCATCAGGTGCTCGGCGATCCCCGCGGCCCGACCGCGGTGGTAGCCGCCCGGCCGGGCTAGCTGCCCGCGCAGCACCGCGGCCGCCGCGCGCACCCGCTCCCATGCCTCCTCGACCGCGGCGCCGGCGGGCGTGGGGGCCGGCGGGCCGGCCGGTGCGCGGGGCGCGGCTGCCGGTGCGGCACCGGCGGCAGCCGGCGTCCTCACGTCCACCGCGGCGGCGTCCCGGCTTGCCAGAGCACCGCTGGCGGCAGCTCCAGGGGCGGGTACGGCGTCCACAGCGTCGAGCAGGCCGGCGGCCGCGGACTTCACGCCCACCGGTGCGGCCGGGGCACCCGGCAGGCTCAGCAGGGCGTCCGCAGCGCCCCGCAGGCACGACTCCGCGACCTCGTGCGGCCGCTCCAGCCCGGTGCCGATCAGAATCCGGCGCGCGTCCCGCAGCAGGCCCAGCGCCCGCACCCCCGGCTCGCCCTGCGCGGTCAGCGCCGCAGCCAAGGCCTCCTCGACATCGGGCAGTTCGTCCCCGCCGGCCGGCCGCCGCATCGTCTCGTCGCTCACCGGTGCACCGTAGAGCGCGCAGACCCGCGCCCGGGCCGGAACCGGACAGCCCGCTGCCAGGGCCGAGCCGGTGCAGCGGTGACGGCCTGCGCACTGCAGCGTGACAACAAGCAACGCCACCTGCGGTACCCGCTCCGGGCCGCAGACAGCCGCCAACCTCGACGCGCGGCCCAGGATGTTGCGAGCCCCGCAACACCGGCCCGGGAACCACGCGATCCGGAGTCCGCCCGGCGCCGTCGGTAGCCGCGAGGCATGCGGAGCACGGCGTTTCACCGGGTAGTTGGACGGCGGTGGACAACTTCCCCTACCAGCAGCGATCCGGCGGACAACAGCCACGGCCCGGCACCGCGGCAGGGCAGGCGGGCGGTGCGGCTGAAGGCTCCGTACTCGGCGGGCTGGGACGGCCAGGTGCGGGGCGCGGACGACGTCGACGAGCCGGGCCTGCACCAGGTGCTGCCGAGTCGCGCAACACCCGCATGCGGTCCGAGGCAGCCGACGACACGAAGACCCCCGCGCCCACCGACGAGCGGTCGCGGCGGTCGCGGCGGTCGCGGCGGTCGCGGCGGTCGCGGCGGTCGCGGGGCAACGGCGCGCACCGGGGGTCGGGCACTGCAGTCGTTCGGGCGCGGCGGCGACGTCCAGCGGCAGGACCGGGCGGGCGCGGCCCCGCGGGGAGGCAGAGTACGCACTGGCCGACAGGCCGCGCACTGTCACGTCACGCCCCAAGAGCGCGCAGGTCAGCAGGGGACACCACATGGCCGGTGCCTGCAGCTCTCCGGGCCCGTCCTCGGGGCATCGCCCGGCTGGGGCAGGTGGCCCCAGCCGTGGGCACCTGGCCCGGCATGGGCGGACACGGCAGTACAACGGCGGGCGGCAACAGCACACCGCCGAGGCGAGAATGGCCGGGCGACGGTCGCCGTACGGCCCGTCGGCGCGAAGTCCGGGGCGCGGCGAACCGGGGCCGCCCAGATCCTCCCGTGTCCAGCGCGACGGCGTGCCTGCATCGTCCGGGCGCCGGGGCCGCTGCTTCGAGCACGAGGGAGATCGTCGCGGGCCTGGACGTTGTACCGCCGAGGACGGTCTGGCCGCGCGGGCCTGCCAATCTGGACGCCATGACTGCCGTGCCTGTTCGGGAAGCTGCTCGGGTCATTGCTCTCGACGACGACCACCGTGTGCTGCTGTTGCGGTATGACGAGAATGGGGGATTCTGGGCCACCCCGGGCGGCGCCCTGTCGGGAGGCGAGACTTACGCGGCTGCCGCAGTGCGGGAACTCCGCGAAGAGCTCGGCGTCGCCGAGGACGCCGTCGTTCTGGGGGCGCAGCTCGCTCAGCGCAGCCGGGAGCATGCGGTAGGCGGCCGTACGGTCCGCCAGGTCGAGCGCTACTTCCCTGCTCGTCTGACGGCCGGCGACATCACCCCCGGCCGCGCTACTCAGTCAGACAACATCCGGGATCACCGCTGGTGGTCGCTGGACGAGCTGCGTGCCACCCGTGAAACGGTCTACCCCTGTGGCCTCGCCGGCCTGGTCGAGAAGTTCCTCGAGCACGGGGTGCCGGCACGTCCGGTCGTCCTGCGGTAACCGCGAGGACACCAATGCGGACGTCTCATCGGGACCGACCAGCGACGCACCGGCGAAGGCGGCCGGGCGAGCTGCAGCAAACGGGTGTCGGCTGCATCTCTGTCCGGGCCCGGCGCAGACGCGGCCGTCCGGGACGTGGCAACCGGGAGCCGGCTGGGGAGCAGCCGCCGGAGGCGCAGGACGGAAGGCGAGGCTTAGCCCGCGCCGGTGTGCCGCGGCGGAGCTACACAACGGCGCGCGCCGACGCGGGCAGGGGCGGAGCCGGGCACTCGCCCTCGACGAAGCCCCCGGCCCAAAGCGGACAGACAGCGAGCCGGGCCGAGCGGCGAAGGCACGATTGGACGGTCGGTGCCCCGGAGGCGAGGCACAGGCCGGCGAAGACGGCCGAGTCAGCGGCACGGCGTACCCGCGGAAGGCCGGTGCCTGGTGCGGACGACCAAGAACACGGCAAGGCGCGGCGGCAGGCGGACGGCAGCGGCACGGGGAACCAGACGACGGACTGGCGCAGGGCTGGCGGACGGACGCCACCGCGGCGGGCGGCGAGCCATGGCGGGCCGGGTCCGGTTCGGCAGCGGCTCCTCCCCTGGGCCCTCCGAACGAGCCCAAGCGGATCTCGGCCTCGGAACAGCAGCGGACGCGGGCAGCCGGCGGGACGGCGGCGGCACGGCACCGGCGGGCCGGGCGCGATGGCCGGGAACACGGCACATTAGGGGCCGCTGGCCGCGCGGTGCGGTGGTGTCGTACTCGGGGCCGACGAGCTGAGCGGGGCCAGGCCGGTACGCGACCGGTCGGGACGACGGAGGCGGCAGGCGACCGACAGAGCAGCAGATCCTCCGGAGCTCCCGGAACGAGCGCCGGGCGGACCACGGCCGCGAGACTGGCTGGCCCGGGCTACCACACGGTGGGTGGCGGCGAAGGCGGTGACGCGGCGGTGCAGGAGGGGCAGGTGCACGCCGATCACGGCGGCGACCGCCTCGTCGCCGCCGCGGGCGTCCGGGACGCGGCGAGCAGGTCCAGGACGGTGCGGGGCATCCCGCCGTCCCGGACGGCCCGGCGGGCGGCGTAGTCCAGGAGGCAGTCCAGCGCGCGCACCGCAGGGTGGGTCTCCGGCAGGTCCGCGGGCAGTTCATCGTCTTCCTCTGCCGCCCGGCCGGGGTGCTGGTGGCGGGCGTTGGCGCCTCGGCCGGCGGCGGGACGGTGGGCGGGTGAGGGGCTCGGCGAGGGTGTGCAGGCGCTCCAGGACCGCCGGGAGGTCACCGTCGCGGTCGTCGCCGGTGCGCCACGCGAAGGTCAGCAGGGCGGACCACGCCCGGCCGGCGAACTCCGCCGCGTCGGGGACGTGCGGGTCGGCGGGAGCGGGCAGCGCGCAGCTGAGGTCGAAGGCGGCGAGCACGGCCTGGGCCGGGCCAGCGGGGAAGGTCTCGGGACGGCGTGCGCCGACCGCGGCGGCGGCGAGGTAGAACGCGCCGAGCTCCGGCCCCTTGAGGGCGTTCAGGACCGCGGGCACGTCGGTGGTCCAGGCGGCCGGGTCGGCGGCGAGGAGGTGGTGCAGGACCATCGCGTAGCCGCCGTCGCCGGCGTCCTCGGCCTCGGCCAGCGCGGCGGCCGCCGCCGCCCCGCGGGCTTGGGTCAGCTCGGCCAGGTCCTCGGCGGTCAAGGCGGTGCTCGCCGTGACCGGCACCGGCGCGGGGACGGTGCGCGGGTCCGCAGGCCCGGCGGGCTTCAGGCGGCGCAGCCGCTCCAGTACCGGCTCCCAGCCGGCCAGCACGCCCGCGGGCAGCAGCGGCGACCAGTCCCACACCCGCAGCCACGAGGCGAGCGGCTCCCGGGTGCCGTCCGCCCGGTCGGCGCCGGCGGGAAGGACCTTCTCCAGCTCGGCGGCCGCAGGAGGCGCGCCGAGCGCGGTGCGCACCCGTGTCTCCAACTCCCCGGCGCGCTCGGGCGGGCAGGCGCCGAAGGCCAGGGTGACCAGGTGGGCCGGCTCCGGTGCGGCCTCGGCGGCCACCATGCGCGGTGTGAGCGCGAGCGCCTGCTCCCACCATTCGTTCGCGTCCCCGGCGCCGTCTCCAGCGCCGGCGGGCACCGGGGACGGGCCGGCCGCGGCCGCGGGTGTGGGCGGCCGGGCGGCGAGGTGGGCGGCCATCAGGCGGTCGTGCAGCCGGGCGTCGACGTCGGCCAGCCGGCGCACGGCGCGCGTGCGCACCCCCAGGGCGACGCCGGTGTCCGCGTCGGCCGCGGCCAGGTCGAGCAGGGTGCGCGCCAGCCGAGGTCCTCCGTACGCGGCCGGATCACCGGCGTGCACCAGGGCGAGGTCGCCGCCGAAGACCAGCGGCCGGACATCCTCGGGCAGCAGGGCGACGTCGCGGGCGAGCAGGCCGGCCAGGACCGCCCGGATCATCGCGACGTCTCGGTGCGCGGGGCCGGCACGGCCGGCCGGGTAGGCCGTCACCGCGAGTTCACGCAGCAGGACCGCCACCTCGGAGCCGGGCAGCCGGGTCGCGGCCTCCTCGGTGATCTGCTCCCGCAGCTTCTCCTCGCAGGCGAGCGCGGCCGCCATCGCCGCCTCGGCGGCGGCCACGCGCTCTGCGACGGCCCGCAGCGACAGGCGGCCTGTGTGCTCGTCCTCGACCGCGCCGGCCAGCAGCCCCTCCACCGCGATGATCCAATCCCGTGTCCGTCCCGCCCGCGGGACCGTACGGGCCCAGCGGGCAGCCAGGCGCAGCGTCGCCCCTACCGCCGGTCCGGTGCCGGCGCGCAACCGTGCGGTGTCGGCCAGGACGGCGCGCAGCGCGAGGCCCAGCAGCGCGTGAAGGGCCGGGCGGCCGGCCGCGGCCACCTGCTGCGCCCGGCTGACCGCCGGGTCCTGGTCGGCCGGCGCGGCCAGCCATGCCCGGGCGGCGTCCGGGTCGGTTCCGGCGACGTGCTCGAGGAACGGGGCGGCCGGCCACCGCCCGCCGGCCTCGGCATCCGGCATCAGCAGGTGTGGGGCGTGCTCGGCCAGGACGCCCAGCCACACCGGCGCCGGGCCGGAGCGGAAGAAGTAGTCGGTGGCGCGCGGGTCCGCCCAGCGGGCGAGCTCGGCGGCCTCGTCCGCGCCCGGCTGCGTCAGGGCGGTGAGCTGAAGGACGCGGGCGGCGCGCTCGGGCAGCGGCACCAGCAGCTCCCGGGCCGCGTGCAGGAGTTCGGTGTAGAGCAGGACGGCGTCGTCGGGGCCGGCCGGTCGGCCGTGCAGGATTCCCGAGGCCAGCCCGTAGACGACTCCCCACACGTCCAGTGCCCTCTCCTGGGCCGCGCCCAGCGTCACGCCCGTCAGCCGCTCGATGACGCCGCGGGCCCGGCCCCGGTGGTAGCCGCCGGGGCGTTCCAGCTCGCCGCGCAGCACCTTGGCCGCTCCCGCCACCCGGCCCCACGCCGGGCCCACCGCCGCCGAGCCCGGCGGAGCACCCAAGTCGCCGACGACGTCGGTGGCCGGAGGGCGTCCACCGCGTCCAGCAGGTCCTGCGCCGCAGTCTGCAGGCCCACGCTCTGCGGGGCGCCGGGCAGTTTCAGCAGCGTGTCCGCCGCGGACCGCACGCACGCCGCGGCGACCTCCGCCGGGCGCACCAGCCCCGCCCCGGTCAGGGCCCGGCGTGCGTCCTGCAGCAGTCCCAACGCCCGTACGCCCGGCTCGCCCTGGGCCCGGAGGGCCGCAGCCAGCATGTCGTCGGCCTCCGGCAGCTCCGGCGGGGCTGGTCGACCGCCCATCGGCGGCATCTCGGTGTCCACTGGTGCACCGTAGAGCGAACGAGCCGGTGCCCGCGGGCGAACCGGGTGGCTCCTCCCCGTCGGGCACGCGGCGAGCACTTCCGAGGCCGGCCGCTACCATGACCGGGTGAACCCCCCTGACGGCCGGGACTGGCCGGATCCGGCGCGCGACGCCGCCGAGCTGACCCACGAGGCCGCCGTCGCCCGCGTCCAGGACGCCAACCTCGCCCGGCTGCGGCAGGAGGACGAGGACGCCGACCGGATCTTCCCGCCCGGGCCGGCCTTCACCGACGCCCTCGTCGACGACGACGCCATGCGCCGGATCGGCATCGCGACGGAGGCATACGGGGCGACCAAGCACGCCGAGGGCCGCATGGACCTGTTCCACCGGCTGTTCGACGGCACCGGCGACGACGACCTCCCCTGGACTCCCTGGGCCACGTAGCCACCCGCCCGGCCGCAGCGAGCGCGGGGCGGTCACGACGTCGACCGGCCGGCAGGACGCCCCGCCGGGCCCCGGGGCCCGGCGACGAGGCGACGCACAGAGCGTCTCCCAAACGGTGGTGTCCGGGAGTCCCGCCGGGCACCGCTCCACTCCTGCACTGAATTACGGGTGCACTGAATTGCGGGTGTACTGAATTCAGTACACCCGCTAGGATGGTCCCATGGAAATCAGGAGTGAACTGCGCACCGAGCTCGACAACTTCACCGCCAGCAGGAACGCGCTCATCGACATCCTCACCAGGGAGTTCCGAAGCGGCACGTCCGCAAGGGCACTCGCCAACTCCGTCTCACCGGCCTTCAGCCGGGACCAGGTCGTCCAGTACCTGGGCGCGGTCGCCCTGCACGATTCCGCCCGCAGCGCCCTGAAGAGGGCGGGTCTCAACGCGGCCGCAGACACGCGCGTCACCGGAATTGACGCCCCCCGCGAGGCAACCCTGAACATCGTCGTGGACCCCGCCGAGACCCCCGACTACGCCGACCTGCCGGGACGGATCCGCGCCGCGCTCCGCGACTCCCACCTCACCCTGGCGCTCACCCGCGACTTCCCCACGGACGAGGACACCCAGATCACCGACGACTTCATCGACGAGGTGTTGCTCGACGGCGAACCCGTACGCATCGTCAAGGCCACGCCCGCCACCTGACCGGCGAACACCTCCTCGTGGGCCGGCAGCCGCGTCCCGGCGACGTGCGCGGGCGCGGCCGGCCAGGGCCAGGAGAACGCGGGCGCCGACCGGCTCGTTCCGCCCGGGCCGGCCTTCACCTCCTCGTCGACGACCTCCCCTGACCCCCCGGACCTCGTAGCCGCCCGGGTCGGCCGCACCGCCCGCGCGCAGGCTCAGGAGCGGTGCCCGAGGGTGGGCAGCCCGGCCGAGGCGGCCCGTACACTCCGCCCGCGGCGGGCGGCACGCCCGTCCTTGAGGATCTGGCGGGCCCGGGCGCGCCACAGCCGGGCCTCCTGTGCCCGGCCGGCCGCGCGGTGCACGGCGGCGACGTCCAGCGCGGCAGCGCGGGCCCGGACGGCCAGGACCTCGGCGGCGGACCCCACAGGCCCTTCCACCCGTACAGCCCCGTCGGCGCCCCGCAGGCACAGCACGAGGCGCCGCTCGGGCCCGGCCTCGCCGAGGTCGCGCACGTACACCCGGGCCCGGCTGCGGCCGGTGGGGATCTCGGCGAGGCGCTCCAACTCCGGCCACGTGCTCGGCAGCAGGACCTCCTGGAGCACCGCGCGCGGCGCCGGAGCTCGGCCGGTGTGCAGTCGACGGCGGTGTACGTCCGGTTCAGGCCGAGAGCCTGGTAGGCAGCTCGCAGGGAATGACGTGCAGACACAACATTTCTTCAGAACGCTGTGCAGGCCACATATCTGTGGGAGAGTTGCACCCATGGCAGAGGACTACTACACCGTCGTCGAGCGCGCCATGGCTCTCGCCCGGCAGGACTTCCCCCAGGTGTCCCCTCAATTGCAAGCGGCGTTCGCCAACTCCGTGGCATACGCGGTCACGGGAAAGTCGGGTGGCTACGGAGGCCCGTCCGTCCGGGAGCATGTCGCATGCCAGTCCATGGGGCACGGCATGACCTTCGAGGAGGCCGTCGCGGAACTCTCACGGCCAAGCGGGCTGATCTTTGGACCTCTGACCGACAAGCATCGCAGGATCTGGCATGACCTGCCGCACTTCGATGACGACCTGGCGGACGTCAAGGCCTTGAGTGAGCCCTCGTCCTGACCTCGTGCTTCGCTCTCGTTCTCCTCAGCGGGGGCGAACCCATGTCCGCGCCGTTCTCGCCCCGGGCACTACGGACTCGGGTGGCCTGATGCACTACGCCACCAACCTGGCAGCGTTCTCCGCCTGGCTGACACAGCAAATGCTTGACCACAGCTACACACCGGTCGTCATCCGCCGCGCCCAAACAGCGCTCGTCACCCACTGCGGCGTTCGCCGGTCCGCAATCCGCGCCGCTCTGCCTGGCCGACAGGCACTGCACACAACGGGGGCGGCCCGTTCCGGTGGGCCCGCGCCGTACGCGGGGCGCTGGCGGGTTTGCTGCGCTGCGACGTCGAGGTGACCGCGCCCGCCGCCCGGCACCTGGTCCTCGACGCCGGTCTGGACGAGGTCCGCCTCTGCCGACGCCGCGGCCGGTCTCCCGCTCACGGAGCGGCTGCGGGCCCGGGCACCGAGACTTCCTTCAACGCGGCGGGGGCGGAGGAGTGGTGAGACCGGGCGGTCGAAGGCACGGTGCGGTTGCTAGCCAGCCGCCGTGTTCCTCGAGCACCTCGCCGTAACTGACCTGCGGACGGCCAGCGCCTAGCCGCGACGCCGGCACGGTCCCGCCGGCGCTGGTGCGCACGGTGCTCGTCGGGCAGGCCGCCACCGATCGCCTGCCGGAAGAGCCGCTGTCCCCGCAGGGACGGGCGCTGTGCCTGGCGGCCGAGTGGGCGGTGGCGGTACCCCGGCCGAACCGGGACAGTGGGGCGGCTGGTGCCGTGGGTGACGGTGCCAGCGCTCGGCCTGGTGAGTTCGACTGCGACGACGGCTCGTGGGACGAGTGACGAGCCGATGTGGGGATCCTCCAAGACGGCCGCGACCTCCGGGCGCTAGCGCTGGACGGTGGGATGGCGCTCTGCCGGTGGCGCGTTTCACCGCGATGCCGGAAGTACCGAGGCGAGTGAGGCTGCAGCACGATTCGGCGCGGAGCAGACCCTTGCCGCCTACGCCGCGCAGGCGTCGACGGTGCGCCAACGGCTGCGCCACCGCCTGCTGGTGCCGCGGCAGCCCGACACGCTGTCCCTGAGCGCCCCCGCCGTCCTGGTGCTGGGACTGCGGCCGCTGCTGGAGGCCGTCGGTGACGAGTACCGCACCGAGGCGAGCCCTCCGGAGGCCGCGACCGGGTGGCGGGTCATGCCGCACCAGGACGAGAACAAGGAATGCAGCCTCGTCACGATCCTCCTCGACGACTGCTCCCTTCCCCACCCCGAGCTCGGCGATCCGGCCAACACCGCCGACCCGGCCGACGTCGCGTTCGATGACTTCCTGCGCTCCCACGCCGTCGTCCTTACCCCGCCCGCCCGCGCCTACCTGGCCGGACTCTTCCAGGCCGGGCCCGGCGAACTCCCCCTGTCCCGACGCCACGAGGCGGCGATGCGTACGGTGCTCGCCGTCGGCGGGGAGGCGGCCGACCTACTGGCCGCCGACACCGGCCCCCTCCCCGACCACATGGCTTGGATCGACCTCCTGGACGTCGTAGCGCTGGAGGAGTTCCTCACCGCCACGGAGCCCGATCAATCCCGGTGACCACCCGAGTCGGACGCGACCGGCGCGGCCGCCATGACGATGACCGTGGCGTCGTCGCGGTAGCCCTTGGCATCGGCCTCAGCGGCAGCGGCCAGGGCGTCGGCCAGGGTCTGAGGATCCGCCGCGTGCGCGCGGCACAGGGCCTCCATCCGTTCATGGCCCATCTGGTCCGAGACGCCGTCGGTCACGAGCAGGACCAGGCGGACGGCCTCGGGGATCTGCGCCTCGCGGCACATGGCCGCTCCCGCCTGCGCGAGTCCAGTCCTGGACCAATTGTCGTGGGCAGCCGCGATTTCCACGGCCACCCCGTTGCGGCGCAGGTACTCGCCCATGGTCTGGTCGGTGCTCCACCGGGTGAGCGCGGTGCCGTCCCAGCCGTAGGCGCGGCAGTCCCCGATCCAGTGGATCGTGGTGGGCTGGCCCGGTTCCATGCGGGCGTAGACGGCCGAGGCGTGCGGGGGGACGTCGTAGGCGTGGGCCATCTGCCCAGCGGTGGTCAGCGCGGCCAGCCCGCCCATGGTCATGCCGATGTGGGTGATCACCGGCGGCGTGATGTGGGCGTAGCGGACGACGGCCGCGGCGTGGCCCGCGCCGTCGACGACGGCCGCGCACACGCGGTGTCCGCGCCGCTGGACGTCGTATCCATCCGCGCACGGGGACTCGGTACCCGGCCGCTGCGCCATCCCCACCGTGATCGCCGCCGCGTCCGTCGCGGAGTCGATGCTCGTCTCGGTCATCGCCTTCTCCTTCTTCGTGTCGACTGGGCCAGGTAAGCCCGCCCTGTATCCGGTCAGGAGAAGAACCGCGGTAACAACTCCGGAAAAGTGCAAATTTGAGGCTGCTGAGGCAGAAGTTACAACGAACGCGGCGAAGGCTCAGGAAGAAGGGTGTCGTTCGGGGTTCGGGCCATGGGGTCCTGCCTGACGGGTGGGCCAGCATGCCTGTCGCGAGCGATGGGCTCGACGCGCGTCGCCGGAACGACGGCCGAGCCGGGAGCGAGGTGATCGGGACACGGACCGGGCGGCGGGGCGGTCGCACTACCGAAGTCCAAGACCTGGCGGGGGCGACGGCGGCGCGGGCAGCGCCGTGCCGACCGCGTGACGGCGGACGGTAAACGTGGCACCCGGCTACATTTCAGATTCGAGGAATGGGCGAATGCGTTCAATCGTCTCGATCTGAGACGTGCTCAAGACGTCGTTGGCGTCACCGTAGTTGTCGTACAGCTCCACTGCGGTGTGCGCGACGCTGAGCAAGTCCCACTCGTCGAGCGACGCACGCCAGTCTGCAGAAGGTTCGCTCACAGTGCACTCTCCAAAGGTGTATTCGAGTCCCGCTCGCCAGCCGGGTCGCCATCGTGACCGGCCTCGCCGTAATCAGCTATGCCGCAACTGCACCCGCGTACAGACTCTTTATTTTCCTCGCGAATTGCGGAGGCAATTTCCGCAATCACACCAGGGGTCGAGCCTTCTGGAATCGCATCCCTGACGGCAGCAAACTCACGTTCCGACAGGTCGAAGCCAGCCCATCTCACGACGGAGACCCGGTCAATTTCGATTGCGCTATTACTCGATCCTTCAGCTCTCTCGATCCGAGATGCATTTCAGTGAAACACTCCACTTACCTTAACCTCTATTGTACTTCATTTGCCGCCTTGGGTCAATATTAATGGGTCAAAAGGTGTGGTGAACCCGGTTCCCGGGGAGACGGATCGAACCCGGCGTTACCGGGCTGCGAGCCCGACAGGACCGACATGGCGGCCAGGCCGCTACGATGTCGCGTGCTCCAAAGGCAACCGCGCCGCACCCGGTCCGCCACCTCGACGCCTACACCGCCGCAGGGGACCGCAGATGTTTGAGACTCGCGCGAGCAGTTCTGTCATGCCCTCCTCCTGGACGGCCGGCGCGTGTGGGGCAGCAGGCCGGAATGAGGACGTGAGACGTCATGACCCACCGCCGCAACCGGGAACACGACCGCGCCGTTCGGGCGCACAAGCGCGGACACCCGGCATCTCCCTGGACGAGGCCCGCGCCGCTGTCGCCGCCCGCGCCGGCCGCCAGCCCGGCCTCCCGGCCCGGATCCCCACCGCTCCCCTGCCCCGCCCCGCCGAGCGCCTGGAGGGCTACATCCAGCGGCATCGAGCCATTGAACTCCTTGGTCGCCAGCCCGGCGCCTCCGCCACCGAACGCCTCGACGAACTCGCCGCCGGCCCGCTTCCCGAGCACACCGCCCGGACCCTCACCGCGGCCACCGGCATGCCCCCCGACCAGACCCGCGCCCTGACCGCCTCACCCACCGCAGCCGACCGGATTCCAGACCTGCAGAACCTGACCCGGCAGCTCCTGGGCGAGAAGCACATCCGGCCCGGAGGCGAGGGCAAGCCCCGTGCGGACGCGGGCGATCTCGCTCGGCTTCTCTCCGCATCGAGCGGTCGGAGACCCCTCCTGTTCGACCTGCTCGTCAATAAACCGCACTCAGCCCCCTACCGCCCGGGCATCGTCGATCTGGACTGGCCGGCCAATGCCACTCGGCCATACATCGCCCCCGAGGTCTTCGGCGAGGTCTCCAAGGCTCTCGGGATCGGGCAGGGCACCAAGGCAGACGCCCCGCCACTCGAGTAGTCCACCAGCGGACGAGGGCTCGAAGCTGGTGCCCGGGAAGGTCAGACCATCTCGTCCCAAGGCTCGGGGTCGGAGATCAGCAGGGCCTCGGCCTGTTGGGAGTCGCCGACAGCAAGGTGCCGCGCGAATGCCACGAGATCGGCGCGATTCAGGATCAGCGGCCCTTCGTGCTGCCGGTGTTCGGTTGTCCCGACGCCGAGGGAGTCATCGTCCCAGCCGCCGAGGTGCGCGACGATGTCGGAGGTGCCGGTGCGGTCTGCACGGTCCAGGGCCTCCTGCCGATGACCCAATGCGAGGAACTCGGCGCGGGTGCCGACCCTGGTGCACGCGTCAACGACCGAGGACCATTCCAGGTAGAGGTCTTCATCCTGTGTCGCCTTGATGATGCAGCGCCCCACGTGGGTCCTCCTGCCGAGTAGTTGAGGCGGGAGCGGGCATCTGCTCGTTCCCGCTTCTGAAGCGGACGGGTGCCGGAGGCCATTGTCGCCCGCTCTGGACGGATGCGATGCCTTCGCCCGAACGCTGGCGGGCTCGGCAGCACCTAGATGAGACGAGGCCGAGGTGGCGGGCGTCCACATGCAGGCGCCATCACATCGGGATACGCCGACCTCAAGCTGCTCCGATTGACATCGTCGAAGGCGCTTCCCACTACACCACCAAGGACCCTTCTAGATTGACACACATTCCATTCTTGAGTAAAATTATAAGAGTCAAGAGGTGATCGGCCTTCTCGCCGCCGGTCAGCGAAGGGCGGCCGACCTGTCCGGCAGGCCCGCAGCTCAGTCAGTAGAGCGGCCCCCACGCCGGGGAACAGCCAGGGGTGCAATTCCCCTCGGGCCGCCAGGCATCTGTCGCAGATGCGGCGCCGGGCACCGCCTGGGCGCGCCGTGCCCGTCTACATGTGCCGAGCCCGCCCCCGCGGTCTGCGCTGGCGGCCACGCGACGTGTCCGCAGCAGGCACCCCGCGGCGCAATTCACCAAGTTCACAACGAGCCGATAGGACTTCACACCTTGCCCAACCTCTCGCTCGCCGACGCAGCCTACGCATGGATGAGCACCCAGGACACGCCTGTGACGCACTGGGATATCGCCGACGCCATCGCCGACGACACCAACGCCCAGGAGCGGAAGGCCGCCCATGAGGCGATCGTGCACCTGGAATTCGAGGGGCGCCTGGTCAATCTTTCCGCACGCGAGTGGCGCAAGGTCGGCGTCACGGCCCGCAGCACCCGCAAGGGCCGTCACCGCTACCTCGCCACCGACGCTCAGTACAAGGCGTGGAACCGCCCCAGGTACTCCGTGATGTGGGTGTCCTCCGACTTCATCGGCGAGACCGACGCCGACGCCTGGACGCGCGGCTACGCGCTCAAGGGCGTGAAGATCACCGGCGACGAGTACGACATCACGGGCATCCGCTCCGATGACTGGTCGCGCTACTTCTGGACCGGCCACGCCCGCAACGCTGCCGACGCGTACGCGCAGGGGTTCCTCGGGTGCGCCTACGACGTATGGGACCGGTCCGACTTCGAGGCGGACGTCGAGGAGATCGCCGAGATGGTTGCCCGCGTGCACGCCGAGTTCGTCGACGACGACACCAGCGACCCCGAATACATCGCCGCGATCGTGCGCGACCTCCAGGCCCGCCGCGCTGCCGAGGCAGCCTGATGCTGTACCGCGAAGGAGAAGTCAACTGCGGCCACTGCCGCGAACCGCAGGGCATCGCCCTCGACGACTACAA
The DNA here is from genome assembly GCF_042870695.1 of Streptomyces sp. NPDC006384. Classification (NCBI taxonomy): domain Bacteria; kingdom Bacillati; phylum Actinomycetota; class Actinomycetes; order Kitasatosporales; family Streptomycetaceae; genus Streptomyces; species Streptomyces sp. NPDC006384. Next base: position 39,331 of record NZ_JBIAHR010000030.1, read on the forward strand.
CGGCGAGACGTATGAGGACGGCGAGGTCACCTTCACCCGCGAGCCCTGCATGCGCTGCCGGGTCCACACCTTCGATACCCAGGAGCGCTGCGCCGACGACTGCCCTGACTGTGAAGACGGCGGTGATGGGTGACGGCGCCGGAGCCGGGACTGACGAATCCGCCGGGGACATACAGCTCTTCGCCGTCTCCGATGACCGGGCCCCCTTCGGGCGGGGGTCGGGGTCGCCGTCGTGGACTTCGCACCCGGCGCCGGCAGGTCCGTGCGGGACGAAGCCGTGCGGCGGGCTGCCGTGCTCGCGGGGCATGTCGAGGCTGTCGAGCTCGATTGGTCGTTCGTGTACGACCCGAGCTAGCCGGGCTCGGTTCGGGGGTGCGGCTGACCTCGTTGCCAGGAGCCCCCACCTCTTGACCCTTTTGACTTGATACATGACGGCACATGGAGTAAACTAAAAGGGTCGGCGGGAGTGATCGGCCCGCCGGCGCCACACGGCACACGGAGGCGGCCGATCCACCCGTGCGGCAGGCTCGCAGCTACAGGAGCTGGCCCTGAAGGCATTCGGGGCGGGGATTCAACTCCCCACGGGCCGCGACATGTTGGCGTACTCTACCCACCGGCGCTCCGGCAGGGCACACGCCAGCACATCAAACGGACCCGACCGACTGATTCTCGGACGGGTTGAAGAGGTGAGGACGCTCGCCTTGGAGCGGTAACTCAGTAGCAGAGCCCCCGGTTGGGGTGGTCGCGGGTTCGAGTCCCGTCCGCTCACGACGTGTCAGCAGGGAGGTGAAGCCCCCCCCCCCCACGGATCCGGCCTAGCTGACACGCTCCGCCTGCGACTCCTGGGGAGGAGACGCAGGCGGACCGGCCGTCGGCCGGGGAAGGTGATGCTCGGGTCCTCGCGGGCCCAACCTGATCTTGTCCCCGGGCAACGCCGGACACGCCCTCGTGGAGGACTGGATATCTCGCCCGGCTTTCAACCGGGAGATCGCGGGTTCGAATCCCGCCGAGGGTACGCAGTTTGCGCGGAAAGGCGCGCCGCTCCTGTCGTTCAACGGAGAGGACACCGGACTACGGATCCGGAGATCGGGGTTCGAATCCCCGCAGGAGCACCTACTCACTGCTGTCGCGCCGTCCACCGGCGCCCAGAGGCGATGGTCCCGGCCCGCGGGGCGCGATCGCCAACCCCAGGGGGTGTAGCTCAGAGGCAGAGCGACAGTCTCCAAAACCGGCAGCGCAGGTTCGATCCCTGCCACCCCCGCCCTGCCCCGCGTCCCGACCCGGTGGCCCGCCGGCCGTTGTCCTCGGCCCGTCCAGCCGAAGGAGGTCGCCGGCCGTCTCACCGACGGACCGGCCCTGCTGCTCAGTGAGGGAGTTCACCCATCAGTACGTCGTACCCGCTCTCCGGAGTGAAGAGGGTCTTGCGCCCCGACGGCACCGTCGATCGCATCGAGTTCCACGACAGGCCGCAGACCCCGGACGAAACCCTCGCCTTCGTCAAGTACCGCGACCTGTCGCCGCTCGAACTGATGCGCCGCCTGCGCACCGCGGAATGGAACGCGGACGTCGCTCAGACCGAACGCGACCAGTGGAAGGCGATCGCGCGGCAGACACAGGCGGAGCTGACCCAGGCGAAGCGGCAGCTGGCCGCGATCACGCCGGACGGCTGGGAACTGCCCAGGGCCGTCCAGGAGCTGCTCGCGCACGCCGAAAGCCACGGATGGCGCTCTGTGCGGGCCTGGACGCCGCGCGGAACGGACGAGATGCTGCTGAAGATCGTCATCGGCCGGGACACGCTCCCGTCCGACCCTCCCGCACGTGGGACCCAGTGGCGATTCCAACTCACCTGGAGCTGTGTCCCCGGCTCGACCCGACGGGCCGGTGCCGGCCTCGCCCGCACGCCTGATCGCCCGCAGTGGCATGACGCTCCTTCACTGCGCAAGATCCGCGAACTGATCAGTGAGCACCCATACGCGGAGGGCGCAGCGTGATCGCCGTCTCCGTCATCGCCGCCCTCACCCTGCTCGCTCTCGGCTACGCCGCGGGGCGGCTCCGGCCGTGGGAGCGGTTCGGGATGTGGGTGGAGGACCTGCTCCTGCCGCACAACCACAAGCACTGGCTCGGCAACCGCATGCGCGAGTGGTCCCTCTTCGCAGCCCTGACAGTCACACAGCCCAGGGCCGCACTCGACGTCTGGCGGACGCGCAAGTCCCCGGAAGCGTCCTGAACATCCTCCCCCCGCACCTCGCGGTCCCCTGCCAGGGGCGCTGAGCCCTGCGACGAGGGCGGCCCCCGCAGTGACCTGGTGCACCCCGAACCGAAGCCGTCCGTACAACAGAGGAGTTCCTTGTCCGTCCGCCACCTCACCGAGCGCGTTGAGCTGCTGATGCCCGGCATCGGCTCCGCCGCTGCACGCGTGACCGTCATGGAGCGCGGCCGCGTCCGCTATGTCGTCCGTGCTCCGCACGTGCACGGGACCTTCGTGGTCGTTCCGGAACACGTCGCCAACGGTCCGGTTCTTCCGGCCACCGTCGCGGTGCAGTTCGGTGACGGCACGGAGCCGCTCGGCGAGTTCTACCGCGAGCACCGGCCCGACGAGCCGGTGGTGCACGGCGTTCGCGTCCATGGCTGGACCGGGCACCTGTACCCCGATGCCCTGCCGACCGGATGGTTCCTGGGCCGCTACGCCGTCGGATTGAGCAACGGCATTCACCGGGAGCTCACCCGCGGCACGCGGCGCCGCACCGAGGCCGTGATCCTGGCCATCGTCACGCACTGGCGCAGCCTGCCCTGCCGGCGCGACCTCATGGTGGCGGCGGCGCGCGAGAAGGCGGAGGAGTACGCCGAGCACGAGGGCAGCCTCGCCGCTGCGGCGGAGGCCCAGGCCGTCGAGCTCGAGCAGGAGCGCCGGGCCGTCCGGCGTCGGCTCTGCGCGCTGGCCGGCATCCTGCGGCGTCGGCCACGTCCTGTACAGGCTCCGGTCCCCGAGCCGGTGCAACTGCAGATCGAGGATCCCCGCCGGGGCCCGCTCGGGCAGATCATGGTCCGCGAAGTCGCGGTGAACGCCGAGGTCGCAGGCGGCGTCGTCTACGAGGTGACCGGAGCCCGGGTATCTGGTCGGTTCACCGTCGGACCGAACCGGTACCGGCCGGAGCCGATCCCGCAGGGTGTCTGGGTCGCCTACGGGCACGCGAGCGGCCGGTACTACGAGGACGAGCGGGCGCACGCGCCCGTGGTCAACGGGGTGCGTCTGTGCGGTCAGTGGGACCACGCCACGAGCGACGACATCACCCTCACCGCCCCGGACACGATCGGCGCGCGGGTTCCGTCCCGGGGCTCGACGCCGTACGCCACCGAGCGCCGCACCGCAGCTGTCGTCCGCGCTCTGGCGCTCCACTACCTGCGCCGGCCCGACCTGGCGGCGCTGCGTCTGGCGGCCGCGCAGGCCAATGTCCCGAGCTTGCGCGCAGACGCACGGCGTCAGCTGAGCGAGGTCAAGAAGCAGCTGGCCGTCGAGGAGCGTAACGCGCGCCGCCATCGGGCCCGCGAGCGCGAACTGCACTCCTTGGTCTCCCGCAGTCCGCGCGAGGACCTGCCTGCCGAGGCCGCCTGAGAATCACGTTCACCGCCCATACCCCGCCATGGACTGGGGATCATGCACAGCAACGTCATCGAGCAGCGGATGCAGGCGGCGCACGACGACTTCGCCGCCCGCGGCCAGGCCGTGGCCGACATCCTCAACATCTGTACGGGTCATTCACCCTGCACCATCCCGCCGGATTCTCCTTCCACGTCGCCCGCCTCACCCCGACCTCGCCGGAGCGGCCGGGCGGCGGCTCGCAGTCGACGGCCACTACCCGCGGGAGTTCCACGGCGACCGCGCTCCGACGATCGGCGTCGGCCTCGACCAGCCGGCTACCTGGCTCGCGCGCAGGATCGTCACCAGGTTCCTGCCCGCGTACCTGAACGTGTGGCCCACGGCGATGCTGCACAGGCGGCACACGCAGGTCCGGATCCGATTGAACGCATGCCTCGAGCGGGCACTTCCCACGCTGGGGCGGGTGCTGTTGGCGGCGGCCCGGACCGGCTCCAGTCGTACGCCTCGGTGGACCAGGTGGAGGGGGAGCAGACCATGTGCCGCGTGAAGAGCCGACTCAGCCGCACGGGGACCACAGTCGATCTTCAGCTGGACCGTGTTCCTGCAGACCTCGCCGTACGGATCCTCCAGCCCTCAACCCCGCTCCGCCCCTGGAAGGTCGGATCATGCCCGGCCTGCACGCGCGCGGATCCGTCACCGGGGTGGTCACCACGCCGCGGGTCCTCGTCGGGGAAGTCGTGCGCGGCTCCCGGACGCAGGATGTGCGACTGCAGTTGTCCCGCGGCCCCGTCTCAGGCGAACGGCCGCTCTACGATCCCTGGTTCGCCCCGAGCGGTAAGGGCCGTCGGCTGCGGACGCCGCGGGAAGAAGCCGTGCCCGTCGAGTGGTGACGGCTCCGGCCGGTGCTGCTGACGGCGGCCTTCCAGAAGGGAGCGGCACCGCGCAGGCGGTAACGGCTGTTGGGGTGGGCGGCGTGGGGCCGGTGTGCGTCCGACCGTCGGCGAGGGCTCCGCTTCGGCCTCGACGACCGTCCCCCGACATCGCCGCACGGCCGGGGCCCCGGCGGCCGCGCCTCCGTCGGCCGGCCATCGGGGGACCGCCGGCAATGGTGCTCTACCAGGCGGCGACGCGGGCGATGTGCGCGAGCAGCGCGGCCGTCTCCGATGAGGTCGAAACCTCGGCGTTGACGATCATGGTCGTGGCGCCGAAGGCACGGCTGGCCGAGTTCGTGATCGTGGTAGTGCCTCCGTCGCGGGACAGCGAGGAGGACGGTACGCCGGGCAGGCGCTCAGGCAGGTCCGGTGCTGCGGTGGGCCTGTCGGCGGGCGTTGCGCCGTCGAGGTCGGACAGGTCGGCGGCAAGGTGACGCAGGTGCCAGTCCTCATGCGCGCACGCCCGGTGGCACTTCACCCCGGCAAGGCGCCGGCCGTCGGGCGCGTACAGCACGTGCCGGGTGTGGTCCCGGTAGTTCTTCGTGTGGGCGGCCGTCTGCTCGGCGCGCGGGTTGAGCCGGACGATCCAGAAGGCGTCGCCGTCCTGGTCATGGAACTGCCAGGTCATACGGATTTCGGCGGCGATGGCGAGGTCCGGCCAGTCGACGGCGACGCCGGTGTCCTGCCCCTGCCAGGTGTGCAGGTGCACGCTGCTGCGGCCGGCGGCCGGGTCGGCGATCCACATTCCGGGGGTACGCGGCCAGTCCCGCACGCGGCCGAGCAGCAGCACAGCCTGGTCGGGCCAGTTCGGCAACGGCGGGTGCTCGCGGGCGTTCTGGTAGACCGGGCAGGTTCCGCACTGAACACGCGGCGTGTCCGGCGAGGCGTCCGGGGCGGGTCGTGAAGCGAGCTTCGCGCCCATGCACCGCTCGTAGCCGCCCCAGCGCTGACGGCCGGTGCGGGCCTCGAAGAGCGAGGCGAACCGGATCGGCCGGAGTCCGCAGTGGGCGGGGGTGTCGAAGTGGGCGTTGAGCGAGAGCCGGTTCCACCCCTGGCCGTCCGGCCCGCGCGGGCCGTACTCGTGGGGGTTGTCGAGGTAGGTGGGCACAAGGCCTCCGTTCAGGGTGCGCTTGGGCATGCCGGAGTCAGGCGGCAGAGCGAGGGATGTTTGATCAGATGCCCGCGCCGGAGGCCGCACGAGCAGGCCTCTCGATGGCAGGGGAACGGCCGGGCAGCGGCACGGGGTTGAGCATCGGGTCGTCGAGTTGGGCGTGCCAGTCCTCCTCGTCGGTGAAGACGGTGTCGCATCCGGCGGTGCAGATCAGTTGGCCGGGCTTGAGGCGCCTCTGCACCTCGTACACCGGCGGGTGGCCGTAGCCGATAGCGGATCCGTGGTTGCAGAACCCGCGGTCGCGTACCGCGTGCCACGCATCGGCGTCGGCGCTCATCTGCGCCATTTCCAGATCGACGTCCAGGCGCTGAGTGAGAACGGCCTCCAACTCGTCGGCGCTGCTCTCGTCGGCGTACAGCAGGTTGGCTCCTTCGTAGCGGTCGGACCCCGGTGCTATGAGCCCCAGAGGAAAACACAATGTACCCATAGAGGTGATCTAGGTCAACTTATAAGAGTCACCACCGTCGACAACCCACACGTTGACCCTTATACATTGACACTATCCCGCACTATAGGTACATTAGCGATCGAGGGATCAGGAGTGTTCCGCACCCGGAGGACGTGGAGAGCGACATGGAGCAGTTGCCGGTCGAAGTCACCGTCCACCGGGTCTACGAGGACGGACTCGTGGAGGACCTGACTTGCACGCCGGGTCACGACCTTTGGCGGGCCCTCGGCTTCGTCCAGCGGGTGATCACGAAGGGGCACTGGGTCCTCATCGTTCCGGACCAGGGATCCGGCTTCACCGCCGAGGTCTCCGCCCCATCACGCCGGGCCTGCTGACGGAGATCGTGTCCAAGACGATCAGCGCGGGCCAGAGCACGCTCGTCCTGCCCCATGGCATCGACCGGTCGAGCATCCTGCCGGTCCTGCGGAGCCTCTCCCCCGATCCGTCCTAACGAGGACGCGCCGCCTCGCAGTCGGACGACGGCACGGCCACAGTCCCTGATCAGCGCCCGGACATCGCCCTCGGAAGCCGGGCGCGCTCACCCCATCGTCACGCGCCCGCGCCCGCGAGTTGCGTGCCACCCACAGTCGAAAGGCCCCGCAAATGATCACGAACGTCGAGAGTCTCGCCCCCGCCGGCGTCGTCGGGGAGATCCTCGTTGCGGCGATCCACAACATCGCCGAGCAGAACATCGACGGCCACGACCTCGCCGCCGCCAGGAACCGGCTCGACGGCGACCCTTCCGCCATCGTCCGCTCGGCCAAGACGTACGCCGAGTCCATCGAGGGCGGCAAGACGGACGAGGAAGCCAAGCGGGACGCCGCCATCGCGGTCGTCAAGCACTACCGCCTGCAGCACAGCCTCTAACCCGCTCACGGGCCGTTCCGGCCCTGCCTGGCGAAGCGCATCCACCAGAAGGAGACTGCGTGACCGACCTGACCACTCTGCCGCTGACCGGCCTCGAAGTACCGCACACCCGCTACCGGATCACCAGCCTCCAGCAGGTGACCATGAGCTGCGGCGTCGCGTTCAGCGCGAACGTGCGCCAGAGCCGCGCTCTCGTGGGGGTTATCGAGAACGACGGCCGCGGCGGCGGCACGTGGTTCACCCCGGCAGACCGCACCGGCCGCCAGGGCATGGCCGAGTTCACGCGCGCCTGCCGCTGGAAGGGCGAACCGATCAGCGAGGAGGAGGTGTACGACCACCTCATCGACGAGTACGACCTGGCACGTACGGCCAAGCGGAACGCACGGAACCGGACGAGCCTGCTGCGCGGGCTCGACGCCGACGGGTACACCGAGCACATCATCGAGGCCAAGATCCCCGCCGTCTGGCTCGCCAGGGGCGACTACCCGTACATGGACCGGCTGGCCCGCGGACTCGCCAAGCACCGGCCCGCGCCCGAGATCTGGCAGGTGTGGGACGGCGAGCAGTGGCAGAAGCTCGTGCTTCCCGACATGGCCAGCAGCACCTCCGGGATCGGATGTGAGTCATGACGGCCGTCTGGTATCGGGCGAACGACGCCCATCGCATCATCGTCCACCTGGAAGATCCGTCGTACCGCATCGACAGCGCGCGCTTCGCCCGGTGCGGAACCCTGCTCGCCGAAAAGGCACCCCCACTCAGCGACGGCGACACCCGGCGCCTGTGCCGTACGTGCGGCCTGAGCGACGACGAGCTCGGCACGACTCGCTCCGACTTCCATCACATCCAGCCGATCGCGGTCGGGTAGCCCGCTGCCGCCGGTGCAGCACTCGAGTCCCGCCCGCCGACCAGCGGAACCTCCAGTCGGCAGGCGGGACCGGTACGGTGCCGGGCGCGCAATTCCCCCCGCCCCGGGAGCCGGCCATGTCCCACGAAGTGTCAGAGGCCGATCGGTCGGCGAGACCTGCTCGCCGACCACCCCACGGGCGCGGCCTTCAACGCCGCCCCGCTGAAGGGCGCCCGGGGTGCGGGGCCGCCGCGGGAATCTCGCGAAGCCCGGCGCGGCACAAAGTGAGTGCGGGAAGCGACCATGACACCCTTTCAGTCGTTCTGCCATGTTCGGGCCGTGATGTCACGGAAAATGGTCAAGAAGGGATTGCCATGGTGCGACGGAGTGAGTACGACGACGGCCAGGCGGCAAAGCGGCTGCGGATCCCAGTGGCCGCCTTCCGCTGGGCACGTCACTGCGGGCTCGTCCCGGAACCGGATCTACCTACACGCCGGTGGTCACCGGCCGCCGTGGCGGCGATGGACCCGGCCGCGATCCGCAAGGCGCTTCCGCAGACGCCGATCTCCGGTGCTGTCACCGCGGATCAGATCGCCGAGGCGCCCGGCACCCCCGAACCTGAGCGGCGAGAAGGCGACCGTCACGGCGTTCGTCGTCCGCCGACTGATCGACCTGCGGATCCTCACCGACCTCAGCGCCAATCCGGACGGGTCACTAGTCAACCCCGACCAGGTGGACCTCGTCTGCGCTCGCGCAGGATCTCGCCGAGCTGGTGGCCGCCAACACCCCGCTGGGGCCCGACCAGACCGCGCAGCGGCTGTCCGTCCGGCGGACCGACTTCGACCACATGGTTCGACCCGGGTGAATCACGCCGGCCGACGCTGTCGAGGTGCGGTTCGGCATCTCACGGGCCAGGGCCGTCCACGTGCCGCTGTTCCGCGCCGGCGACGTCGACGGCCTGCCGGCGGCCCATCCCGAAGTCGAGTGGGCCGCCCTCCGCGCCGTCGGCAAGGGGCAGCGCTCGCCTCTCGCCGCACTCCAGGCAGTCACTGCCTGACCTCAACTGCGACAGGAGCAGGCTCCGGGCTCAGGAGGTCCAGGAGCGGAGGGCGCGGGCGACCCCGCGGAGGTCCTCCTCCCCGGCACGGACTGCTCCCGCCAGGCCCCACAGGGCGTCCGGTTTGGCCGTGACCGTGTGCCCGGACATCTGAAGGTAGGCATCGGCGGCCGCGTACCCGACGACGAGGTTGTAGTCCTCGAAGGGGCGCAAGACTAGGGCGTGGTGAAGGAAGGTGGCCGCTCGGGACGCAGCGTCCTCGTAGTACGGCTGCCCGGCGATCTGTTCATACCTGTGCGCGCTGCCAGTCCAGTGGAGGGCTCCCCAGTCAGCGATGGCGATGTTCCGGGGAGCGACCTCCTCCTGGATGGCAAGCAGCCAGCCAGGGTCAACGTAGACGATCGAGCTCACCGCATACCCTCGGGCGCGTCCTTAACGGCCTCCAAAGCGGTGGGCAGAGCTGTACGGGCAGCGGTGAGGAACCGCGCCTTGTCGGCGTCCTGGATCAGGGTCTGCTTGGCCCACGACCGGGTTGAGACACCCAGGCTCTGGGCGTGCTCGTTCACCCTGGCCAGCTCTTCCTCGCTGAGTTCCACAGAGATTTTCGGCATGGTCCCACCGTACCGCGTCATGCCTCCACCTGTGGAGGCATCCATGGAGGCACTGCGAGCAGCCTCCGTCGGCCGGAGCGGGAGGAGGGGTGCAGCTCGGGGCACGGTTCATCCGGCGCGGCCGCGCCCGCCCAGGCGAGGCCGGCAGCATCCCGCGCGACCATGCTCGGGACTTCCAGTAGACCCATTAATTTTGACGCATCCCCCATCTTTGAGTACATTAGCTTTACGGGCCTGGGGCCCTCTACTCACATTCATGACCACCTCGGGGAGCCGTCCATGAGTCGCCAGACCAGTCGCCCGCTCGAGCATCACAACCTGCGCACTTCGGACCGCTCGCCTCGCGAGCTCGCCACGAGCTTCCGGGACACTTTCGGGCTCGATCTGGACCCGGCCTATCAGCGCGGTGACGTGTGGACGGAGGACCAGCGCGTCGCGCTCATCCGCTCGTGGCTCACGGGAACCCCGACCGGCGTGGTGATTCTGAACGACCGCACCACGCCGGACTGGAAGGACGCCAACGGCTACGACCCGACCGACCAGGGCGAGCCCATGTACGCGTGCATCGACGGCAGGCAGCGGATCACTACGGCCTACCTGTGGTACGACGGCGAATTGGCCGTCCCCGCCTCCTGGTTCCCGGCCAGCGACGTGACCACCGTCGAGGAGACCTCGGACGGCCCCTACGTCCGTATCTCCGGCCTGACCAAGTCGGCCCGGCTCAAGTTCGCCAACCGCGCGCATCTGTCCATCGCGATGGCCAAGGTCGCCACGGTCGCCGAGGAGGCTGAGATCTACCTCCTCGTCAACGGTGGCGGAACGCCGCAGACCGCCGGTGACATGGACAACGCCGCCTTCGTCGCGGCCACGGCCTTGACGAAGGCGGACCAGTGACCGAACCGGTCCGACGCCCTCAGCGCCGGCTCTCCGACATCGAGCGCGCAGTCATCCGCGGAGTGCAGGCCCTCTCCCTTCACCGCATGCTCCACCTCGGCCTCGTCGACCCGGTGCCCAACCCCTCCCTGATGAGTGAGGACGAGGGTGCCTGGGTTCGCCAGCACGTCTGGCCGGCGTTCCTCCGCAGGCTCGACGACGGCTACGCGTTCGGATTCTGGCGCTGGTCCTTCTGCGAGCGGGGCACCTGCTGGAATTGCCTGGCCGGACGCTGCGAATGGTGCATTCACCGGCAGAAGGGCGGCCCGGATGCCTGCAACAACTCCGAGATCGTGCACAACCACCTGGGGCGGAACGTCGCGACGTTACTCCCGCGCCCTGGTGGCGAGCCGTGCGTGTGGTGGTGCAGGTGCCCCTGCCCGAAGAGCGACGAGCGGGACGAGCAGCCGGTCTCGGGCGCGGCCCGTCCCACTGCGACCCAGCGCCGGGACGACGCGTGCCGTCCGGGGCCTGAGAGCCCGCCCGGCGACCAGGCAGCCCTCCCTGGCCTCTAGACCGCTCCCCGGAGCGTGCCGACAACCACCGCGCGATCGAGGCGTCAGCCCTCCGGTCATATTCGGTCGGCGCGGCCCACCTACTGCTTGGCCTGCTCGGCCGCGGTGGCCGTGGCCCGCTCGCCTTCCTGTACCTGCTGCAGCCGCTTGAGTGTGGCCGCGAGGACATCTTGGGCACCGGTGCTGTCCCCGGCAGTCCCCTCGATCTTCACCCTGATGTTGACGTTGCCCGAGCGGCTGAAGGCCGAGAGACTGTCTTCGCTACGCCCGGGGTTGGTGACGAGCACGGACTCCTCCCCCACCGCCTTGTCGAGGTCCTGCTCCTTGTCAGCTTCCTTGCCCCTCCAGGCCGCGTAAGCGGCTTTGGAGTGCTCCGTGGTGTCGTACAAGCAGACCGAGACGTCCATCATGTCGTTCGTGGAGCCGTTGTAGACGAACCAGGCCGAGCCGCCCCGTACCCAGCCCTCGGGAGCGGCGGTACTGCCGGAGGCCGTGCAGTAGCTGGCCTCCTTCGTCACGCGCTTGCCCTTGTAGGGCTCCCACCCTGAGATCACGTCTCCGGCGCCCGGCAGTGCCTGCGATATCTCGCCCTGGGAGAGCTGCTCGGTGACCGGCTTGTCGGCGTTCCCCTCGGAGTTGTCCGACGAGCACGAGGTGAGAGCGGCGACGCCCAGGAGGACAACGAGAGCTGCAGTACCTTTGCGTGACATGCGCACACCCTAGATCGTTGACGAAGCGCGCGTCCTGCCAGTCCTTTTGACTGTGATCGGAATCGCCTCCGAGGCACCATTCCCGATCACCCCGCAGTCCGGCCCTCAGTCCCTTCTCAGCCGTTCGTTCACCGTGTGCGGGGGACACCGGTGCGCTTTCCCTACGACGGTGACACCGCTGGGGGCTGCTGCACCGCCGCCTTGCCCCTCGCCCACGTGGTCGGCCGCCGGGCGCCGCAGCCGCCCCGGTGAGGCGCCTCCTGCCCCCCCTGTGCCGAGCCGGGCTCCACTCCCCCGCTGAGCGGGAGCCTGCCTCTGTCCACAGATGCTGCGGTCGAGGATCGGCACGCGGCCGTGAGGAGCCGCGCCGACGTGCTCCGCCCGTCTGCACGGCAGTCGGGGCAGCCGACCTATATGAGCAGGAGTCCTTGTGGGCAGGTTCAAGCAGAAGAAGCAGCAGCGCCGCAGCCGATTTCACGTCGACGGGTGCCCGGTGGACTACGCCACCTTGTCCTCCCACGCGGCCGCCGTGGCCGGCACGGTCGACGACCACGGGCGTGTGGCGTTCTGGGACGACCCCGCGCTCCAACTGGGCCAGGTCGCCGACGGCATCGACCGCGTCTCCGGGGAAGTGACGTTCGACGCCGGTCAGGCGGGCCAGCTGCCGGCGGCGTTGTTCGAGCCGGAGCGAGCACTGATGGTGCGGGCCCCCGGGCAGCCGGACCGCGAGCAGCAGGCGGAGGCCGCGATCGAGCTGGGGATGGGACGGCTCACCCGCGGGTTCGCCGCCCTTCGCCCGGCGGCGGGTTGGGCCCTGCACCGGCTCCCCGACGAGCGGCTTGAGCTGCGAAGCCCCAACGGGGAGGCGTTCTCGCGGATCGCCGTCCCGCTCAACCCCGCCTGGATCTCCGCCGCCCTGTCCACGGGGTTCGTCCTGTGTCTGTACGGGATCCAGCTCGGGGTGCGTACGCCGCCGGGGATGCCGGCGGATCATTACACCGCCCGCAGGAGGCTGGAGGAGTTCCGCCGGGGTCGTGGGCTGGGCTTCACGGCTGCGGGCCTCGTCCCCTTCGTCAACAACCGCGGGTAGGCCGGTTTTCCGGTTCCGGACGGAACGGTCATCGGGGGGTCAGGCCCGGGCGTCGGACCAGGTCTGTGCGGTGCGGGAGTCGACACGCACGTTGACCTTGAGGTGGCCGTCTGCGTCGAGGCGGAGGAGAGAGAGGGCTTCCTCGGAGTTCACGTCGATGGTCAGCTCGCCGTCTTCGGTGATGTAGCTGGCGATGCGGGCTCCGGCGAGGCCGAGGACGGGTACTGCTTCTCCGGGGGCGTCGGGGTCGGGCGGGAGGTAGAACGCGGCCTGGTGGAGTTCATGGATGAGTCGGGGGTTCAGTTGCTTCTCCTTGGCAGGTGGGTGGTGTCGGCCGGCGCGTGAGAGGTTGCGGGCCGGGTTCAGGTTCCGGAGGCCGGATGCTGTCGTGCCTGCGCCCAGGCGTCCGCCAAGCGGCGGATGCTGGTGAGCGTGTCGTCCAGCGCGGCGGGTGAGAGGCCTCCAGGGCCGATGTTCTCTGTGAGCAGCTCCCGCAGAGCGTGGTCGAAGTGGGGCGCCGGCCTGGGCGCGAGTAGCGGTCGGGCTGACGGCCTTCCGGGGGCCTTGCGGCACGTACGGCGAGCGGTGAGCGCCGTCTTGAAGACGGCATCGGCGGTGCTGAGTCCGTGCTGGGCAACGAGGCGGTCCCAGAGGTTGGGGTAGGGGGATCTCGATTCCCTGCTCGGGGTGGTCGATCAGCCTGGCGACGGTCTCGACCTCGGCGTCCAGGAGGGACAGGTGCGGCTGCTCGGGGGCGAAGTGCGCTACCTCGGCGGTGGCCGCGGCCTGTTCCGGGTTGGTGGTAGGGCGAGACAGCGAGGCGCGGATCGCCTCGGCTGCGTCTGGGGTGGGGATGGGGCCGATCCGGATGAGTCCCCCGTCCGCCTTCGTGACGATCACGGCAAGGAGCGCGGATGAGGTGGCGGTGACGGACTCTCCAGCGGGTGTGGCGCTCTGGTCGGGTGAGTTAACGGTCATCCGGCGGTGACCGAGAAGCGGATGGCCGCCTTCTCGGACGCACGGCGGGTGCGCTGACGCTTCGGGCCTGCCGCATGGACTCCGCTCGCTCCGGAGCGGCGCAGGTTCTGTGTGGCGACGGCGTGCGCGCGGTTCCGCGTGTAGTCGCTCAGGCGAGGCTTCACGGTGTTCTTCCTCCAGGTCAGTGGTCCGATCCCGTCACACATCTAATGTACGTCATATGGGGTTATGAGTCAATTTCATTGCGACACGCGCTCACGCGACCCCTTGGCGACTTATTAAAGTTGACCCACGCCCCCATATGACGTACTTTTGAGTATGCGGGGTGTTCGCCTCGCTCGTCGATACCGGGAGAGGCCCGGCCCACGGAGGACTTCTTGACCAAGCTCGATGCGCTGGACCTCGCCGCTCTGAACTCTGCGACGAAGTACCCGCCGATCCCCACGTACCACGAGATCGACCGGGGCACGTTGCTCGACCGCGCGGTGGCCTTCCAGGACGACGTGGTCCTCACCGAGAAGGTGGACGGCACGAACGCCCGGATCGTGGTCCTGCCCGGCGGCGACTACGCGATCGGCAGCCGGGAGGATCTCCTCCACGCGCGCGGCGACCGCATCGTCAACCCGAAGGACCCGATCGTTCCCGCCCTGCGGTCGCTGGCGGACCGGCTGACGGCCCCCGCCCTGGGAATCCGCGTCTACTTCTTCGAGGTCTTCGGCGACAAGATCAGCAAGGCCAGCAAGCAGTACACCAGTACTCGCGCGGTGGGCTACCGCCTCTTCGACGTCGCGGTCGTGGACGCCGCGGTCCTGGAGCTCCCACGCCCCGTGATCAGCACGTGGCGCGAGAACGGTGGCCAGCAGTTCCTCGCCGAGGATGACCTCACCCTCACGGCCAAGGAGAACGGCATCGAGGTCACTCCGCGCCTGGGCCACATCCCCGCGGATCAGCTCCCGACCGACCTGGCAGGAATGCAGCAGTTCCTCGCCACGCGCCTGCCGGACACGCTCGTCGCGCTGGACGAAGGCGCCGGCGGCCGTCCGGAGGGACTCGTCCTGCGCACGACCGACCGCTCCGTGATCGCCAAGGCGCGCGTCGAGGACTACGCCCGCACGTTCCAGCGCCTGTCCGCCATGTGACCACACCCGCGCGCGAGTCCCTGCCACGGCGAACTGCCGTGGCAGGGGCCGCCTGCGGAGGACCCCAGCGCGCCCAAACAGGCCGCGCGGTCCCGCTCTCGTCCGCAGCGGTTCCCGTTGCCCCGCGTCCGCCCTCTTACCCTCTAGCCGCCCAAGGAGGCACCGCTGTACGCCAGTTCGCAGTTGCAGGTCATCATCTACACCGTCGACGACGCCGAGGTGCCGGCGGTCCTGGCCGCTTTCCGTGCACGGCAGGTGACGACCGACTATGGCCACGGCTCCACGCCCGTGTACCTGGGCCTCGGCACCGTGTACAGCACCGGTGAGGTACCGGCGGGCTCGGCGCGCGCCCTGGCGGACGCGCTCATCGCGACCGCTCCCTCAGCGGCGTTCGTCATCTGGCAGGACCCCTCCCGCCCCGCCAACGGCTCCTATATCGGCCGCGTTCCGGGCGTGGGAGACCTGGAAGCCGAGTGCAATGTCCACGGCACGCCGCTGGTCTCGCTCCGCAAGATCGTCCCATTCTTGAGCGCCTCTTGCCGGGAAGCGTGGACGCGGACCGAGGGCAACGAAGCGGAGGAGGTACAGCACGCCGCCGAGGTACTCGACGCACTTGCCGTGCTGGCCCGGCGCCTTCCGGGCGCACCGGAGGCTGCGTGACCGGCCCGCTTTCCGTGCTTCCCCCGCCGACGGCGCGGTGGCGGCCCGGGCGCCTGGATTTGCCGTGCTGCCGCGCGGGAGACTGCCGCCCGTCGCGGTCTGCGGGACTGCCCAAGAGGCCGTCCTTCCGCGGGCGGCGGCCGCGCGTGCTGGACCTGTTCTGCTGCGCCGGCGGGGCCGGGATGGGCTACTACCGGGCTGGCTTCGACGTCGTAGGCGTCGATCTTCGCGCGCGGCGGAACTATCCCTTCGAGTTCCACCGCGGCGACGCCCTGGAGTTCGCTCACGCCCACATCCAGGACTTCGACCTGGTCCATGCGTCCCCGCCGTGCCAGCACTCGTGCACCCTCACGAAGGGCACGAACAAGGGCCGCGAGTACATCGACCTGATCCCGGCCACGCGCGAGCTCCTCGCCTGGTACGGCGTCCCGTCCGTCATGGAGAACGTCCAGGGCTCGCAGCTGAGGCGGGACCTGGTCCTGTGCGGTGAGATGTTCGGACTCGGCGTGCTGCGGCACCGGTACTTCGAGATCGACTATTGGCGGGGCAACAAGCGCCCGCACCAGCCTCATCGCGGCTACGTCCGGGGCCTGCGCCACGGCGTGTGGCGCGACGGCCCGTACATCGCGGCCTACGGCAAGGGCGGTGGCAAGGGCACCGTCCGCGAGATGCAGCAGGCGATGGACATCCACTGGACCGACATCCATGAGGAGCTCACCGAGGCCATCCCGCCCGCGTACACCGAGTACATCGGCAACGAGTTCCTGACGACCGGCGAGTGGGGCGCCATCGCGCGCGGAGTCCCGGACACGGCTCCCATCCCGGACATCATGCGCCCCTACCTCAAGCTCAACGCCGCGGGCCGGCTCGTTGCGACCCAGCCCCGGCTCTCCGCGCCCTCGACGGCACCCCTCATTCCGCCGTTCCCCGTTCCCCACATGAAGGAGACCGATTGACTACGCCGCACCCGGAGGCCCCGCACCGCTACCTGGGTGAACCCGTTCCCCAGGAGGTCAGGCAGGAGTGGCACAGCTGGGGCGCGGCCACATGGCGCCGCAACCGGCATCTGGCCACCAACAACCTCTTCCCGCCCGATCAGCGCTACTCGGTCCGGCCGCCCGCGAAGATGTGTCCGCACCACCTCGAATCGTGGCTGGCCTACCGGAACATGAACTACGACCCGGTCAGCGGAAACCGGTGGCCTGGCCACCCCGGCTCCCCGTTCATCCCCGTCGGCCGTGACCTGAACCGGCTCTCCGAGGAGCGCCGGTGCGAGTGGGACGAGAAGGCCTCCGCACAGATGCGCCTGATCGAGGAGATCTGCCTCTCCGGCCGCTCACCGCAGTGCGACAGGGCGGACGATTCAGCGACTATGTGACCCAAAAGCCCGGTCCGCTGCCGACGTCGGCGGCGGTCAGGCCGAAGTCGAGTGCCTTGCCCGCCTCGCGCAGCGCCCGCTCCGCCGTTCGGCGGGTCTCGGCGAGGACATCGCCGCGTTCTTCGACGAGGCCGGCGTAGATCGGGACATCGACGGCTTCGAGCCGGCCAGCAGTGTGCGGTGTGTTCGTCATGATGCCCTCCCCCGGTCCTGGAAGTGCCGAGTGTACGGGCGAGGCGAAGCGCCTGAGCGTCGGCCGACATCGCGAAGACGACACTGACGGACACCACTCATGACCCTTTTACATTGACGTCCGATTGCAGCACAGGTACATTAGTACATGCGACACGGGGTGCGCGAGTCCGCAAGCGCACGGCGACACATCCGCGCCCCGATCGACGCAAAAAAGTTAACCTACATGGAAGGTTCTTCGTTTGGCTTCCAGCGACGACGTCCTCGGCTTCGGCTGGGAACTCCACGACGACAGCGGCGGCAGCGACAAGTTCTACCGCCTCATGGTCGTCACCGGGCCCGAACCTCTGGCGCTCGGCCTGCACGGTGGCCGCGGCCAGGAGGGCCAGATCGGACTGCTGCGTACGGGCATCACCGCCGAGGAGGCACTCAAGGAGGTGGTGAAGAAGTCCCGCGACAAGGAACGGAAGGGCTACGAGGCGAGCCGGGAGTTCACCGTCTTCTACATCCCCGCCTCGCTCGCCGGCGCCGACAACGCCAGGGACAACGCCCGCGCCATCGCACGCCACTTCGGCCAGTACGCCGCTCAGACCGGCACCGAGCTCCCCAAGGCCTCCCGCATCCCGGGATCGGCCTTCTAGCGGCACAGACCGCCACCGTCGTCCCGGCCCCTTCACCACACAGGAGTCCCTTGTCCACTCCGTTCACGAACCAGATGGCACAGCGCGGCCGCGAGAAGCTGGAAGAGGTCGGACGCCAGCGCACCCGGCCGCGCACGCCCGCTCCGTCTGCACCCGTCCTGTCCTCGGCGCTCCCGCCGATCGGCCCCCAGATCCGCCCGAACGGGCAGCTGTACCAGCCGCGCCTGCTCGGCGGGCTGGAGGACCTGGCGTTCCTGCGCGACGCCCGCAGCCACCGCGAACACGTTCTGCTCGTCGGACCGCCGGGCACCGGCAAGACCGCCCTGAGCGAGGCCGCGTTCGTCCAGGACGCCGTCGCCGGGCAGCACTCCGGCCTGGAGACGATCGTCGGCACCGCCAGTACCGAGGTCGCGGACTTCGTCGGCACCTTCGTCCAGAACCCGACCACCGACGCCTTCGAGTGGGTCCCGGGCCCGCTCATCCGCAGCATCAAGAACGACGTCCCGCTCCTGGTCGACGAGATCGCCCTGATCGACCCCCGGGAACTGACCGTGCTGTACGCGCTCATGGACGGGCGCGACGAGCTGCACGTCACCCAGAACCCGGCGCTGCCCCCGCTCAAGGTCGGCCCCAACTGGTTTGTCATCGGCGCCTGCAATCCGGAAGTGCCCGGCGCGCACCTGAGCGATGCCCTGCTGAGCCGGTTCCACCACCACGTCGAAGTGACCACCGACTGGGACCTGGCCGCCGACTTCGGCGTACCGGTGGACCTGATCACCGTGGCCAAGAACCTGGAGAGCCGCAAGCGGCAGCAGACGTACGAGGGCTGGATTCCGCAACTGCGCGACGCGTTGGCGTTCGCCGAGACGAGCCGGCGGTTCGGTCAGCAGTTCGCCGTCGCGGGCCTGCTGCGCAAGTGCCCGTTCCAGGACCGTGAGGAGTTCGCCGCCGCAATGAAGGAGAGGTTCGGCGAGCACGCTCCTCTGTCCCTCGGTACCCGGGTTCCTGCGGGGCGCCGGTGACGAGTGCCCCGGCGGCGCCCGCCCGCCATGAGGAAGTCGATGCAGACCTCGCCGACGCCCGGGACGCCCTTGCCCGGCGGCTCGGCTCCATCATCAACACCCTCGCTGATCGCGACGACGTCCTGCTCACGATGGTGTGGGACGGCGCGCCCACGGCCGACGCGGCATGGTTCGACCCGCGGCTGATCAAGGTCACCGTCAACGGGGCGGTCGCCCTGAAGGACGGGGTTCACCCCGACCAGGTGGACCCGCTCAGCATCTCGGGCCGGCTGCGGCATCCGGTGATCGTAGGCATGTCCGCCCACGAGGCCGCTCACGCGCGCAGCACCCGCTGGGGTGAGTGGGACACCTCGGCAGGTCGGGCGGTGATCCGCGCCGCCGTACTGCTCGAAGAACCCCGGATCGAGGCCCGGCACCTCCAGGAGCGCCCGCAGGACCGTGTGTTCCTGCGCGCCTGCGCGAGCAACATCGTGCTGCCCGCCCAGGACAGCGCCTCCTCGTTGTACGACCGGTGGAGGGCGGCGGCCGGCGCCGCCCTCGTCCTGGGCCGGGTGGACGCGGGTGTGCTCACAGAGGCCGAAGTGCAGCCGGTGAGCACGGCCGTCGAGGGCGTCCTCGGCCTCGGGGATCTCGCGGCGCTGCGTGCCCTGTGGCAGGAGGTGCTGACGCTCGACGACGGCGACCAGCACGGTCTGCTGGACGTTGCCCGCCGGTGGGTCGAGGTCGTCGGGGCGGACGACGACGCGGACCTTCCCGGCGTCGGGTGCGCAGCGGGCGAGCCCCGCGTCGGAGCCGCCTCGGACGGCGCGGACGGCGCGGACGTGATCGGAGCAGCTGTCGCCGCCGTGGCCGAGGCCGCCTCGGTGCAGGCTCAGATCTTCACGGGAGCGTTGCCCGATCCCGAGCAGGAGCGCCGGGCCGAGGAGGAAGCCGCCCAGCGCCAGCAGGAACGCCGGGCCGAGGCGTCTGCTCAGCAGGCCGCGCAGCGGGCGGCTCGCCGGGTCTTCACGCCCGCCCCCGCCCCGTCCTCCCAGCGCTCTCGGCCTCGGTATCCCGTCAGCGGTCACCGGGCGCCCACACCGGTGGAGCGGGCAGCCGCCCGTCGGCTGGGCAGCGCCCTGGCGAAGGCGCGGTTCCGCGAGCCCGCCCGTGTCCGCGTCGCCGCCGCGCTCCCGCCGGGCCGCCTGTCCGGGCGGGACGCCATGCTCGGAGCGGCGCAGCGCAGCCTGGGGATGGCGGTGACCGTCCGCCCCTTCCGTTCCAGGAAGCGCACGCTTTCCCAGGAGCCGCCGGTCGCCGTCGGCGTAGCCGTCGATGTCTCCGGCTCGATGGGTGCCTACACCTCGATCATCGCTTCGACGGCCTGGATGTTCGCGCACGGCACCCGCGAAGTCGCCGGGAAGGCCGCGACCGTCGCCTTCGGCACGGCCGTCACGCCGATCGTCTCGCCCGGGCAGCCGCCGTCCCAGGTCACCGAGTTCCACGCGAACGACAACAACCACCGCTTCACCGAAGCCACCAATGCGCTGGACGGCGCCCTGGGCCTGGCCCGCCGCGACGGTGCCCGCGTTCTGGTCATCGTGTCCGACGGCCACTGGGAGCCGGAGGAGCGGGTCGGCGGCGAGCGTCTTGTGCGCCGCCTGATCCGGGCCGGAGTGCACGTCCTCTGGTTCTGCCTCGACCCCCGCTCGAACGTTCTGCCCGGTGCCCACCGGGTGGACATCAGCCAGGTCTCCGAGATTCCCGCCGCTCTGAGCAACGCGCTGGTCTCCGCACTGCGTCAGGCCTGATCGACCGGCGGGCGGGCTGCCACAGGCCCGCCCGCCCCATCCGGCGCCCGGACACGGGGCGCCGTCACACCAAGGAGGCTGCATGCCGATCACCACCCTCGAACAGGCCCGCCACGCCGCGAAGAACATGTCCGCGGCGGGCC
Source organism: Streptomyces sp. NPDC006384 (assembly GCF_042870695.1). NCBI lineage: Bacteria > Bacillati > Actinomycetota > Actinomycetes > Kitasatosporales > Streptomycetaceae > Streptomyces > Streptomyces sp. NPDC006384. The sequence continues at coordinate 60,050 of NZ_JBIAHR010000030.1, forward strand.
CGATCGCCGAGTTCGCCGCCGGCGACACCCCGCTCTGTTTCGCCCGCCTGCGTCTGGCCCTCGCCGGCCTGCGCAAGGAGAGCCTGGCGACCGCGGCGGAACTGGACATGACCGACGGTCCGGACGACCCCCTCATGGAGCGCGGGAAGGAAGAAGTGGCCAAGATCGCCTCCGCCGTCGCCACCCTCCTCACGTGGGCCGAAGAACAGCTCTGCCAGGTCGAGTTCTGCGAGTGCCGGGCCGACCGCCTGCTGCGCCGGCTGCTCGAGGAGGCGCAGGTGCCCGAGCAGACGGGCTACTCCCCCCAGTTGGGGCGCAACAGCTGCATCATCGCCGGGTCCTTCGACCACAAGCCGGACGAACGGACCGCGTACGTCCTCATCGAGCACCAGAATCACATCGAGCACGCCGTCCAGGCGCACCGTGGGTGGCGGGCGCGCCTCGTCACTGCCGCCGGAGTCGCACCGCTGTACGAGTCGCCCGGCTACCCGAAGACGCCGGTGTCCGTCTACCGGGAAGACACCCTCGCCTGTGTCCGCGTCGTCACCGACGCTCTGTACCCCCCGGCGTAGTCCGGTCCTCACGGCCCTCCTCCTCGCTGTTGTCGCCAGGGCTGTGTGTGCAGGTGCTGCGCGCGCCGGCTGTCCCGTGGGGCCTCTGTCCACAGGCCCTCTGGACGAGGCTCGCCGGAGCCGGGCCGGTTCCGCCCGGCCCCAGAGCTCTGAAACCGAGGAGACCGCCTGTGGCGATCGCCGTGCTCGACCTGTTGCTGACCCTCCTGCTGCCGTTGCTGCTGGGCGCGGCGATCACCTGCACCAGCCCCAGCGGCGCCTTGTTCACACGCCCGCCGGAACAGGGCCTGCTCGGGTGGCGCCGCGTGGATCCGGTACGCGTGCTCCCATTGCTGCTGCCGCTGGTGTGGCAGCCCGTGGTCAGCACCTATCTGCTCGCGGAGCGGTTGATCGGGGTGTTCGTCATCGCCGCCGTCGGGATGGGCCTGGGAAGGTTCGGACATGCGGCGGCCCAGCGGCTGTTCCGTACGCGGAGCGGGAGTTGAACTCCCGCCTGCGCGCCCTCTCGTCATCGGCGTCCTCCGTGGGACCGGCCACCCGGGGCATCCCAACCCGCGGGGGCGTGACGGAGCGGCCAGTCGCCGACGAGCTCGCACGCCGGCCTGAACGGGCTCCGATGACCGTCTGGAGCGGCCTCACCGTCTGCGTGCTCGTCGTTGCCGCGGCCGCGTGCACCTCGCTTCTGCCGGCGCGACCGCCAGCGGGACTGTGCCGCTTCCCCCCTTACGCAGGTCCTGGCCCTGCTTCTTCAGCTCGGAAGGTGGTCGGCCTGGTCGCGCTGCGCTTCTGCGGCTGGCGTGTGCACCACACGGGTGCTTGGTCGCCGCCGTCCGCCGGGACCGGCGCGGACGTGGTGACCGGACGTGGCCGTACGCAGGGGCCCTTGAGGACGCCGCGCAGGGCAGGGCGCCGTCAAGGGCTCGTTGCTGTTGCTGACCGGCCGCTAGCGCGGAACGAGAGCGGAGACCAGATCGGAGGCGCCGAGCAGGCGCACCTGGCGGGCGTCGAGTCCTGCCGGGTGCAGAGCGTACGCCTCGCCGCCTACGGCCAGGGGCAGGTCGCCGCGCAGCAGGTAGGCGAGGTTCACCTCGGTGGCGTCCAGGTCGACGTGCCGGTCGGTGAGCGGAGTGCCGATGCGTGCGGCGAAGTCCGCGGTGCTCTCCTCCGGCTGGCGCTGGTAGGCGGTGGTGGAGCCGTCGAGGTGACGGACGACGACGTTCGTGGCCCGTGCGGCTGCCTGCCAGGTGGCGAGTTCGCCGAGTCCGATGCGGGCGCCGGAGGTGAACAGGCCGGTCAGGCCCTCGCCGAGGTCGGCGAGGTCGTGCGCGTGCCGGTGGACGGCGTGGTGGGTGCCGGTGACGCCCCGGACGATGTCGAGCCAGCGCATGGTGCGGCCCTGGACGTCGATCAGCAGGGGGACGCTGGCGCGGGCCTGCCCGGTCAGGTCGAAGCGCTGCTCGACCTGGCGCGGGTCGTAGACCGCTCCGGTGTTGCCGTCCTCGTCCCGGGCCATGAATCCGGCGAAGGCCTCGGCGAGCTGGTCGAAGGGCACGTTGTTGTAGGAGAAGACTGCGGCGACGAGGTAGCGCACGCCGGCGGCGGCCAGCTGGTCGAGGTCGAGGTCGATGAACTCGCTGGCGCCCCGCGGGGCGGGGGCGCTCTGCAGGTCGCCGGAGTGAATGGCCGCCGACCCTGCGAAGCGGAGCCGGGTGTAGTCGCAGGTGCCGATGTGGTCCCAGGTGTCGTTGAACATCGCTGCGGACAGGTCAAGGTCGGTGGTGCCGGAGTCGGCGCTCTCCATCCAGTGGAGGAAGAGGCGGACGGTGCGCCCGTCGGGCAGGGGCAGTTCGCTGCCGCGCGGCAGGGTGACCAGCGCCCGCGAGGCGGTCCGCTCGGCGAACGGTGCGATCACGCCGTTCAGGCCTGCGTCGATGACGGCGGTGTCCACCGGGGTCAGCCGGCCCGCACGGCGCAGGATCTCGCCGGTCAGGATGGACACGACGCGGTCGACGACGGCGTCCGGGAGCGGGGCGCGCTCGTCTGCGGCGATGTGGGCCTTGGCGTTGCCTCCCTTGGGGAAGAAGACCCGCTTGGTGCCCTTGCGAGTCCGGGTGCGGATCTCTCCGAGGGCCGACAGGATGACCGCCGGTGCGACGCGGGGCGCTGCCTGCTCCAGGGCGTCGAGGGCGCTCTGGGCGTGGTCGTCTCCGGCGGTGCGCAGGACGTGGTCGAGGCGCCGCAGCAGTTCGCCGGCCCTCTGGGTCAGCAGGGTCAGCGCGCGGGGCAGGTCGGCCTCGGCGAGGGCCGTCTCCACCTGGGAGGACCAGAGCGCGAGGGCGACCTTCGGGCGGTTGGTGCTGGCGGCCGGTACCCGGCGCGCAGTTGCCTCCAGGGTGCGGGAGAGGACGTTGTCGGTGAGCGCGGTCTTGCGCAGGGCGGCGACTGCGAGGGCGGCCTGCGGGTAGCGGGTGGCGTACTCGAAGGGGTGCAGCCGCTCTGCCAGGTGCTTCCACGCCTGGGCGTGGCGGCGCATGTCCTCCGCAACCAGGGTCACGTCGAGGCGGTCGAGGGCCTGGAGGAGGGCGCGGCGCAGCGGGCGCGGGATGGCGGTGAAGCGGGTGGGGGTGACCAGTCCGGTGTCGCCGCCGGAGCGGACGGCCTCCAGACGCAGGACGTCGGTAGCCGTGGTGATGTGGGCGGTCACGGCCGGGAGCACGGTCGAGTAGTGGGCCGGCTCGTTGAGGAGCCATGCCAGGACGCGGGCCTTGGTCTCGCGGCCGGGGATGGTCTCGGGCAGCCACTGCAGGTCCGTACGGTCGCCTGCGTGGTCCAGGAGGGTGGCCAGGTCGTCGGTGTCCTGCGGGCTGAGTGCACCGGTGCGCGAGAGCAGGACGGTGAGTTCGGCCGTGGCGTCGGCCTTGCGGTCCGCGAAGTCGCCGCCGTGGGTCAGGATGCGCAGCCGGTCAGGGAAGGCACGGCGAGCACCAGCGGTGGGCCGGTGGTGCTGTGGGCGCAGGAAGGGGTCGTCCGTGTCGATGTGGCGCTGGCAGATCGGGCAGGCCGAGAGGTCGACGCCGTCGAAGCAGGACGTGCAGACCAGGTGCGCACACGGGGCGACTGCGTGAACGGTGGCATTGGAGCCGCACAGCACGCACGGCTGCTCGGGGGTCTGGAGGAGGACGGACAGCACCCGGTCGACGTAGAGGGCGAGGGTGTCGGTGGGGGTGCTGGCCGGGAAGCTGCGGAACAGGGGCGTGTGGTCGCGGTCCGCGCCGAGCGCCGCGTCGATGTCGGCCAGCAGGACGCGGCCGATGGTGGCGAGCTCGGTGTCGGTGTTGCGGACGAGGACCTGGCGCAGGTCGTTCGACAGCAGGAAGCTGCGCTCGAGGAGGTCGGCTTCCAGCAGGGTGATGCCGGCGAGGGAGCCGAGGGCCGACGTCGGCGGGAACTGGGCGGACTCGTTCAGGTAGACGGCTCCACGACGGGCAAGGAGCGTCGCGGCCAGGCCGCGGCGGGCTCCGGTGGTGGTCGTCGTCATGATCGTCCTCCCCCTGTCCCGGTCGCTTGCCGGGCCTACGGGCCCTGGCGTGCAGGGCTTCGTCTTCATGAGCCGGAGCGGAAGGGCCACGTGCCCGCCCCGGAGGGGAGGGCGCCTGAGAGCCGCTCGACATCGCCGAAAGTTCAACCTCATCGTGGTCGACGGGCGCAGCGGAGGCGCCGGCTGTTCGCAGCGCACCAGGAGGTGAGGCTCTCGGAGGCGGGGCGGAAAGTGAACGCGCTGGGTCTTTTCCAAAGAGTGAGAAGGAAGCACGTATCGGAGCCGCCCCGCAGCCGGGACACTACCAACCGCCGTTTCGTCGTGGTACGGGGTTTTCGTACGTAGGACCGTAGGGGCGTTGGTGCCCCTGCACGCCCCGTAGAGGGTGGGCCCGTTGCCGCGGGGCCGGGGCCTCGCTGCGATACGACAACAGTACCCACTCCGGGGTCTAACGTCAATTTTTTTACGTCAACCCACGAGCACGCCCATCTGTTGACCCTTTTATTTTGACTCTATGACGACATTGGAGTACATTGGCGTTATGGGTCCGTTGGGGGCTCTCGACCAGGAAGGCCACCTTGACCGACACCACCCGCCCGCCCGGGGACAACCGCCCGTTCACCTCCGGCCCTGTTCCGCTGGAGCTTCTTCCGTTCCTCCCGGAGGGCTTCCACGACGGGGGTGATGCCAGCGACTGGCTGGCGCACCTCAAGCCCTGGGGATGGACCGGCGTGCGGGACTGGGGCAGCGAGGGGTGGGACCTGACCAACTGGCCCTACCAGGCGGTAGCCCTCTACGACTCGCCGTTCGACATCTGCTACGCGCTCGCCATCTACACGGAGGGTGACGTAACTGTCGAAGCCTGGGCCACCCGTGAGGAGCGCAACGACTCAGTCGCGGCCCTCGCTCTGTCCTACTGGAGCCACTCCGGCCGCGGTCCGGCCGATGCCCCCGGCCCCGGCACTCCCCCGGCCGAGATCCCCGCCCGCTTCCGCAGCCCGTACACACCTGACGACAGCGCGGCCTGACCCCGGCACACGCCGACACCCACCCTCTCGGAGAACTGGAGCTGCATGCCCCCGACCGACGATCTCGACGACACCGAGCGCACGACCGAAGAACTGGCCGAGGTCATGTTCAGCGGCAACGTCATCGAAGTGCTCTTCGGCCACCTGCTCACCTTTCGCATCTCCCTCGGCGACGTCGACGTCTTCGTCCGCCACGCGCTGAGCCCGGAGCAGATCGCGGACCTGACCGGCGGCCTCGGCCAGGGCGAGGTCCGGCTCACCATGCCCGCCGCCCCCCAGACCCGCGGCCCGTTGCTCGTCGACCCTGGCGAGGCCGCACTTCTGGCCCGTGCCCTGGAAGCGCGCAGCACCCTCCTCGGCGGCTAGCGCTGTGACCGGAAATGATCACCGGGTGAATGTGTCGACAACTATGCCTCAGGCGTTGAATTGGGTCGGGTTCCCGGCTGGATACGGGAAGGGATTGGCGATGCCGCAGTGCGTAGACGAGATCCGCAAGGAGCTCACCCGGCTCGAGCAGGTCGTGAGTCAGGTGCGGGAGTCGTGGGGCTACGGGGGTGACGAGGGAGAGAACGGCTTCTCCGCCGATCTCGGCAACGAGGTCCAGTCGGCTGGCGAGCGCCTGGTGAGCCTGCTGGAGCAGGTGCAGCGACAGGTGCCAGTGCCCGACAAGCTGCACCGGGACATGGACTGGCTGCTGGCGGACCTGAAGCCCGCGATCGAGTACTACCGGGACCTCGAGGAGCCGGACGGCGGCGCGGCCTCGGACATCTATGAGCGCCTGGGCAGCGGGATCGACCAGGTCAAGCAGGCCCTGTGAAGGAACTCCGGGAGCGCCGGCATGGCCTGTGGCGCCCCTACACCCCGCCCTGCCGCCTGCTGTCCGACGGCGTCCGTTCGGACAGGTTCGGACGCTTCCGGACAGCAGGACGTCCGCACGCCAGTAACCTGGCCAACTGTCCTTTGCAAAGTGCGATATGGGGTGGTGGGCGCCAGTGGCACAGGGAACGACCGCAGCGACAGCATGGGTAGCCGCGGGTACCCGGCAGCAGGTGAAGGACGTCCTCGGCGTCGAAAAGAGCCGCCGCATCATCCTTTCCTCCGCGCCGGCCTGGCAGACCCGGGGCTTGACTCGCGAGGAGAAGGCCGAGGTTCGTAACCGCTGGCGGCTGGAGGTGCTCCGCCTGCGTGGGGCAGCGGAGTTGCTCGACACGGTCGACACCCTGGCGGCCTGCGGCATCGAGCAGGAGCTCGAAGAACGGGGTTGGTCCCGGACATGGCCCGCGATTCCCTCGGAGGCCCGAGCCCTCGGCGGCCGGTGGCCGGGGTCGCGCAACGGTGGCTTCCCGGAGAGCATCCCGCTGCGCCTGCCGAGCGGTCTCGCCGATCAGGTGCTGGCGGCGTGCTGGCATACGTCGGTCACCTCGATCCGGAAGATTCGGCAGTGGCGCGAGAAGTACCCCGGTCTCGTCCCGCCGGCTGCCGCACCCGATCCCGAGGCCCTCAGCGCACTGCCTGACCCTCTGGCGGAGTACGAGCGCCTCGCTGCGAACGTCACGACCGTGGGTGCCGTCTACCGGTCGGGGATCAAGCGTGGAATCCAGGCTGCGCAGATGCTTTCGGCCGCGCGCTATCCCGCCCTGGGGAACGAGGCCGAGGCGGCCATGGAGCCGTCCTGAGAGCGTCGTATCCGGGCGCGGTGGGCTAGAACAGCACGTTGTCATCCGTCGGCGGCACGGCGCGTTCCGTAGTGGGCGGCCGGTAGTGAATCTCCACCCAGCCGTCCCGGCGGTAGACCCGCATCTCGTCGCACTGCGGGCAGCGCACCGCGTAGTGGGTCTTGCACCAGTACGGCTTGCCCTGGGCGCGCACCCACTTGGACGGCTGGCCAGGTTGGGAACGCCGGACACGGACCATGGTCGGCTCCGGGGTGTACCAGGTGGCGCCGAAGACGGTCGACAGCGGTCCGGGGAAGGCGCACGTCGGGCAGGCGGGGTCGATGTGCGAGGCGATGATGGCGGGTTCCCATCTTCCCCAGCGGATCTCGCCTGCCTCCTGGTCGTGGTCCGGCAGCGCGGGGAGGACCCGTGCGGGCGCGGTCTCGGCCGGTGTCACCATGGCACCCAGTGTGCCTGCCCCCACCGACAGCGGCCCCCGGGCCGGCGCCTTCGGGCGCTGGCTCCTCTCACTCGCCCGTACGGCTTGAGCCGGTCATCACGGGCACGTTGAAGACGAGGGAGCCCGCGTCGTACCCGAAGTCCCCGGGGTGAAAGCCGCCCTCGACACCGCCGTTGAAGTACGAGGCGATCCCGGCCTGGATGATGGCGTCGACCTCGCTCTCGTTCTCCGCCCGCGCCAGAGCGGCGAGATCCTGCCCACTGAGGGTGATGTTGATGTCCCGTGAGCGGATTGCGTCCGAGCCCCGAACGGTGAAGTTGTTGACTCGCGGTACCAGGACGTGCCCGCGGTGATGTTCGGCTTGCCGGGCTCGGCGCTCGCGGCCGCGCTTGGTCGTCTGCGCGGCTGTGGCGTCGCGCAGGAGCCGGGCGGCGTTCGCTCCCTGCGGCGTACGTGATCCGTCGAGCCAGCGCTGGACGGTGCGGGGCTTGACGTTGTACGCGGCGGCCATGGCGGCCGTCTTGCCGCCGTAGATTCGTTCGAGGGCATGCGCGGTCTGTGTGGTGGTGCGTACCGGCGCGTGCTTGGAGGTGTAGAAGAGCTGATTGACCCGGGAGTACATCTCGGTCAAGTCGACCTGCTTGGCCGCGTCTTCTCGACTCGTGGTCACGGCTGGTCCTTCTGCGGGTACGGCGTGCCGTCGGTGGTGTAGTCGTGGGTCAGGGGGGAGGGATGCTCGTTGTTGTTGAGGAGTTCCAGGACGGCGGGCATGGGGATGCTCGCCTCGTGCTTGAACTGGCCGGGCCCGATGCCCAGGCGCAGAACGCCGAGCACTGGCTTGTCCTTCTCCGGCGGGGTCAGCAGTTCCAGCGGCGAGGGCTGCTCGGTGGCGTACATGTAGGAGTCGACGTTGATCGCGAACGGGGCCCGGCCGATCTTCTTATACGTCTTGCGCATGCGCCTGTGGTTGGCGATGCGGGCCGCGGAGATGATCGTGTACCGCACTTCCGGCCGGTAGGACCAGTTGGCCACAACGTCCCGCAGCCAGGTCTCCTCGTCGAGGTACGCGGCCCCGTCGGTCCACTTCCCGACGCCGCCCTTGTAGATCGCCTTGTAGAGGCCGGCGAGCACCAGGGCGTCGGTGCGGTCCGTGTCCTCGGAATCGATGTCCTTGTGCGCGGCGTAGGCGGCGAGGAACTCCTCGGGCTCCTGCCCGTCCTTGAGTCCGAGAAGCCCGTAGGCACCCTTGTACGCCTCGCGCAGCCGGATGGTCCACTCCTTGAGGAAGGGCACCGTCATGGTCGACAGGTACGCCTCGGTGATGGTGGTGGGGTCGAAGCCGTACTCGGTGACCATGTAGGCGACGGTCGGGGTGGCGTACCAGCCGGCGCTGACGGGGGGCTGGCCGTGGAACGTGGCCGGGTGCGGCAGGAGAGGGTCCACTTCGATGTCGGTGAAGTCGCACCACCACAGACCGGCGGGGGGCGCCTTGGTGTCCCAGACCGGTTCGGAGTGGTGCTCCAGAGGCCCGGCGGGCAGGCGCAGCGACATGGTCACCGACAGGTACGAGGCACACACATCGCAGGCGACGGCGTACGGCATGGCCGCTTCTGTCTCGGTGAGGGGCCGGGACCAGTACTTGTAGTCCTCCTCCTCACACAAGGCGTCGCCGCGCTCCTGGAGTTCCCGGGTCAGAGGGTGGCGGGCTCCGGCAGCCGGCGGCACGACGGTGTCACCGCCGGGCAGTGCCCCCTCACGAGGCCGCGAGCCCCACTCGCCCTCCTCGTTCTGGAACGGCTCAGTGCGCGGGCGGACAGCGTCGAGGAGCAGCTTGCTGGTGGTGGCGGGGGTGACGCCGGGCGCGATCCCCAGATCGGCTACGTACTTGCGGATCCGGCGCGCAAGGGTCCGCGCGTCCAGCTCGCCGGTGGGCGCGGCGGCGAGCTCGGCCAGCATCGCGCCCGTCACCTGCTGCTTGTCGCTCCCCTGGCCAAGCCAGGGCGCGATCACCACACGCAGGGAGGACTTCGGTCCGCCGACAGCCCCGGCGCGGCGGAAGGCGTGGAAGACGGGACCGAGTTCCTGGGATAGCTCCATGCCGACGCTGGCGGCCGCCGTGTTCATCTTCTTCGTGAAAGCGGCGAGCGCCTTCTCCGTGGACGGAAGGCCCGCAGGCAGCCCGAGGGCCTTGAGCGCCGCGGCCGACAGGCAGACGATGCCGTCACCGGTCCGTCCCGCTTCGTGGACCCGGTCGATACGCAGGGGCAGGCCGGTGCCGAGCCAGGCGAACCAGTCGGTGAGCTTCGTCCCGGCCGGCGGCGGGACCTGGGCGATGTCCGTCTGCCAGCCGTTCCCGTCGTGGTCGAGCGCGACGGCCGGCCACCGTCGAGGAGCGTTCGCAGCCGGGGTGGAGCCGCTCCCGGCGCGGGCGGGAGCACGGCGTCCGCCGGGCCGGGCGGCCCCCTGTGCGGGACGCCCCCGCTGCGGGGGGCGAGGGGGGACCTGCCAGCGCACCGTCGGCTCCTGGATGTGCTGGGGAAGAGTGCGCTCGGGGACGGGTTCCGGCTGGGCGGCGGGTGCGGAGGCGGCGTCAAGCTGAGGCTGCTGGGCGGCCCCAGCCTCCTGTTCAGCACGACGCCGCAGGTGACGCTCGATGGTCGCAGCGCGGGATTCCGCCGTGCACTGGTCCGGGCAGCGCTCCCATTTCGGGAGCATCTGACCGTCTTCAAGGACCCACGCCACGACGTAGCCGGGACGGCCGCTGCCGATGCATCCGGCGCATCCGGCGAGGCGTACCTGGGTCATCGTCTGTCCTTCCCTTCCGGGATCCTGCCCTGGCGTTCAGGTGCTCTGGGGTGCGGGGGTGCCGAACATCTGCTCGACGGAGGGGAGTTTCGTAGCCGTCCGGGCGGCCTGGTCGCGGTCGGCCTGGTCTTCGGGGAGCAGGCGGTCGAGTTCCCGCTGAGCAGCGTCGCGTATCCGTGCCGCGCTGGCGGGCTTGTTCCCGGCCAGGCCGGGGATGTTGGCCGCGATGCTGGCGAGCAGCGCGTTGATCGCCTCGCCGTCTCCCTGGTTCTCGCCGGCGGTTCCCGCTGCGGCCTCAGCCAGGTTGACCGCCATGGTCAGGTAGTTGACCTGGTCTGTGCCGGGAGCGAGGAGCCGCTGGTGCAGGGGCCATGCGGAAGATGCGAGCACGGAGCGGGCGGGCCGGAAGGACTGGGTGAGCAGGGCGGGACACACGTGTGTGCGCACGCCCCTGTGGCTGCGGAAGCTGCGCTCTTCGTCCCGGCGCAGGCTCGCCATGCACGCGGAGGACAGGGGCGCGCCTCCGAAGAAGGCCTCGTGCACGGCCCGGATCGTCTTCTGACTCGCCGGCGCTCCGATGAGGGTCAGAGTCTGCAGTACCCGCTCGCGCACAGACTTCAGCGGCCGGGGCTCGGCGCTGGCGGAAGCCGACGGATCGGCCGGCACACCGAGCAGTGCGAACCAGCGATCCTGGACGCTCTCCAGTCGCAAGCGGAGGTCGATGAGGAGTGCGGTGTCCGACATCTCGGACGCGGCCCGCATCTCGGTCCGGAGTCGGGCCATCTGCCCCTCGACCTCATTCAGCACCTTCTTCATGCTCTTAGTCTACCAGAGATTTCCAAGGAATACCTATGTTTCCTCATAACTGGGAACGGCCCGGAAGGTGATGGGGGCGGACCGGATTCCCCGGTCCGCCCCCATCACCTTCCGGGCCGTTCCCATCGACAGCTCGACGACGGCAGGACTGCTACTTCCCGCCGATCCCCGGGAAGGACTACTGCCCCTTGGCGGCTTCCTTGAGCTTCGAGCCCGCGGTGACCTTCACACCGTGACCGTCAGGGATGGCCATCCGCCCCCGAAGCCGGGCTGCACCCTTCCCGGGCGGCACGGTGGGCGCGCTCGAAGGTGAGGAAGCCGGGCGCGGTGACCTTCTCGTCACCCTTGGAGACGATGTCGCCGACGATCTCGGCGAACGCGGCCAGGACGGCATCGGCGCCCTGGCGGGCCACCCCTGCGCGGTCGGCCAGGGTGGCCACCAACTCACTGTGATTCCCCTGAACTCTCCATGCTGTTCTGCCTGCGCGGCTGCCGCCCCTTCACGCTGTCAGGCCCCATCGACAACGCCACCCGGTGCGCGACCCACGCCTCGCATCGCACTGGTGATCCGAACTGCGCCCCACAGCGCCCCGAAGCGAGACCACCAAGACCGGTGAACCCACACTCCCGCCACCACCGGTGCCCGGCAAACCCCAGCCGGACACCGGTGCCGGCCCGCTCCTGCGGCGACGCAATCACCTTGACCACCCCTCTCACATACGTTAAACTAAAAGGGTCAAGCCGGATGAAGCCCCCGACTGTGACCCACCAGCCCGCCGTCCGGTGCTCTCCCTACGCCCGCCGGACGGCTTCCTCCGACGGGCCCGCCCCACCCCCCCCGGGGGGGCGGGCCCGTCGGCCCCTGATGCCGGGAGGAGCCGACGTGCCTGATCCAGGACTGCACGAGCAGCACACGACCACCCGCGACCTTGGGCCCTACGGCCGCCTCGACATCACCGAGCGCACCGACACCCGGTCCGGAAGCGTCCTGTACCGGCTCCATGCTCCGCACGTGCGCGGCTGCGTGATGCTGTCCCCCGCCACCTCGGCGGACGACCCCACGATGCCCGGGCGGGCGTCCGACGAACTCCTCATCCATCCCGATCAGTTCGCCTCCGCTTTCGCCCTGCACGACCCGCGGCCGTTGTCGGTGAACAACATCGTCCTCACCGGACCGATCCGCGTCACCATCGAGGAGGCTGCGGACTTCCGGCCCCTTCGCCGGGGCAAGACCGGCCGCCCCGAGTGGCTTCCTCCGCGCACGCACCGGCACGCACGGGCCGTCCTCGGCGCCCTCATCGAGACCTGGCGTGAGCGCCAGGATCTTGAGGAGCTGGCCGCCGCAGCCCGGCGACAGGCCGCACAGGTCTATCTCAAGACCTACACCGCACAGCTCAGCGCACGCCGCGAGACCGCAATCCGCGCCCTCACCGCCGTAGCGGACACCGAGCGGCGCGTGACCGCGCTGCACGCCCTGCTCACCGCGTAGTCCCCGCCCGACGGCAGTCGATGCCTCCAGAGAACGGACTCTCCATGCCCACGACCACCCAGGCCGACCCGGCCGTCTCCGCCGTCCGCGCTGCGTTGGGCACAGCCGGCCACAAGCTGAGCGAACTCCTCGTCTTCCGCCCCGACCTCGGTGCGGAACACCTCGTCGTCCGTTACAACCCGCTCAGCTCCGACACCTGGGATCTCGAAGAGGAGCAGAGCACCGCGTACGCCGCGACGCTGCGCCGTGCCGGCTGGGAGAGTGCCGTCGACCTCGGTGCCCTCGTGTTCATCCCCCATGTCCCGGCCCCCACGACCGCACCGCAGACGTTCGTCGCCTCCTGGCGTATCGCCATCGACGGCGTTGACGACGCTCAGCAGGCGGCGGACGAGGCGCGCGAGCGTCAGCTCGATCCGGGCGTGACGGAGTCCCTGTGGACGGTCACTGACGCCGTGGGTCGTACGCGCACGATCCGCTGCTCCGACCCCGACCTTTCGTGACCCCTTGACCGGGCTTGGCAGCTACCTCGCAGGACGGAAGGTGAGCCGCGACCATGACGCCTTCGACGTGATCCCTGATGCCACCAAGAACAGCCAGGTCCTACCGAAGACCGCGGCCAGTTCGGCTGCGATCGGTCGCCGACAGGTTCAGGCCCGTGCGTCCGGCTCGCCGCCTGACGCGACGAGGGGCACCACCCAGCTCATGTCCTGTTACAACCTATGGAGGGCCCGTGCCCCCGCTACACCTTCTCGTCGCTCCCACGTCCCTCCGGTTCAGCCTCGTCGCCGCAACTGCCCAGGAGGCCGAGGCGCGGGCTGCGCAGCTCGAAAACGAGACGCATGACCTCGCTTCCTTCGACAAGCTCGGCGTACGGATCGAGGGCCTCTCCTTCGGTGACCACAGCGACACCGAGCTGGCCGAGTGCAGCACCGCCGGTTCCGCCGGCGCATAGGGACTGGTCAGCTCTTCGACGAGAAGGGAGACGCGGCTCGTGACGAGCAACACGTCCGTCGCCGGCGCCGATGGCGCCGGTGCGCCACATCCGGGTCTCGAGACGGGCGGGCGGAATCCCACCGTGCGGGAGCGGCAGTACCTCACACGCGCTGCCACGAACCTCAACGGGCACGTGCCGGGCGAGGCCAGTGACCGGCTGATCGAGGCGATGCTGGCGGAGGGGTGGATCTACCGGGAAGACGGGGACGGCTTCCGGCTGGAGCCCGATGAGGCGCTGGCGTTTCGCGGGCACACGGCCTGGAAGATCACACCGGTCGGGCGCTGGGCCGCGCTGGGGTTTCGGCAGCGCATGCTGCTCGCCGAGGCCACGTCAGGCAGTCTGTCCCTCGACCGCCGCAATGTCAGGACGAAGCTCCTGATCGAGATGCACCTGGCTGAAGACGTCGGCGGCGCCGTACGGCTGACGGACCTGGGCGGCGAACTGGTGCGAGCCTTCGTGGCCGGGGGCGAGGGCGGTCAGCCGTGAGGCTTCGGAGTCCGGCGTCTCGGGGGACAACGCGGACGCCGAAGCCTCACAGCTCGAGGCCGGGGAGGAGTGCCGGGGGGTGGCACTCCTCGCGGGCTGCTCGTGCGCTCCATGCTAGTGCTGCTCCCTGCCGGGAGCGGAGGTTTTCGCTCCTCGTCGGCACGTCGTGCCCAGGCGTGGAGCATCGTACGGTTGCGCCTGTCCGACCAGTTCTCCGCGCCCCGGACAGTTCACGGACCGGTGCTGCCGGCCGGGACGGCCAAGGCGCCGGTGTGCAGTCCTTTGCGCTCCCACTGCCTGAGCACGAGGTAGTCGCGCTCGACCTGTTCCTTCGATTCCGCGGCGAGGTACAGGAATCCGGGGGTGCTGAGCAGGTCCGTGGTGGGCCGCAGCAGGTCACCGTGTTCGACTGCTGGGCAGACCTCGACAGCGCTGGGCAAGGTGGCGGCCTGGCTCATCGCGGCCCGGTCGGCGTGGCCGGCCCGGTGGTTGATGAACTCGACGTTGCGCAGGGCGCCGGTCCAAGTGAGGTGGCGGTCCACGAAGTCGTCGAAAGCCTTCGGGGCGGCCAGGGCTGCCGCTGCCAGGGCGGTCTGGGACATGCCGCAGTGCTGTTCTACAACGGCCGGCGACGTCGCGCCCCCGAGCCGGGCGCCGGTTTCGATCAGGACCGGGCCGGACTCGGTGAGCATGACCTCGGTGTGCGCCGGGGAGTTGCGGATGCCGAGTGCGTCGAGCACGGCGAAGGTGTAGGTGCGCAGGAGACGGGCATCCGGGGTGTTCGCCGGTACGGGCTCCTCGTAGTCGTAGATGGGGCCGGCGCCAGGACGGGTCTGTTTGGTGTAGCGCCAGATCTCGGCGACTTTGTGCCGGCCGTCGAGGGTGACGGTGTTGATGTAGTACTCGGTGCCGACGAGGCGCTCCTGGACGAGGGCGGTGGCGTTCGGCTGGCCGAAGATGTTCGGGCTGTCCAGCACGGTGCGCGTGGCGTCGTGAACGTCGGCGGGTGTGCGGCAGAAGCGCACGCCGTCCGAGCCGGCGGAGGCCAGGGGCTTGACGACGGCTTCGGGGAGGCCCGACGTGGCGAACCATTGCGCCGCGGTGGCAGGGGAGGCTGCGAGGTGCGTGCGCGGGGTAGCGAGGCCGGCGGCGCGGACCGTGGCGGCCATGAGGTGTTTGTCGCGGCGTGCCGCGCTGTGTTCGGGGGCGTTGGTGGGCAGGCCCAGGGCATGGGAGAGGAACTCGGCGGTCGTGACGCCGGACTCGCTGCCGGCCACGACGCGCGTGGTTCCTTCGCGCCTGAGCCGGTCCGCAAGGTCCTCGAGGTCCGGGGCGAAGCCATGGTCGCGGGTGTAGTGGGCCGGGTTGTAGGTGCGACGCAGGAAGTCGTGGTTGTCGGGCTGGCTCTGGATGTGGGAGCAGGGCACGCCCAGGTGATGGAGCCGTGCTGCGAGGGCGGCTCCGGTCGAGTAGCCGTCGACGATGGCGATGGTCATGGTTTTCCCTCGGGTTGACCGCGAAGTGGCGCGGCGGGCGGAAGGGGCTTACGCGGCGGGCTGGAGACGGTGACGAGCGAGCCGGTAGGTCGCGGCGACACGGGCCCGGTTCCAGCCGGGGGTGCGCGGCAGGTCGCGCAGGTGGCGGCGCAGTTCGCTGGCCTGGACGACGGTCACGCCCCCGCTGCGCAGACCTCCGCGGGGGACGGGAGCGTGGTGGACGGCGATGACTGCGCGGACAGGATGCCCGAGCGCCTGGGCGGCGGATTCGGCTTCCCACAGGACGGTCTCGATGGTCTTGTCCTGGGGGTAGCGGCCGTACCAGAGACGGCCACGGCGGTCGGTGGTAACGCGGGCGTTCTTGGCACCCCAGGTCTTGGTGTCGACGTACACCGGGCCGCAGCGGCCTATGACGAGATGGTCGCCGTTGTACTTGGAGCCGACGCGGAAGTCGTGGATGACGGCCCAGGCACCGAGGCCGCACCAGACGAGGGTGCGCAGGATGCGTGCCGTCTTCCGCTCGCCCGCGGCCCCGCGCGCCCAGGTGCTGCCGCCGTTGCGGTAGAGGCGGCGCAGCGCGAGGACGGTGATGGTCAGGGCGACGGCGAAGCCAACGCGGGCACTGGTCACGGCGGCAGTCAGATAGGCGGCGCCCGCGGCGGTGGGGGCGACGAGGAGAGGAACGACCCAGGCGGCCGTGCGATGTTGCTTCCTTCGCTCGTCAGCGCGGATGGTGTCGGCCATGCGCTGTGCGCTGGCGCCGGCGCCGGTGCGGCGCCGGGAGCCGATCAGGGACATGCCGTTGTCCTTCGGGGTGGGGTCCGGTTCGAGTGATGGTGTGGCCGATGGCCTGTGGACAGAGGCCGGCGTCTGGCGACGGGGGTGCGACGGCGCCGGTCGGTGTCCGCGCCAGGGTGCGCTCGGGCCGGGGGCGAGCGAGTTTCGGCTGCCCGACAGCCGGCGGACGTGAAGCTCAGGGCGTTGTTCCACCGGATCCGGCACACGGCCGGGAACGGGTGCCGGGGGCCAGGTTCCTCCGGTCCCGCTGGGGCTGGTCAGCGAACGGTCCCAGGGGCGCCGCAGCGCGGAGGAGTGCGCCCGTGGATGAAGGCCAGCTGGCCGCAGGGGCAGCGCTCAGTCGGGCGGGTCCGGGGCCTTCGGGTACGCGGTCAGGGGAAGGTGGCCCAGACGGATTGCCTCGCGCTCGCGACGGTTGGCCCCGAGACGAAATACGTACCGATGTGGGCCGCGATGTCTGATTTTTCGGGCTCCGATGTCGGCCAGGGCGTCCCTCAGCCACTCGGCAGGGTTCGCTCCGGCGCGCGGGAGGGCGGCACCGAACCGGATCAGCTTCTCCTCGCAGTACCTGTGACCTTGCTCCTGCTTCCGGATCTTCTGGGCAGCCCGGTCATGGAGGATGGTGCCGTCGGGCAGCAGGACAAGCGTGCGCGCCGCCCCGCGGCCCGTGTAGACGGCGTTCACGGCTTGATAAATTCGCCCGATATGTCCGATTGCAGTGAGGGTGCCGTCCGCGCTACGCCGGGGGACGGGATCGGCGAAGGAGACGATCCCCTTCACGCCGGTCGCGCGCAGCTCGGAGAAGCATCGCGCCAGGAACCACGACTCGGAATTGCCGGGGCAGGCATCGGTCAGCACGAACCCCGCACACCAACGCCTCAACGTTCGGGCGCAGTTCGGGCAGCGCTCGGGTAAGCACGTTCGCGCCGGCCGGGGTGCCGAAGACGGCCACGCCGGAGAGCCGGGGCTCGCCGGCGTCCACCCGGTAGAGGCCGAACCTCCTGGTCGCGGACGGGTAGGAGGCGGAGTAGTGGTGCGCGAGGACGAAATCCTTGGCCTGCTTCTCCGGCAGCGGGCGGACCTCGAAGCTGCGGGCGTCGAAGCCTCCGTCGCTCCGGTGCCTCCATGACGGTTTGCGGTTCGTCCAGCGGCGGCACCAGTCCGACGCGGTGGGGACCTCAGGCAGATCCTCGGCGGGCGGCCCGTCGAGGACGTGGCCGGTCACCGCGGCTCCTGGGCGTCGGGGGCGGCCGGCTCCGCGTCGTAGGCCGCGCCGAGCGCGGCGGGCGGGTAGAGCCAGGCTCCGTGGTCCGGGTAGCTGACGCGGGCCGTGAAGGTCGGCCTCCAGGTGGCGCCGCGGTCGTCGCTGGACATCGTGGGACCGAGGTAGGTGACCGGGTGCCCGGACGGGTCCGTCAGCGTGGCGCCGGGGGCGATCTCCCGGCCGGTGGCGGTCTCCCGCAGGATCCGGATGGGCTCGTCGGCGCGGTGCAGCTCCTCACGCAGTGGGTTGCGGGTCAGCGTGTAGGGGAGGGCGTCCAGCGCGGCCTTGTGCTCCAGGTACGCGTCGAGGGCAGTGCTGCCGGCGGAGGTGAGTTCCAAGCTGACGCCGTCACTGCGGTACCGGAGGAGACCTGTGGTGAACAGCTCCGGCGGCGGCGCACCGAGGTAGGAGCGGAACTTGCCGGAGCGGTCGACGAGGTAGCGCACGGCGCCGTACTCGGTGACAGCGCTCAGGGCGCCGCGCCGGGCTGCCTGAAGGTAGCGGGCGTCGCGGTCGACGAGGGCGGTGCGGTGGGTGATCGGGGACTCCCGAGGTCGTGTGGATGTGCGGATGGCACGGGGCCGAGCGTGGTGCGCTACGGCGGCGTGGGCGGATGCCGTCGCGTTCTTCTGCTGGTTGGCCTGGTCACGCGTGGTGTACAGGACGGCTCCGGGTACGACGCGCGCCTCGGACCAGGTGGTCTTGGACAGGGCGTCGGTGCTCCGACAGGTGTCCTGCAGCAAGGAACTGGTTGATGCGCGTGCTGAGGTGAACGGTGCTGACGGAGGTGGGCAGCACGGGGCGCTCGCGCCGCGGGCGGGTGAGCACGTGGGTCCTCGGAGGTGGCGGACAGGCGCAGATCACCAGGCGTCGGGCAACAGGCCCACAGGAGCGTCCGGCAGCGGTGCCCACCAGATCCTCGTGCCAAGGCGGCATTCGAAGACCTGCGTACCGCTGTCGTCCGTGGCGTCCAGGCTGTACCAGCCTTCGGTGTTGTACGTGACGCACACGGTGGTGTCCTGGGTCGGCTCGACAGCACTGCGCGTAGCCGGGCCTCCGAAGCGGATCCGCAGGTTCTTGGTGCGCGCGCTCGCGCCGGTCTCCCGGAGCGAGGTGGCACGCCACAGGGTGAGATCCTGCTCGGGGGTGTGTGCGATGCGTCCCGTGTCCGGGTAGAGCATGAGCCGGTTGGACAGGGCAGGGGCATCACCGCGCTTACCGATGTAGACGAGCCAGCCCTCGTCACGACCGCTGTGGCGCTGTCCGGTCTCGGGGCGGGGTGCGGCGAGAAGGTATCCGGCGCGCGGGGTGTCAACACCTCGACTGTCCGTGCCGTGGGCGTGGACGTGGTCGCCGGCGTTCAGTGCGGCGACGGCGGATTCCAGGTCGGTCTGCAAGGCGGAACTCCTTCGAGGAGAATGAGCGACGGTGGGGTGCGCGGTAGTGGAGGCCGGGTGCGGAAGGGGCGGGCTGGGCGGTTCCGGCGTCGCGGGCTTTGACGAGGTCCAGGTGGAACTCGCCGTTCCTGCGGTCGAACCGACTGCACAGCGGGTGCCACACCGCGGCGTTGCCGCCGACCAGGTTGGGTACGGCGTCGTCCTCGTCGAGGTCGCCGTCCTCGTCATCGGGCCCGGGCGGGCCGTGCGCGGGCATCCCGAGTGGCTGGTCGGGTGGGCGCGTTGTCCGCGAGGCGGTACGTCGGGCGCGGCGCAGGGTCCGGCGCACCGTCGTACGGGGAGGTCGTCGCGCGGCGGTGCGAGATGCGGCTCGCCTCGGCTTCGGGCAGCGCGTCTGGGCACCGGGGGTGCTGTACGCACCCCCGGTGTGGGTGTGCCGTTGGAGCCGGGCGGCGCGGCCGCCTACTGGGGGAAGCTGAGAACGACGATCGTCGGAGTCTTCGACTCCGACGCTGCCGCGATCGCAGCTGCCACGGCCTCGTGGAGGCTGGTGGCGTCGCCCTGCCGGGGCTGGCCGAGCTGAGCCGCCGTGACGGGCGCAGGCGTGGCCTCGGGGGTGTCGGGCTGTGCGTCGTGGATAACGCGCAGGAGGTGCCGGACGAGGAGTTCGGCGCGAGCGCCCACCTGGGTGGGCATACGTCCGTCGGGCCTGATGCGGCGTGCCGCGGCCGTCATCTGGCGGACGCTGAGTCCGTCGATGAGGTCGGCGGTCGGGCGGCCGTTGAACTTGTTCCAGAAGACGTCGAAGGCGATCGGGATCGCCTGGTGGAGGTCCGTGGTGAACTCCGCGACCCACCGCGGCTGGTGGACGCTGCGGCCGCGACCGGCGGAGGGCTGGGCCGTCCGGATGACGTGCAGGAATGCGGTGATCAGGTCGGCGGTCGGGCTGCCGTTGGGCCGGACGCTCGGAGGGTTCTCGTTGATCCGGCGCGCCGCGAGCGCCATGTGGTCCTGCGTGAGGGCGGAGAGCTCACGCGGCGTGATGACACCGGCGAAGTGGCTGGTCCGCAGTTCCGCGGTGATGAGCAGTGCCTTGCGCACCCGGTTGTGGAACTCGTGCGGGCTATAGATCTCCTTGTCGAGATCCTGGGCAAGAGGCAGGTGAATCATGGAACTCCCGGGCTCGGGGAGCGAGGGCACAACTCCTCGCTTGACCCTTTTACATTACGCTACGATGCCCCATCTAGTCAACTTAATTGCGTCACCTGGTTGTGCGGAGATACCCCCCTCGGGCCGCGGGCTGCCGACAGGCCCGAACGCGGCTCGACCCCTCGCAGCCAGCAACTCCACTCGCTTGCCGGCTCCATGCCGGCCCGAACTCAGGGGATCCCCCATGGCCTACACGACGCCACACGCACCCAGCGGACGGCGCCCCCGACTGCTGACGCTGCCCTTCACCCTCGCGTCCCGCGCCTTCCGCCCGACCCGTCCCGGCCGGCTCACCGACAGAGCCATCGAGACCGCCCAGATGATGAGGACCGTCATTGGAGTCGCGGCGACGATATGGATGGTCTACGCGTACCCGCTGCAGCAGTCAGTGTCCTCGTTCGCCCAGGACAAACTCACCGAGGCCCTCATCAGCACCGGCGTACTCATCGTGGTCGGCCCACTGTCCCTCGTGGTCTTCGTGGCCGCAGCACGTCCTCCGGGCAGAGCGGTGTACGTGCGGCGGCTATCGGGGCCGGTGACGGGCTTCAGCGCCCTGTTGGCGACCGTGCTCCTCCTCTTCCTGCTGCTGCAGAACAGCGGCGGAGCCCGCCTAGCCCCGCAGTTGGGTCCCTTCCGGTTCGTCTTCCTGCTCGTAGACCTGGCCGCGGTGCTCTTCGCTGTGCCCTTCGGCCTCGCGTCGGCGTTCCTCTGCGTCCACTACGTCTTCCGCACTGGCGACGTGCACGAGGTCCTCCCCCCGCTCCTGTCGCCGTTGCTGGTCTGGGTGATGTTCGGGTTCCAGCTCGCCGACGGGTCGCCCGTCGCTGCGCCCCAGGCGGTCCAGTACCTCTTCCTGTTCGGTCCACCACTGTCCGTCACCCTACTGTCGGCGTGGGAGCTGCGGCGCCTACGCACCCAGTTCGGAGTCACGGTTCGTGGGGCGCTGCACCGCGGGCACCGGCCGGGGCAGTGGTAGCCGCCCCGGCCGGTGCCGTCCGTTCGGGCCGACCTGCGGTCAGGTGTGCCCTGGAGGGGCGGGCCATCAAGACGGTGACGCGGACGGCCACTTCTCCGAGACGGCCGCCCCAACTGGAATGCCAAAAGCGCTAGCGCCGCTAAACGTTTCGTTTAGTCTAGGGCCATGACGTTTCCTTGGACGCGTGCCAACCGCCCACTTGCTGATGCCTACTCCGCTGCCGACATCGCCCGGCTGACCGGTCTCACTCGCGGGCGAGTGTCCCAACTGCGCAGCGTCGACGAGTCCGACGCCCTTCCTGAGCCCGATGCTCCGGACAGCACTGCGACGCGGCCGATGTGGCGCGGCGACACCGTGGCCCGCTGGTGCGCACGTACCGGCCGGCGTCTGCCGCCGCGCACCGCGTCCTGGCTGATGCCGGGACCGGATGGCCCGCACTTGCGCCGCGAGAGTCAGCAGACGCTGCAGCTGCGGCAGAAGGACCTGCCCGACGACCCCGACCTGCGTCACCCGCCGATCGACGTCCACGTCGCTCGCTACACCGCCGCCGACGGCAGCGGCCCGTCCGTGTGGCTGGCAACCGTGCTCGCCCCGGGCGAGATGCGCCGCCTGCTCGGCTGGCCGCACAAGTGGCCTCATGGAAGCCCGCTGGACCACCTGGTCCACGAGATCCTCGCCGACATCGAGCCCGATCACCGTGCGGACCCCGACCTGCTGGGCACGCTGGTCCTGCTGCCGACCATCGCCGAACCCGAGTACGGCTCCATGTCCGGGCACGTGCGCATGCTCCAGCTCCACAAGGCCGACCTCGGTGACCGTGACGCAGACCACCTCCACAGTCGCCTCCGCCAGCGGCGCCCTTCCGACGACGAACTCAGGGACTTGGCCCAGGCGCTGGGACACCGGCTGCCCTGGTGGCCACCCGGCTGCGCCACCCCAGCACTCGTCTCCAGCTGGACACCGGACGTTCCGCGGTCACCAGAGCACGTCCCCCCGCCGTTGGCCGGGGCGCAGGCGTTCCTGCGCCGCTGCGAGAGCGCCGCAGCCGGCCTGGAAGCCCCCCTGCGAGACTCTGTGTTGAAGCTGGGCATGGCCCGTTGGTACATGGCCACCTCGGGCTGGCGTGCAGACAGCTTCCCCAACTACGGAGCGCTACCCAAGGACTGCGCCCCCGACATCTGGCAGGTCGCCGTCGAGTTCAACCTGCCGCCCGCCCCCGCGGTCACCAGTGGCTTCGACGAGGGCCTCGAATG
This sequence comes from Streptomyces sp. NPDC006384, assembly GCF_042870695.1. Classification (NCBI taxonomy): domain Bacteria; kingdom Bacillati; phylum Actinomycetota; class Actinomycetes; order Kitasatosporales; family Streptomycetaceae; genus Streptomyces; species Streptomyces sp. NPDC006384. Next base: position 82,286 of record NZ_JBIAHR010000030.1, read on the forward strand.
GGTCATGGAGAACGCGCCGTCCCAGCGACTGGCACGCGATGCACTGCTCACCTTCAAAGACCCCGGTAGCACCGGGACCGTGCTCGTCGACACGAACCGACTGCCTCCCCAGCTGCGCGACCTGTTCACCAAGCACGTCACCCTCGCAAGCGCCTCCAGCAGCTACCGTGCGCAGCGCGTCCTTGACACTCTCGACGCTCACCCCGATGCGGCTGCCGGCTCCGAGCTGGGTACTTGGCCTGCGCTCATCGGTCCGGCCTGGTGCGCCACTTCCCCCGGCACCGGGCTCGCCGCCCTCCACGTTCCGAGGGTCATGCCCGCGCCCACTTCCCCAGCAGGCGCGCCGCTGGAGGTCGTGCTGCTGCGCACCGAGCCTGTCGGCGGCTACGGGCAGTCGGCTCCCGCCGTCGGCTTCGTCATCAGCGACCAAGACCGAGTTCTTCTCCTGCCGGCCCAGGGCGCGTCGGTGGATCTTGCGGCCGCGATCGAGCACGCCGTGTGGCACCCCGAGGTGCCGACGCCTCTCCAAGGGCTGGCGCGAAGCTCCAACGAGTCCCTCGTCGCCGCGGTGGACGCGCTGGTGGAGACGGGCCCCCGTGTCACACCGTGGGAGCAGCTCACGGCCCTGGTGAGGCCGCGCCCGAGCCAGGGCAACCCCTTCCCTTGCTGCGGCGCCGTCGAATCCGTCGCCGGCGACCGGTCGAAGGAGGCGATCCGGGGCAGCGCGTGAAACGCCGTCGCCGGGCGTCCCGGCTGGACTGCGTGCATCTACCCGTCCTGCCCGGCGGTAGTGTCGGTCCCCGCTGCCCAGCACGGGCGCCGGTCAGCCCTGCCCAGCCGCTCCCCTGGCGGGATGAGCGGCTGGGCCGCCTTCCTGCTGCTGTGCATCAAGGAGCTGCAGTAGCTGGTCGGCCTCAACTGATCGCTACACAGCGTGGCTACTGCTCGTGATCGCCCGGATTTACTCGGACGGTGCTCATGACCCGTCGACACTGCTCACGCTGCTGCGGATCCTAGACTGCTCTCCCGCAGGCGCAGTTCCCGGGCGTCGCGCCCCTGGAGCCAAGAGAAGATCCGGGCGCCTTTTTCGTCGTCGTCCATGTAGGCGTCGGCCTCGGTCATCTGGTGCTCGTGATCGCGGTAGTGGTACGTCACGACGGGCAGAAGTTCGCCGGCGCTGCGGCCGGTGACCGACATGACGTAGACGTAGTCCTCGCCCTTCCACAGTCCGCCGTGCCCGCCGCTGGCGCGCGCGATCTCTGTGCGCGTCAGGAGCATGGTGTGGCCGAGCGGCGGCTTGCGTTCGGGCGAGGGCCAGTACGTCCACACCTCCCCTGCTTCGTGTCGGCCAACGGGCGTGGGGCAGACCCAGGTCTTCAGGGTTCCGTCGGACAGCAAGTCGGCCGACCAGCCCGCCACCCAGCCCAGCCCTGTCTCGAGCGCGTGCCGGTAGCGGACGCCGAGGGAATCGGGCGGCAGCACGTCGTCGTCGTCAACGAAGCACGTGAACGGGGCGGTGACCTCGTTCATCGCGATGTTGCGGGCCGGTGCGGCACCCGGCTTGGGGCGGGCGCGCACGGTGACGCGGGGATCCTGGGTGATCAGCTCGGGGATGGCGTCGGCGTCGGCGTCGGGCCCGTTCGGCGCGATGATCCATTCGAAGCAGACGTTCTGCTCCTGGAGGCTTCGATAGAGGTCGAGGAAGTAGGTGCGGCGCTGTGGGGCCAGGCGCGTTGGCGTGATGACGGCGACCTGGGGGCGGGAGTGGGGGGACACGGAACCTTCCGAGGATGCTGGGTCGAGCGGGTGCTATGCGGCGCGGCGTGGGCCGAAGGGCGGACTGGCGCCCGGTCGTTGTGACCACGGACCGAGGACGTGCCGGGCCGGCAGATCAATCAGGTGCAGTCCGGGCGGCAAGGACGCGTAGAACGCTTGGAGTTCGGCGAGGCCCGGCGGCATGGCGGGGGCCCGGGCGGCCGCGGCCATGAGGAGCTTGGGGGCTTCGTCCTCCTCCCCCGGCGGGCCGGTCCAGCGCAGGACGAGCATTCCGTAGGCGTCGCCGGCCTGCTGTGTTGGCAGACCGGGGTGGTGAGGGCGATACCACCGGTGCACCAGGTCGAGGACCACGATCGGGAAGATCACTCCGATCCCGTAGGAGGCGGCCTGTACGCGGTGCTGGTTCAACTCATCACTCCTTCGTGCGTTTGCGGCGCCCCGGGTCAGCGCACACACGCGGTGGTGCGAACGGGCGCGGCAATGTCCACGGTGAGGTTCTGCAGCGCCAGGGCGAGCCGGACCCGGCAGTCCTGGGGCGTGGGCCCGTAGACCACGGCGTGGGCGACCCGGTCGTTGATCGTGCTGTGCGCGCCGGCGGTCACGGCGTCGCCTTGCTGATGTGTCCAGACCAGGCGTTCGAGCCAGTCGGCGCTGACCGCGTCGGCGCGGGCCGTTTGTAGGGTGCCGGTTGCAGGCGGGTAGCGGAATGCGACGGCAGCGCTCTGCCGTACGGAGGCGGTCAGGTCCGGGACGTCTCCGGTAGCCAGTGCGGCCTGGGCCTGCGGGAGAGATACGCCGGTGGCGAGGTGGACCAGGCGGGGGACGAGGTCGCCGCCGAGGCGGGCGTTGATTTCGATGATGTGCGGGCCTTGACTGGTGAGGCGTACCTCGACGTGCAGGATCCCGCTGCTCACCCCTACCGCCTTAATCGCCTCGGTGACGATGCGGCGCAGGACCTGGTCGTCCAGGAGCGGATCGTCGGCATCGACGAGGTGGCCTGTCTCCAGGAAGGCCGGCTCCGGGCCGAGCTGTTTGCGGGTGACCGCCGCGATGTGAACGTCGCCGCGCCCCTGTACGACACACTCGACGCTGATCTCGGGCCCGCGCAGGTACTCCTCGACCAGGACGCCGGTGACCGCATTCTTCTCGAGACCGATCAAGGTGGCACCGGCCGCTTCCTGGAAGGCGGCGATGACCTGTTCGCGGTTGTCGGCGCGCCGCACTCCGGCGCTGCCGCCCAGACCGCGGGGCTTGATGACGACGGGGTAGCCGATGATGTCGGCGGCCGCGGCCGCTTCTTCGGCGCTGCGGACGAGGACGGAGCGGGCGGACGGGACGCCGTGCTCCGCGAGGAGTTGGCGGGTGCGGGCCTTGTCACGGCAGGCGGCTGCGGCCTCCGGAGCGGCGCCGGGGAGCCCGAGCTCCTTGGCGAGTTGCGCTGCGAGCTCGACGTGGTGCTCGAGGTAGGTGGTCACGCCCGCGAGGGGCTGGCGCAGGGCGAGCTCGGTGACCGCGCGGGTGACCGCGCGGTGATCGTGCAAGTCGACGTCGAGCGCGTCGGTGACGTAGGGCCGGATCCAGTCAGGCGGCTGGTGGTCGAGGAGGACGAGGTCGTGGCGAGCGGCGAATTCCTGGAGAGGGAAGGCCCGGTAGGCGCGGTCGCCGGCGCCCAGGACGAGCAGGACGGGGCGGTGAGGGTCGGACATGGTGGGGGCTCCGATCAGCGAAGGGTGGGCTGTAGGTGGACGCGGCGGATGAGGGTGGCGAGGGGCCAGGTCAGAGCGGCACCGAGGAGGCCGACGGTGAAGGTGGTCGCCGCGGCGAGCTGGTCGCCGCCGTGAGTGAGGGCCCATCCCGCGAGTGCAGGGGCGATGATGACGGCGCCGGCGAGTGTGGTGCCCCAGATGCCCGCGTACAGGCCGCGGGCGGTGGGGGGAGAGAGACGGTTGAGCAGGTCGGACGCGGCGACGAAGACGACGATCTCCCCGGGGACGGCGAGGGCGGCGGTGGCGGCGTAGCCAGGGGTAGTGGAGGCGAAGCCGGCGGCGCCCATGCTCGCGCCCAGGAGGACGGAGCTGGCGGCGAAGAGACCGGTCATCGGGGTGCCGGCCGCGGCCTGGCGGCTGAGCCAGCGGTTGAGGAGCGGGGAGAGCAGCAGGACCGCTGTGGCGTTCGCGGTCTGGGTCCAGCCGTAGTCGGCAGCGGCGAGTCCGTCTTCGGCCATGAGCATCGGCAGGGAGGAGAAGAGGCTCGCGGCGCAGGTGAGGGCGCAGAGGCTGGCCAGGAGCAGCAGCCACAAGCCGCGATCGCCCAGTGCGGCGCGGTAGTTACCGGCCCTGCTGCCGTTCGAGCGGCGGGGGTGGTCGGTGGCGGGCAGGTAGTGCCAGGCCAGGAGAGCGAACAGCGCGCATGCGGCGGCGTTGACCCGGATCAGGGCCGGGATGCCCAGCGGGGCCGCGAGCGTTCCGCCGGCGGTTCCGGCGACCGCCGCGCCGACGTTGACGGCGAAGTGGCGCCATGCGTTGACGGAGGCGCGGACGCCGTCGTCGGGGAAGGTATCGGCGATCGCCACGGTGAACACCGGGCGGGAGGCGTCGTAGACGATGCCGGCGGTGAACGTGGCGGCGAGCAGCGCGGGGAGGGCTTGTGCCTGAGCGAGAAGGAGCAGAGCGACCGCGGCAAGCAGCATGGTCGTGATGAGGGTGGCGCGGTGGCCGATCCGGTCGGCGAGCCAGCCGCACATGACGGAGCCCAGCAGCCATCCGGCGCCGAAGACGGCGAGGATGGCACTGGCAGTACGGGTAGACAGGTGCAGGTCGTTGAGGTGGTACGGCAGGAACGGGTAGGTGAACCCGAGGCCGCGGACGAGGAAGGTGCCGGCCATCAGCATCCAGATCGCCGCGGGCCATCGGCATGTGGTTCCGTTCCCGGCCTGGCCGGATCGGCCGACCGGCGCGGCGGTGGTGGACACACAGACTCCTGGGGTTGCGGCGCTGACAGGCGGCGCCGTGCAAGGGAGGAGGGGCGGGGGTGCCGCCGGCGCAGGCGGCGGCACCCCTGGCGGCCGGGACGGTCCCGCTTACGGAGGAAGGGCAGGACGGGCGCCTCTTCGGGGGGCGTTGAGGCGGCCCTCGGCCGGTCCCGGCCGGGCCGGGGTAGTGCCCGGCCGGGTGTCCGTGACACGGCGTTGTAGCCGCAGAACGAGGGAGCGCCAGGGATCAGTCCAGCTGCATATAGACGCACTGCTCAAGGTAGGACTTGCTGACCCAGCCGGTCGTCCCCGTCTTCAAGCCGGTCTTGGACCTGTGGTCGAGCTTGATCTTGACCCAGGAGCCGCTGCTCGCGACCTTGGTCCCGGAGTCGCCGGTGTACAGCTGGCCGATCGCGCGGTAGCCGGTGGACGGCCCGCTGCGGAAGTTGACGCCCTTGCCGTACACCGTCCAGGTGGGGCAGGTGTTCTTCGCGGCGGCGAGGGTGGTCGGTGCCTGCGAGGGGGTGCTCGCCAGTGCGGCGGGCGCGGCCGCCATGGTGGCCGTGGCACCCATGGCGATGGTGGCCACCGCGATGCCGGCGCGGCCGATGAACTTGGTCTGCATTCGTCATCTCCTGAGCCGTGGGCTGATTTACAGATGCGCGATCCAGAAACGCGGGCAAGACGAGCTACAACATCCCGTCCACGCAGCGGAAAGCACACGCCTGAAAAGCTAGGAGAGAAAGCCTGTGGATAAGTTCCGACGATTCTCGCGCTTCAACGAAGGGCACCGTATGACCGAAAAGCCCGTCATGTGCACTGAATGATGCGTGAAGAAAGGGGCAATTCCCAGCACGCGAGGGGACCCGGTGGACGTTTGTCGGAATCAGCGCATAACTCAGGGCGTCGCGCAGCCTGGATTCTTGCTATTCGCCTGCCGACCCCTCCTGCTCAAGATGCATGCGGGTTCCGCAGGTTCAGATCGGCCTGCAGGAAATGGGGCACGAGGGAATTCGCGCGTGCAGCAGTGCGCGCAGCACGAAGGTGCGGGCTCGGCATGCCTGATCGACAGCAGCCTCAGCGAGGTCTGCCCCGGCGGGACCCGAGCCCGCGCGGGCAGACACTGGTAACTCTAAGCGGCCATGTCTCCGTACGGCACCCGGGCGCCGGTCCGCATCGCCACGCACTGGCGCTGTGCGGCTCGGATCGACGCGGCGCCGGTAGAGCCGATGAGGTCTCCGGTCTCTTCCTGGTGCCGTCCCAGTTCTCGGCTTCGATCAGGTCCGCGCATCCGCCACAGGCCGTCCAGGGCGTCTGGTTGACAGCCCCGTGGGTATCGAGCAGCTCACCCGCCGGCGACAGCCAAGCGGGACGTGGTGCCGCCAGCGGGGCCACCTGATAGAACCATTCGACTCCGCGTCCCCCACAGAAGTCGCACTGCACCTCGTCCCACACCCAGACGAGGTCGGCGTCGTGCTCATGGTCGCTGTCGCTGTCGAGGTGCTTGATCATCGTTTCTGGTGCCGCGTCTCGGCGGATGCGCTCGGCGCGGATGAGATCGCCACCACAGACTCGGCACAACGCTCGTCGGTTGCGGTCCTCGTACGGCTCTGCTCGATCTGCCGTCATCTGCTGCGGGCGCACCCGGCGCTGCCTGTGGGCTTTCCGGCGTCCCATGCGTGACACCGTATCGAGCCCTCGGGGGTGCCCCCGCGGGGCCGGACACGGCGGTACGCTCCAGCCGGAGCCGCCACCGGGCGGGCCGCGGTCCGGGGCGGGACCGTCACTGGTCTTGTCCTCCCGCCCTGGAGTCCGGGCCCTGTCGTGCGCCGCTGGAGGGGACTCAGGACAGCAGCGACCTTACCGAGGACGGTGGCCTCACGGCCGCAGATCGGCTGGTCGTTCCCACTCTCGGACATCAGCCAGGCGCCTGTGTCGTTTCGGGTGGTGCGGGTCGCGCCGCAGGACGTCCTTCTTCTCCAGAGCGAGGAGTTGGTGGGCGACGAACGACGTACTGGTCAAGCTGCCGGGCGGGCCAGCGTGAGGAGGCCGCAGCCGTACGCCTTCCCGTGTCCGATGCCGTCGGTGAGTGTCCGGCGGAGGGCATCGGGGTCGGTGACGTCGAGGAGGCCGTCGTAGGTGGCGGTTCGCAGGTGGACATCACGGCGGGTGCCGGTGCCGGTGTTGCGGGGGAAGCGGAGCACGCGGGTGGAGGTGACGGTGACGCGGGGGCCGGCGGCAGGATCGCGTTCGTCTGTGGGGATGGTGAACCCGGCGGTGGGGGCGCGGTCGAGGAGCCACTGGATCTGTTCGGCGGGCGTGGTCAGGGCGGTGCGGGTACCGCGCTGGCCTCGGTGGAACACGGCACGGGTGGGGTTGGCGGTGAGGCGGAAGCGCAGCCGCATGCCGGCGTGGAGGTGGTTGAGGAGAGGGGTGTAGGGGCGGGTGTCCCAGCCGGGGGCGTCGGGGGTGGCGAGGCGGGGCCAGCCGGCCTGTTCGACGAGGTGGGTGAGGTCGGGCGGGGTGGGGCTGAGGATGAGCAGGGTCGTCTGGTGGTCCTTCTCTTCGAGTCGCCACAGGACGCGGTGTCCGGTGGCCTGTCCGCCGGGGGGCGGGGGGAAAGCGGCTGCGACGGCGGCGTGGAGCCGCTGCGGTGAGTCGGTGAGGCGGCGGGCGCGGGCAGGGTTAAGGGGGCAGCGGGTGAGGTGGGTCATCTCAGGTCGTCCAGTCGTTCAGGGCGTCGAAGAAGTCCGGGTCGTCCGGGTGGTCGGGTTCGGCGGCCGGGAGGGTGAAGGTGGCGACGGGGCGGGCGGTGTGGCGGCGGTGGCCGGGGGTGAAGTCGGCGGGGTGGTCGTGGTGGAGGCGGGCGGCCGGGTTGGTGGGGCGGGTGTCGTGGTGGATGGTCATGCGGTGGCGGGGGTGGGCCTGCTGGTACCAGGAGGCGGCCTGCCAGGGCAGGGCCTTGAGGACCTCGACAGGGTCGGTGGCGTCGGGGAGGACGCTGTGGAGGGGGTGGCGAGCCGGGGGGCAGGAGCGGCGGCCGAGGGAGAGCGGGTGGGCAGGGTTGCACAGGGCCTGCTGGAGGCGGTCGATGAGGGGGGCGGGTCCGGCGAGCGCGGCGGTGAAGACGGCGTCGGCGAGGTAGAAGCGGTTGGACAGCGGCATGGGGCGGCCGTCGCGGGTGTGGGTGGTGTGGAAATCGCGCAGGCGGGTGCCGGGCTGGTCGGTGCGTACGGCGTAGGTGAGGGTGGCGAGTTCGGCCAGGCCCGACTTGTCGGTGCGGTCCAGGCCGGCGGCGCAGCCGAGCAGGCCGATCACGGCGGACTTGGTGGGGTGGGGCTGGGTGTCGCGATGGGTGTGCTGGGCGGTGGTGCCCCAGGACTGCAGGGGACCGGCGAGAACGAGGATGAGGACGCTCATGCGGGCTCCCGGACGGTGCTCGTGCGGTGGGCGAGTTCGGCGGCGGCGGTGTCGGCGAGGGCGGTAAGGCTGGGCACGCGTTCGGCGATGGCGTTCAGAGGTTCGGTGGCCTGCGGCTGGAGGGTGAGGAGCCAGGAGCGGGCGTCCGGGTCGCCGTAGGCGGTCTCGGTGGTGGTGATGTGCTCGGCCAGGCGCGCGGCGGCCGGGGGCAGGTGCCCGCCGGCGGTGGTCTCGACGGGGGTCTCGAACGCGCCGACGTGGTTGAAGGGCGTGCCGGTGACGGTGGCGATCAGGACGGTGGGCCGGGTGGCGTGGGCGTGGGAGGTGATCTTCCCCGACGGTACGGATTCGGCGAAGGCGCGGACGAACGCGGCCGTCACCTGCTGCAGCGTCATGGCGTCGGCGTAGTCGGTGAGGTTGGCGGCGAGGTCGGGGCCGGTGAGAACTGCGTGCCGGTAGAGAGTGGGGGCGACGAACTCGCCGCGGCCGATCATGCTGGCGCCACTGTCGGAGGTGAAGTCGTCGACGGCGGTGAAGTAGTCGGTCTCCACGGTGGTGCGGTGGACCGCGAGGGCGTGGGCGACCTGGACGGCCGCGTCGAGGCTGAGATCCTGGTCGGCGGCGACCATGCGGCCGAACAGGGCGATGTCGACCGTGTCCTTCGACGCTACGGCCTGCTTGAGGGCCGTGACGTTGGCCTTGGTCTTCAGGTAGGCGGTGATGTCGGCGGCGCCGTCGGCGGCGAGGTGGGCGAGGCGGTCGATCTGGCGGCGGCCCAGGAAGAGGATTTCCTTAGTGGCGGGGGCGGCGGTGTCCGGGCGCCGGGCTGCGGTGTCGGGGCTGGCGCCGGTGGCGGCGATGAGGACCTTCTCCGCAATGGCGGCCGTCTTCTCCTCGTCGAGGCCGGGGCACAGGGGGCCCAGGGCGGCGGTGAGCAGGCTGATGCCGTGGCGGGTCCGGACGGCCAGGTCCTGGGCGGGAACGAGGCCGGCGGTGGTGAAGTGGGTGCGCATGGCGCGCTTCCAGGACTGCGAGGAGACCCGGGCCCGCGGCACGCCGCCGTAGATGGCGGTCTTCGGGGTGCCGAGGTCGTCGCGGTTGATGTTGCTGGGGGGCAGGGTCTGCAGGGCGTGCAGGACGAGGTGGACGCTCATGGTTGAGGGTGCCTTTCGCTTCGGTGGTGCGGTTCAGGAGCGGGTGGTGGGGGCGCGGTGGGCGCGGTTCTTGGCCCGGGCGTAGGCGGTTGCCCACTGCTGGGTGGTGCGGTGGGGGCCGTCGGGCTGCTGCCAGGTGTAGAGGTCGGCGGCGAGCTGGGCGAAGTCGAGCCGGGCGGCGTCGCGCAGGAGTGGCCGCAGGCGGGGCAGGAGCTCGTCGAGGGTGTGGCAGCGCAGGACGCGGGCGAGGTCGTCCTCGGCGGTCGGACGGTCCAGCACGATGCGGGCGACGACGTGGCCGAGGACGGTGACGCGCTGGGCGGTCGAGCGGACGTGGGGGATGTCGGTGCGGGCCCACAGCTGGGCGGTGGCGGTCACCGCGGTCGCGGCCGCGACGTAGTCCTGCTCGCTCAGGCCGGGGCCTGCGTTGCCGTGGAGGTCCTCCAGCCGCAGCGAGAGCCACAGGCCGGGGGCGCCGGGCGGGTCGTTGCGGCTGAGCCGGGCCTTCTCCCCCCGGTCGATGCCCCGGGCCAGGCGGGCCTGCAGGCCGGTCAGCAGGTGGTCGGTGACGTCGCGGACCGTCACGGCGGTACGGATCGGGTTCTGGGGGACGGGTGTGGTCATACGAGCAGGTCCTCTGCGGTGGTGGTGGCAGGGGCGTTGCTTTCCAGGGCGCCGAGCGCGGCGACGTAGATCCGGGCGGCGGACAGGGCTCGGCTGCCGCTGCCCTTCGACCCGGCGACCTGCCGCGCGGCGCGCGCCAGGCACTCCCACCAACGGTCCGTCTCGGCGTCCGGGTCGTCGGTGAACTCCTCCCAGCCGGCGGTGAGGTGGGGGGCCAGGGACAGGTCTGCGCGGGACTGCACCGTCTTCGCCAGCAGGCCCAGGGTGTCGGCGGCGGTGTGCGTGATCTCCCTCTGCACCTGCCAGGGCAGTCGGGCGGCCTCCACCAGCCGGGTGCGCCGGTCGGGGTCGGCCAGCACGCCGGCCATGCCGAGGGGGGCGCTGAGGTGGATGATCCCGGACAGGGCGGCGCGGTGGCCGGTGGTGTGCTCGGCCCGCAGCACGGCCGCCTCCATGCGCATCTCCGGCGCCAGGGCGCCGCGCTCGGCGGCCGCGGTGACGTGGTCGAGGACCGCGCAGTCCCCGGCGTCCGCGCGGGAGTCATCGAGGAGGGTGGCCGGTACCCACGGCAGGAGGTGTCCGGCGCCGTCGCAGACCGTGAGCCGTGTCCCGCGTCCGGTGAGCGCGGCTCCCGGGTCAAGGCGCGCCGCGCACTGGTCGGGGCTGTCGGGCCGGTCGCCGTCGTGGAGTGCGATCCTGCTCACCCGGCCGGCGTCGTCGGCGAACAGCCGCACCCGGCGGGTTGGCCAGGTCCACCAGTCCAGCGGCCCGGCCGGCTCCCGCTTCCGCAGGGGCGCGGTGGGGGATTCCCGCTCCCACACCGGGTGGTCGCCCGCTGCCCGGGGGCCGGGCGGGCAGTTCAGGAGCAGCTCGTCCTTGAGGCAGGTGCCGGTGATCCGCAGGTGGGTCATCGTGCTGAGCGGGCCGGGCTTGGAGCCGTAGACCTTCCCGGCCCGGGTGGCAGGGTCGGCCGGGTGCCCGGTGCGGATCCCGCCCGGGTGCCAGGCCTGGAGCATCACCAGGCCCACCGCCGCATCGGCCGCGTCCAGCGGGCCGGGCTCCGCCAGCAGGTGCGAAGCGAACTGCGGGGCGCCCGAGCTCCAGGCCGCCACGTCCAGACCCCGCACGTCCTGGGTCGCCTCGGTGACGTGGGCGGACTGCCAGAACGGGCGGGCGTCGCTGAGCAGGTCAAAGCGGTCGGCGTGCGCATCGAGATAGGCGCCGATCCGGTCGGAGTCCAGGGTGGGCGCGCGCCAGGCGGCGTCCCACTGCTCCTGGCCGAGGGGCCGGTCCGCGGCCGCGTGCAGGGCCAGCAGCAGGCGCAGCAGCGCGGCGTGCTCCGGATCCGGCGCGGCCAGCTGCACCTCGTGTGCTCGTTCCAGCGCCTCGCGCAGGGACACCCGTGTGGGCCCGTTGTCGGTCACGACCGGCAGCCACGGCTGTGTGAGCAGGTCGAATTCCGCCACAGCCCCTCCTTCGTCGGCGCCTGAAACGGCGCGATGTGAATCCGTCGCCATGCACCCTGACAGCCCACCAAAAAAATGGCAAGCTAGCTGACTTGCCAATTTATTTGTGCTACCTCTGGGCTTCGTGAACGCCCTGTCTCCTCGACCGCCGGAGGTCCGTTCCTGATGCGCCGCTTCCGCTACCGGCCAGCGCCCGGGCCGCTGTGTGTGACGACGGGAACGCTGTTGTGCGGGGGACGGCGATACCATCGACCGGTCCGCAGCCATCCCCACGAGTCAGGGCCCATGACCACCCGCGAGACCCTCTCCGAGCTCATCGACCGCCTTGTCGCCGACAAGGGCCTGGAATGGGTGGAGCGGGAGATCGGCTACGACCGGGAACTGATCGAGGAGCACCTAGCCGCCGTCGCCCGAGCCCGCGCGCTCAAGGCGCCGCGCGATGGCGTCGCCCAACACCCCGACGAGGTCACCACCGACCCGCTGCCCCTGACCGACCTCGCCCTCCACCTGCGCGTACGCGACGACACCCTCTACCGGGCCCTGCACCGAGACCCCAACGCTCCCCGCCCGGCCCCCGGCACCGACAACAAGCGCTGGCACTACGCAGAGGTCCACGCCTGGTGGCCCCACCGCCGGCGCCCCGGACAGCGCGGGCCCGCCCGCCGCACCGCCGACCCTGCCGCGGACCGCCCCTCCCTGGAGCAGGAGTGAACCGCACCCGCATCGCCGAGCGCGCCGCGCCGTCCGTCCCCGCCGACATCCCCGGCCCGGCCCCCGGCGCGATGTCCGGCTGGCGGCTGATGATCACCGCCATCTCCACGCGGGCCCGCGTCGTCCGGGATCTCGACGGCATGTGGCTCACCCCCGGCGCCCGGACCGTGCTCTCCGACGGCGCCCTCGTCCTGGCCGTCGACATCCACGACGCGCCCCGCCGCTGGACGATCACCGCCCTGCGCGTCACCCCGGACGGGACGGAAGAAGCCGGGCGGTGGCAGCGGCGCAGCCCGCTCGGCCCCCGGGAGATCAACGCTCTCCGTGCCCTCCTCGCCGGCGACGCCGCCGGCCACATGGTGCGCGTCCTCGCCGAGCCGAACCCGGCTCCCGCCGTCTGCAGGGCCTGCGGCCAGGCCCTGCCCACCGGCCAGGGGCTGGCGCACCGCACCCCGGCCGGGCACGTCACCACCTGCCGTCCCTGCCCCGTCCCCCCGTTCGGCGTCAACCCGGACGCGGGCCGCTGCGCGGACTGCTCGGGCTGGGTCAGCGCCGGCGAAGGCCTCCTCGCCCCGGCCCCCGGGGCGCCCGGCCGCTACCGGCCCGTCCACCGCGCCTGCCCCGACCAGCCGCTGCCCGGGCCGCCGCTGCGCGCCGCCACCTGGTGCCTGGAGTGCCGCACCACCATCCCCGCCGGCACCGGCTACTGGGACCACGGCCCCCACCACACCCCGGGCCACTGCGCGCTCCCCGTCGACGGCCTGCCCCGCTGGAGTGTCCGCGTCCCCGCCCGCGAGAGCACTGACTGGATGCCGGGCCAGGTACGCCGGATCCAGCACACCCCCGCCGCAGGCGAGCCCGCGCTGCCCGAAGGCCTGCCCGGCGGGCGGATCCTCGCCGATACCGGCCACATGACCGTCCTCACGCACGTCCTGGACACCCGCACCACCCGGAACGGCGCCACCCTCGCGCTGGTGCGGGCCGCGACCTGGATGGAGGCCGCCCCGCTGCTGGCCGCCGAGCTCGACCAGGCGCTCGCCACCCGGCCCGACGGAGGCACCTTCCTCGCCCGAGCGGTCGTCGAGCGCATCTGCGGGGACCGCGGCTGGGTCGCCGAGATCACCGGCCACGACCCCCGCCACGGCCTGGCCCGAAAGTTCCTGCGCCCGCAGACCGACTACGACCAGGCCGACGCCCACGGACACCGCGGCGTCCTGGACGCCTGGACCCTACGGCCCCGCCGCGTCTACGAAGTCTCCCGTCCCCTGGGGCCCCCGGCGAAGGACTGGCGCTCGGTGCGCAGCCGTCTGGGCCGGCGCGCCCGCGTCACCGCCGAGCACCGCGCGTTCGTCCGGGTCACCGCCGAGGGCGACATCGTCGAGATCACCGAGAAGGAGGTACAGGCATGGCTCGCCGCGGCCTTGGAATGGATGTCCTGACCGCCGCCCGTCAGCGCATCTCCCGCCTCTTCACCGACTTCCCGTGCGTGTACGTGTCGTTCTCCGGCGGCAAGGACTCCGGTGTCCTGCTGGAGCTCGCCGCGAACGAGGCTCGCCGGCGTGGCCGCCGCCTCGGCGTCCTGATCGTCGACCTGGAGGCCCAGTACCAGCTCACCGAGGACTACATCCGCCTCATGCTCAAACGGCACGAGGACGTCCTGGACGTCTACTGGGTCGCCCTCCCGATCAACCTCCGCAACGCCGTCAGCAGCTTCGAGCCGCAGTGGACGTGCTGGGAGCCGGGCAAGGAGGACGCCTGGGTCCGCCCCCGTCCCCCTGAGGCCATCGGCGACCAAGGCTACTTCGACTTCTACGAGTACGGCATGGAGTTCGAGGACTTCGTGCCGAAATTCGGCGACTGGTACTCCCGCCAGCACGGCGGGAAAATGACCGCCTGCCTCGTCGGCATCCGCACCCAGGAGTCCCTCAACCGCTACCGGACCATCGCCAGCCGCCGCAAACAGCGCCACGACGACCTGCCGTGGACCACGATGATCAGCGCCCGCGTCTTCAACGGCTACCCCATCTACGACTGGCGCGTCGAGGACATCTGGGCCTTCAACGGCCGTCACCACGTCCCCTACAACGCGGTCTACGACCGCATGCACCAGGCCGGCCTCACCCTGCACCAGATGCGGCTGTGCCAGCCCTACGGCGACGACCAGAAACGCGGCCTGTGGCTGTACCAGCTGATCGAGCCCCACACCTGGGGCATGGTCGCCGCCCGCGTCCAAGGCGCCGAGTTCGGCGCCCGCACCGCCCGCGAGATCGGCAACGTCAGCGGCCGGATCAAGGTCACCAAGCCCGACTCCATCACCTGGGAGCAGTTCGCCCAGAACCTGCTGGCCTCCATGCCGCCCGAGACCGCCGAGCACTTCCGCATCAAGATCGCCGTCTTCATCCGCTGGCACCAGAAGAACAACGGCTACACCGACGGTGTCATCCCCGACGAAGGGCCCTTCGACAAGAAGACCCCCTCCTGGAAGCGGATCGTCAAGATGCTGCTGTCCTACGACTACTGGTGTAAGGAATTCTCCATGGCCCCGCCGAAGAGCAAGAACTCCTACGCGGAGTACAGGAAGCGGATGCAGATCAAGAAGGAAGAGTGGAGGCTCCGTGGCACCGTCTGACCGCCCCGAAACCACTCCCCCCGGCATCGCCCCCGCCGCCGGTACGACCACGCCCCGCAAGGACCACGCCGTGAGTGAGCAGACCGCCCTCCACATCCCCCTGCCGGACCAGGCTCCAGCAAGGCGGACGCCCGCCAAGAGCCCGGCACGCCGTACGCCACCACCGCCCGCCCACGGCACCGGCGCCCAGATCATCGACGCCGCCCGGCCCCTGATCGACGCGCTCGCCGACCTCCCCCTCGACGAGCGGGTGACCACCCTCAACGCCCTTCGCACACTCCTGCACGAGCAGAGTCCATTCCGCAGCGAGCCCGTGGACCTGGTGCTGTGGGAGAAGGCCGACACCGTCGAGGGCAACTCTTACAACCCCAACGCGGTCGCCCCCCGGCAGATGGACCTCCTTGAGCACTCCATCACCGTGGACGGATTCACCCAGCCCATCGTGGCCTGGCGACCTGGAGACGCCAGCGCCGCGAACGCCCCGTCCGAACCTGCCGAAGACGGCACGGTCACACCGGCCGCGCCGATCGAAGTCGTCGACGGCTTCCACCGCCACCTCATCGGCAAGCACGCCCCCGCGGTGGCCGAACGCGTACACGGCTACCTGCCGGTCACCGTCATCAACACCGACCGCGAGGCCCTGGAAGACCGCCAGGCCGCCACCATCCGCCACAACGCCGCACGCGGCGTGCACACCATCGAAGGCCTGTCCGAGATGGTCCTCCAGCTCTTGCGGGAACGGAAGAGCTTCGCCTGGTTCGAAAAGCATCTGGGCATGCAGCCCGACGAGGTCACCCGCCTCGCCCAGGTCAGCGGACTCGCCGCCGCGTTCGCCGACACGGAGTTCTCCGAAGCCTGGGAAACCGACACCGATCCCTTCAGCACCTCCAGGGAGCAGTCATGAGCCGGAACTCCGGCCGACGCCCAGTGCCCGGCGCTCGTGTCCCCAACGGCTGGGTACGCCTGACCGTCCCACCGATCCCCGACGGCATGCGGCACACCTCCTGGCGGCGCACCCTCGACGCCGTCTACCCTGGCCGAACTGGCGTTGATGCCTTACCCGGCCACTGGCTCAACCCGGGCGACAACATCGCCCTCCCTGCCGGCACCCTGCTGCTGACCGCCGACAAGACCGCCACCGGAACCGCCGTCAACGCCCGCACCCGCCGCCGGTACACCACCGAGGACGCACACCTCACCATCGCACTCCTCACCCCTGACGGCGCCCTCACTCCGTTGTGGACCCGCCACTACATCCGCGCCGCCTCCGCCTTCGGCCGGCAGGTCACCACCAAGGCCACCGCCCTGCTCAGCGCCCATCCCGCTCCCGGCGCACCGCCCGTCGTCCTCGCCGAAGCGCAGCGCCCCAACCGCCGCACCGCCCCCTGCCGCCACGACTGCGGAACGGACATCGCCCCCGGCGGCGGCCACCTCGTCGGAGCCGGACGCGACGCCAAGGTCGAGCACTGGCCCAACTGCACTACCCCCGCCACACCTCCCGTACCGCCACAGCGCAGGACCTGCGACAACTGCGACGGCCCCGGCCGCGGCCACGAAGCCACCGACTCCAACGGCATTCCCGGCCGCGTCTGCGCCCGCTGCGCCCGCGAGCCGTCCTACGCCCTCTCTTTCGCCTGAACCGACATCTTCGTCCGACACCTGGAGGACCCTGTGCCCGCTCAGCCCGACCCCGTTCTCCTGACCAACCAGGACCCCGCGTTCTATCCCACCCTCGGCCCCTACCTCGCCCGCCACGAAGTTCACAAAGCCCTCGGAGGTGTGCCCTGGGACGAAGACACCAAGACCTGGATCATCCTGAAGACACCGGACGGCGAACTCCGCGGCTTCTGCGCTGTCAACCAGAGCGCCAATCGCTCCCGCCGCACCATGCTCGAAAGCCTCTACACCCTCCCCGGTCACGACGACGCGGCGGACGAGCTGGTCCTGGCTGCCGTTAAGCACTTCGGTCACGATCGGGACTTGCACGCCATCGTTCGCCACTCCATCGCGCCTCATCACGAAGCGGCCGGTTTCCACGCCGTCAAGACGACCGTCAACATGACCACCCTGGTCCGCCGGGCCGATATCCGGGACTAACTCCCCTCGTCCTTGGCCCCGGAAGGTGTCTGACGGCCGGGGACGTGGCAGTCCCATCCGTCTTCCTGCCGGACTCTACAGGCGACGCATCACGGCGGTGACCCTGCCGAGGATGGTGGCCTCGCGGCCGCATATCGGCTGGTAGTCCTTGTTCTCCGGCATCAGCCAGACGTCCGTGCCGTTTCGTTTGAGGCGCTTCACGGTGGCCTCCCCGTCGATCATGACGGCGACGATGTCACCGTTGTTGGCGTCGGGCTGCGAGCGGACGACTACTTGGTCCCCGTCGGTGATGTGTGCGTCGATCATGGAGCTGCCGGCCACGGTCAGTACGAAGAGGTCGCCGTCGCCGACAACTTGGCGGGGCAGGGGGAACACGTCGTCCACGTGTTGCTCTGCCGTGATCGGTGTGCCGGCGGCGATGCGGCCGACCAGCGGGGCGTGGACCACAGCAGGGTTTGGTCCGATCGTCGATGGCGTTTCGCTTCCGGCAACTACGTAGGCACGGGGTCGGTGGGGAGCGCGTCGCAGGACGCCCTTCTTCTCCATGGCAAGCAGCTGGTGTGCGACGGACGAGGTGCTGGTCAGCCCGACCGCCTTGCCGATCTCACGCATGGACGGCGGGTAACCCCTGGTCTCGATCGACTCGGCGATGCAGCGCCGGATGCGCCGCTGACGATCGGTCAGCCCGTCGTCACCGGTCCGGATGCCCGGTGGGCGCCCGACGCGGCTCGTTGTGGTGACAGCCTCCATGGCGCCCTCCCCTTGGTGATCTACGCGGTTCGACCGTATCTGCCGATACCGACAGATGCGTACTGATATTCGATGTCGCGCACCTCACTTTGCAAAGTACGGCCTCACGGCATGGCGCGGCGGTCCTGGATCTCGCGGTGGACGCCTTCGGTCCGTGCCGCGTCAGTCCAGACCGAGCAGGCGCTGCAAAAGCGTGCGGCGCGGGTGCAGGGCGGGCTGGCTGGGCTCGGGGCGCCAGTCTCGGAGGCGGCACTCGGAGTGCAGGTTGCTCGGCTGGAGGCCGGGCGGCAGTCCCTCGTACGGGATGGACAGGCACTCGTCGACGGGGTTCATGCGCTCAGCCTCGCAGACGAGCGTGCCGCCCTGGGCCGACTCAGCACCACAGTGCTCGGCCAGGAGGGAAGTCGGTTCCGGTCCTTCCGGTGGGGACAAGCTTCCAGGCCGCCCGGACGCATGGCCGGCTCGCGTTCATCGGTGAGCAGCGGGGACCGGCCGGGCCTGACCCTGCCGTGCGCTGCGTTCACACTGAAGGGCGACGTTGAGGTGGTGGCGGGTGACGAGGGGAAGCAGGCCGCCCAGCCG
>NZ_JBIAHR010000031.1:0-90363 GCF_042870695.1 Streptomyces sp. NPDC006384
GCCCGGCTGCGGCCGGTGGGGATCTCGGCGAGGCGCTCCAACTCCGGCCACGTGCTCGGCAGCAGGACCTCCTGGAGCACCGCGCGCGGCGCCGGCCGCCAGGACGCCGCCCGCGGGCCGGAGTCCTCGCGGCGCACCCGCACGCCGATCACCGGCCAGCGCACGCCGTCCAGGGCCGGGTGCCGGATCTCGTCCTCGCGCACCTGCTCCTCCCGCGGCGCCGACGGGCGTGGGCTGTTGCCGCTGCCCGGCCACACCGGTCCGCGCGTCCGGGCGCCCAGTCAGAACTCGGGTGCGACAGCCCGGTGCCGGCAGCCTTGCCGAGCCGCACGGGCCCATGACGAGGCGGTCGCCGTCCGTCTCCGTCTGGAGAAGTTGCGCCGGATGATGCAGGCCAGAGGGGGGACACCACGGTGCGGTGCGCGGTGCGCCGCGTAGTTGCTCGGGCCCGGCAGAGCCGGGGCCCGCCGGGGCCGGCGTCCGCGCCCATGCCCGGCTCCCACTGACCGGCGGCGGCCAAGCGCAGTCGGCACGGCCGGGGCACGACCCCCACGGGGGCGTCGTCAGAACGGAAGCGAGGACGGCATCGCACAACGTCGGACAACTGGCCCTCGACGAGCCGCAACCGGGCCGGGAAGCGCGGAACGACGGATACGGCCGAACAACGCCGAACAACTCCACCACCAGCAGCGATATGGGCGTGCCGGCCGGTGAGCAGCAGGGCGAGGGCGCCGCGGTCGACGGACGATGGAGCCCTCGCGCCCCGGCGGGCCGGTGAACGCGAGCGGGCGGGCAGGTGGGGTGATCACATGTCGGCGCCGTCCGCCGGGTCCTCCCCCGCCAGCCGGCGCCCTGCTTCGTCGAGGACCGCGCGGAGCCGTGCGCGCTGTCGCGTCTCCTCGGCCAGGCGGGCGGCAAGGACCGTGCTGTCGATGTACAGGGCGACGGCGGCGGCGACCAGGCGCCGGAGCTCGGCCGGATCGAGTGCTTCGACCTCCCACTGCACGGGACGGTTCGCATCGAGCCCGTAGCGGCGGGCGAACGCCGGCCAGCGGGGATCGCCCGGCTTCCCCCCGGCCGGCGGCAGCTCGTGCCCGCGGACCTGGTCGTGGGTGAGCAGCACGCGTTCCACCGAGGCCCAGCAGGCGGTACGCGCCACCCAGTCGCGTTCGATGTCGGCGCCGGAGGCGTCGAAGTCCCCGACGTAGAGCAGCACGGCCGGGCGCGGGTCGCGGGCAGTGCGCTCACGGACGACCTGGACGTAGCTCTGGCTGCCGAACCCCCGCACGACCAGAACGGGGATCCCGGTCTTCTCCAGCCAGCCGGTGAGCTGGGCGCGCAGGGTGTCCTTCTCGCAGGCCACGTACACGGCCGCGGCCTGGCCGGCGGTGTGGTCCAGGCAGAACCAGGCGGGCGCCTGACGCAGGAAGGCGCCGGCGTCCGGCCAGGCCGGCGGGACGTGGACCTCACGCAGCGGGTCGATCAGATCGGGAAACCCCTCCAGGCGGCGGGCCTGCGCGAGGCGCGCGGACAAGCGGCGGTAGGCCGGCGCGGTGTGCGGGAGGGCGGCCTCGGCCACCAGCCGGTAGTAGACCTGGCGCAAGGTGCAGCCGCCGACCGCGTCGTAGCCGGTCACGATGACGGCGGCCCGCTCCACCACGTCCGCCCAGCAGAGCCTGCCCACACCGGTACATGCACCCCTCGCCCCCCGACCGTCACGGCACGGGCCCGGCGGCGGGCATGGGCCGGGGCGAGGACGGCCAAGCGTGGAGGAGGCGGGACGACGGCGGGGCGCCGGAGGTGAGGGCAGAGGCAGGGCCGGGCCGGAGGGCGGGGACGGCGACCTCGGCAGCCGAGCGGAACGAACCGGCTGCCCGGCCCGAGCGACGGTACGACGGCCGGGCAACGACGCGAGCGACCCGGACGCCCGGAAAGGGGCCCGGCCCGCCGTCCGCCGGGCCGGCGCTGGCCGTCCGTGCTCGTCGCCCCAGGCGCTGTGCCGCCTGCCCCTGTCCGGCGGGACGGCGAGCCGGACCAGCGGCCAGCGGCCGGGGCGGTGGAGGCGGGCGGCGAGGGATGGGCGAAGCGTCAGCCCTGCAAAAACGAAAGGGCCAGGCGATCCGGACGCCTGACCCTCGCCTCCACCCCGTACGCGGGCGGATAGCACTCCCCCGGACTGTGTGCAGAACAAGCAGAGCAGTGACAGCACCCCAGGGGTTACACGCACCACAGTACTCACACCCCCAGCCTCTGTCAACTTTTTTACGTCGAGGTGGCCGGGGCCCAGGGACAGCCGCGGCGCCTGGAGCAGCGTAGCGGCGGAGTCAGGTGTCGAGCAGGCCCACCATGACCGTGCCGTCCAGCCTCACCGCCGCCGAGCGGCTCTTCCACATCAAGGTCGTGGTGGGGGTGGTCTGCCGGTGCACGTACGTCCCCGCGGCCGTGGGGATGCGGAGTGCCGGGCCGGGCGCGGTCCCGTAGCCGCGGGCGGCGAAGAACCCCACCGAGCGGGGCCGTACCTCGGCGAGCATGACGCGCGCGCCTTCGTCGCCCAGGTAGTCCTCGCAGGCGGTGAGCAGCGCGGACGCGGCCCCGCGGCGGCGGCGGTCGGGCCGGACCGCGATGCCGTGGATGACGCCGAGCTGGGTGTGCGCCGTCTGCCCGTCGTCGGCGAGGGCCAGCCCGCTGTAGGAGCCGCCGGCCACGAGCGAGTCCTCCAGCGCCACCTTGATCCGCTGGCGCCCGGACAGGCCCGCGGCACAGGACTCCAGCCCCTGCGCGATGTAGCCGGGACCCGCCCACGGGGCGCCGCCCATGAACCCGAAGGCCTCGGGCATCACGGCGCAGAGACCGGGGATGTCCACGTCGAGGGCGTCCCGGACGAGGAAGGAGCCGCCCGCCGGGCGGCGGGGCTTGTTCTGCTTCTGGCGTCCCACGAGCTGTCCCTTACGCTGTGACGGTACGGTGCCGCCAGAGTACGGACCGTCACCCTTCTGCCGCACAGGTCTGACACCAGACCTCCCCGGCCGAGGCCGGCGAACAGACAAGCGCCGGCAGCCCGACGGCGGGCGGGCTCACCGCACGCCGCCAGGTGACCAGCCCCCGGCAGCCACCGGACCAGGACCAAACGGGGACCAGACAACGGCCAGCAACGGAACGGCTCCAAGGACCGGGCCGGAGCCTCGGGGCCATTCACTCTCCGGCGTACAGCGCGTCGGTCAACCAGGCGGTGACGGCGAGGGTGGGAAGGTCGCCCTCGAACGGGACAGCCGGATGCCGGTTGGGGCATCCAAACTGGGCATGCCAGCTACGGTCGGTCCCCAGGAGAACAGGGCCCGCCCGCAGTGGCAGACCGTAGGTGTGGAACTGGTCGGCGGTGATGTCGAGCAGGACGCCGCCGCGCTCGAGCCAGGCATGGGTCAAGGTGTAGGAGTCCTCTTGACGGACGCCCGTACACAACTCCCACTCCCCCAGGCCCCTGTGGCGCAGGTGAGCGGCGAGAGCGAGCGAGGAGCGCCGGCACGCCCCGCGTGGAAAGTGCGGGAGCTGTTCAGGGAGCGGGCCGGTTTCGAAGGCAGCGCGGGCACGGATAGCTTCGGTCCGGACACGCTCCAGGTCGAGCGGCGGTGCGGAGCGGGTAGAGAAGGAGTGTGTCGTCATGGGCGCGGACTGTAGAGGACGGTCACGGCTACCGTCGCCTCCTCCCGAACCTCCAGGGGCGGGGACAAACGGCCGACCTCTCTCCGAGCCTGGCCGACTGCGGGGGTGTGCTGTTTGAGGAGACCCTTGCGCCGCAAGCCCTACCCTCAAGGCGGGTCGCTACGCGGGCGAGGCAGAGTCAGTCCTGGAGGACGTCGAAGACGCCGGTCTCGAACAGCGCCCAGCACAAGGCCACCGATGGGCTCTTTGTCCGGGTGCTCGGTCATGGCCTGCGCGGCATGGAACAACGTGCGGGCAGGGTGGGTGAGGAGGCGGGTGGTCAGCAGGAGCGCGTTCTTGTCGCCAGGGTGCGCGGCCGTGCGCGGGGCGGCGCACGGCCGGCGCTACCGGGGCTGGCGGGCGGTGGCCGGGGTGACGGGCGGGCAGATCGTCAAAGGCGGAACCCGCGGTCAGGGTCTCGGGCGTTGTCCGCGCTGAAGGGCTCGAACCACTCGTCGGCTGCGAGGCTCACCATGCCCATGGCCTGATGAATGTCGCTGTCCGGGGCCTCCATGCCGTCAAGCTGGGCGTCGAAGAGCATCAACACGTCGTGGTCCTCGAAGAGGTAGTCCGAGCAGCCCTGCCAGTCGTAGTCGGCGCTGTTCTGGGGCAGGTCGGCGACGAGAGCACGCACGGCGTTCGGGCGGTCGGCCGTGATCGACCGGGCCCGGTCGATCATCAGGTGGAGAGCCATCTCCTCGCCCGTACACCGAGGCCCCGTCCAGGTCTCGTCCGCCGCCTGAAGGTCGCCGGCCAGGTCATCGAAGGCCCGGGCCATCTGCCTGCGCCACTGCTCGCCGCAGCGCAGCGTGATCGCCGGGAGCAGGCCGAACACCCCGCCAACTCCACGAGGCAGGGGCTCGTCACCGAGCGCGGTCACCTCCTGCCAGGCCAGAGCGGACAGTTCCTCGCCCGCGAGGCGCAGCACGGCGGCCGTGCGGGCGGTCAGTACGCCCTCGTCGTCCTCTTCCGGCCATCCCTCTTCGTCCTCCTCGTCGAGGTGCGGGTGTCGGACACGGGAGACGAGACGGGCACGGGCACGGGCCGCGGCTTCTTCTGGCTTGGCGAGGCAGGTGTCGATGAGCTGGAGCTCGTCGTCGAAGTCCTCGGCGGCAAGCTCGGTGGCGGCCCGGGCGAGCAGGCGCGTGCCCGTGTCGGCGTCCGGCCCCGTGCGCGGCAGGACGACGGCGTAGTAGTTGTCGGTCAGCCGGTCGATGGCCTCGGCGACGACGGCGGTGACGACGGTCTGCTCGTCGAAGGGGGCCTGGATGTCCAGCCGGTCGAGGACCAGGAAGTTGCCGGGCTGTTCGACGGCCTCCTCCAGCTCGTGCGTGAGGCCGCCGTCCGGAGTCAGGAGTCGGCCGGCGGCGAGGGCACAGAGCCCGCCGTGGTCGGTCATCCGCTCAGCCAGATTGCCGGCGCTGTAGTACAGGCAGCGGGCCGCACGCAGGCTGCCCACCTCACGCTCGTCGTCCAGGACGCGGATGTGCCACTCCTGAAGACCCTGTCCGGGGTCGGCCAGGCGGTGGCGGTGGTGAAACTCGATCCCCAGGTTCGTGAGATCGGGTACTGAACGGGCGGTCACCGCGGGGGTGGTCATCGTTGCTCTCCTGTCGGCCGGACGTGCTACCTGGCGCGCCGCTCACCGTAGCGGCTCACCGTCGCGTACTGCCGGGGCGCGGGCGAGACGCGGGCACCCCGGCCCGCAGCCGGGGAAGCACGAGGAGCAGTCGCACCCGCCGGGGCGGTTCAGGCTCTGCCCGGCGCTGGCGTGGGACGCTCCTCGGCGCCGCTGTGGGGACGCGGCACGGTGACCGGCAGCGCCGGCCAGTCCTGCACGGCAACCTCGAGGAGGCCACCGATGCTGATACGGAGGGACCGGCGGAACCGCAAGCAGTGAGAGCGGCCCGGCAGCCGGGGCGCGGCGGTGCCGAGGCGCCGGGCGGGATGGAGGCAGGCTCGGGCGGAGCAAACCAGAGCGAGACGGTAGCGGGCCCGGGCGGCCGAGCGCGGCGTCGTGCGGGATGACCGGGGGCGGGACGGCGCCGGACCGGGTGGGCGGCGCAGCGGTGAGCAGCAGATCTTCCGGGCGCCGAACGAGCACCGAACGGACCACGGCCGGAGACCCGAGCAGGGCGGACGGACCCGCCGGTGCCGACATACTCACGGCCCCGGCGGGACGGCGGCCAGCGGCAGGGGTGGCCCGGCCGCCGAGCGGCGGAACGGCACAGCGGGGGCAGCAGCAGCGGACCGGGCGACGCAGCACGGGCGGGTCCCGCTCGGGTCACCTGGGGCCGGTCCCTTCTGCCCCGCCTTGGCGGGTATGGCTCCATCCGCGCTGCCGCGCGCCCTCTCGCTGCCTGCGGGGGCATACCCCCTGTCGTGTAGGTATTCGACGATCTGCGCGGCGGTGCCCGGCACGGCAGGCCACGCCAAGTGTGCGGTGTCAGCTGGTCTCGCTCTCCTTAGTGCTGATGGTGGTGATCCGGGCGGCACGGCGAGGGTCGAGCTGGCGTCCCTTGGGGCCGTTGACATGCTCCTTGACCCGGACCCTGACCTTCGGGCAGGAGCCGCCCGCTTCGATGATGGCCTTGTGGTTGTGGGGGTTGGGGCAGCGCCAGCTCCACTGCTCCTGGACCTTCCAGCGCAGGGTCTGCTCGGCCCACCGGTGCTCGTGTTCGGCGGGGACCGGGGTGCCGGTGTGCCGGGTCGCGGTCTCGCGGATCACGCGGACCGGACGGAACTTCACGCGCAGCTTGCGGCCCTTGCCGGTCTTCTGCGTGACCGTCTGCTCGTCGTGCTCGAAGGCGGGACGCAGGTCCCAGAACGCCAGGAGGAGTCCGACGAGGACGGATGCCGGGGCGGCCCCCCAGTGAGGGTGGTGCCCGTAGCTCTGGATCGACGTGCTGACCTGGGACACGGCCAGGACCATGGCGTTGGGGGTGTAAACGCTGCGGTCACGGCGCCTGGGGAGGAAGCGCGGCGGGAGGGTGTCGTAAAGGTCGGAGGCCCTGGTCAGTGCGGTGACGGCCAGGTGGAGGCTCTCCCCGGTCCCTTCGGACTCCCAGGCCAGGCCGTAAATCGGGAGGTCGGAGGCGCCGGTGATCGGATCGGCGAAGAGCACAACACCAACCGGGGCGGGAGCCTCGTCGGTGCTTTCCAGAAGGTAGCCGTCGGAACTGGTCACCAGCTCGTGGTCGGCTACGGCTGCGGTGAGCCCGGGAGATGCGACCCACACCTGGGCATGGTCAAGATTCCTGGACATGTCGGTGAGACGCTCGAGGTGGAATTTGACGGACTGCTGGTCAGCGGCGAAGTCCCAGCCGGTCCGACTCAGGTGCATAGCCCGGAGGAGGTCCAGGGCAGCGGACGCGCCACCGGCCTTCTTGCCGAGGAAGTCGGCGAGGTCCGCGCGCATCTGCTCAGCGGTCACAGCGAGGTCGGTGAGGCTGGGCATGGGGTGACTCCATGTGTCGGGAGTGGTCGTTGCTGGCTGGGCGCCGGTGGGCCGCTCTGCTCCTTGCTCTGGCCGGTTGGCTCGCAAGGCGGGGCAAGGGTGCGTCCACACCACCCATACCCTTTAATGTACTCCACTGTGCACAATGCGTCAACTTTAAAGGGTCAAGTGGTTTGTCGATACGCCCGCCGCGACGGCGGGACACAGTCTGCGAGCGGCCTCGGGACCAGTGCCCGGGGCGGCGCCAGCCGGGCGGACATGACCACAGGACGCGGCACCAACGGCACGGGCCCCGCAGCCAGCAGCACCACGACGACCAGACCGGACCATGCAGCGAGGGCGTGCAAGGCGGCACAGGTGCTCTCGGGCCGGGACGGGACAGCAGGACGGGAGCAGTGGGCGCGACTGCGAGCAGCAGCCCCGCCCAGGACAACAGCCGCGGCCGGACCGGACGGCACGCAGCATCACCGGGCAGCGACGTACGGGGGGCCGGACAGCACGGTCGAGGCGCGCGGCCGGCGGCACAGCACGGCCAGCAGCAGCGAACGACAAGACGCGGGCCGGGCGGGGCAACGGCGGCCAGCCGGGGCCGGCGGGCGGCCAGGGCCAGCACGGGCGCGGCAATAGGGCAGCAGCCGGCGCGGGACGACACAGCACAGCGACGAGCGGCGGCGGGGACGCGGCGCGGGCCGCGGAGGCCGGGACCGACAGGGATCAGCATGGGTGAACGGCGGCGGCGCGCGCTCTGCGCCATGCTCCGGGAACCCTCCCCGTGCAGGCCTGTCCCGGCGGGCACGATCGGCGGCATGAAGACGTACGCGGAGACGACCAGGCGCTGCGCGAGCTCGATGAGATCGGCCAGCAGCGCACCGCGCACAACCAGGCAGGGCTCCGGCTGACCGCCCGTGCGCGGCAGGACGGCGGCTCGTGCACTGGAGGCGGGCATCTCCCCGCTGGGGATCAGCGAGCGGACCGGCTACCAGTCCCGCACGGCCGAGAAGCGGGAGACCCGGGTCGAGCGTGCGCACAAGCGCGGCCTGCTGACGGCCCTGCGCGAGCGCCGGCGCTCGCGCGGCCGCCGTACGGACGCGCCGGTCCGGCCGTGAGGCGCGTGCCGTGCGCCGGGCCCCGCCACGACGTCGCTCAGCGCACTACTCACCCGGCGGTCGACCGG
Organism: Streptomyces sp. NPDC006384; assembly: GCF_042870695.1. Taxonomy (NCBI): domain Bacteria; kingdom Bacillati; phylum Actinomycetota; class Actinomycetes; order Kitasatosporales; family Streptomycetaceae; genus Streptomyces; species Streptomyces sp. NPDC006384. The sequence goes on from NZ_JBIAHR010000031.1 coordinate 8,331, forward strand.
GACAACGCAACGTCGGCGCTCGGGTCACCGGCGCATTGCTCGTCCTCTTGGTCCTCCTCGTCGCGGCCGCCGTCGGCAGGCCAGATCCCGAACGGGCCGGGCAGACCGGGACCGGTGGCACCGAGCTGGGCAGCACCGCCCTTGAGCCGGTGATGGGCACGGATCACGGCGTCGTTCTCCTTGTCGGCGGGGCGTACCCGGACATGGTGGCCCCGGCTGGTGGGCGGGCGGCAGGTTTCGGCCTTCCGAGCAGGCGAAGGGCCCCGTTTCGTGGAAAGGGGGACGAGGGCCGGTCGGACGGCGAGCAGCGGAGGGCCCGGAACAGCGGACCACTAGACGCGGCCAAGCAGCCGGGCGGCGAGGGCAGCGGCCAGGCGGCAGGCCGAGGGGCCGGGGGCCGGCGACGTGCTCAGGGGCCGGGGGCCGCGGCGGGCGCGGGCAGCAGCACTCCTCCGGACCAGCAGCAGCCGACGCGGCCGGCACAGTACGGTACAGCGGACGTCGGAGCACGGCGGGGTACGGCCGGGCGAGACACGGGATGGCACGCTGGACTCGGAGGCCGGCAACCGCCGGGCCCGGCACGCGGCAGAGCAGGGCGCCGCCGGACACACGGCCCAGGGCGGGGACGCGGCCCGGGACGAGGCGAGGCGGACCCGCACGGCCGGGCCGAGGACCACGCTGGACGACGCAGGACCCGCACAGCGCGGCCCGCGGCGCGGGCGAGTCCGGAACCCCGGACTCGGAGGCCCGGGCAGCGCGACGACGAGCGCGGGTCCAGACGGCAACGAGCGCGAGCGAGCAGCGGGACCGGGCCGTGGGGCGGCGAGCAGCACCACGACGGCCAGACCACAGCGGAACGGCGGCGCCACGGCGACAAGCACCGGCACCACCAGCAGCACCAGCGGGTGCAGCAGCACGGCACCGGGCGGCACGAGCCCTGGCGGCGACGGCGGGGCGACGCGGCACCGGCCCGCGGCGCGGCGCGCCGCTGGAGACGCGGGACGGACGGCAGGCGGGCGCGGGCGCCAACGGCCCGGTGCGGACGGCAGGATGGCCCGCGGGCGGCGGGACGGACTGTCCCGTCTCAAACGATCACGCCGTGGCCGCGGCCGCGCCCTGCGACGACCAGTTCAGTTGAGACGGAATCAGCCCGTGAATCTCAGAGGATCTGGTCCCGGAACCGCGAATGCGCCGCGTGCGCTCTGCCGCTGACCAGGGCATCTCAACCAGCATGGCTCGGCAGGACCAGATCGTCCGAGACGGGGAGCAGATCGCCGGAGACGGGACACGGACGGCAGGCTGAACTTCTCGACGTGGTGTCACGCTGTCACGCCCGACACCCGAATGGCCGAGAAACGCTGGTTTCCCCAGGTCAGAGCCTGATTCTGGGGAGCGTGACACCCGGCGTGACACCGAGCGTGACGTCCTCGGTTGCTCTGGTCGGCTCCTGCGGTCCATATGCGCGGGTGGGAGGCGGTGGGCGGAGTGCCGTCTTGTCAGTCCAGAGCTGTGTCGAAGCAGTTGCTCGAGGTGTGGGCGTGCTCCTGCTCGGACGACCCGCTCACCGGCGTCGTCCACCTGTGTGCACCCCCTAACGCCGGACGGCGAAGCCGAGACCTCGAGGGGCTGCGGGAGCGGCGGCGCTGTCGAAGTCGATGAAGGCGGCGGGACGCTCAGTCCACACCCGCGAGCGAGCGGGGCACTGTCGGATTACGCGGCCGCGCGTACGCAGCATGGCTTGCAGCGACGGGCCAGCAGCTCGGGCAGCAGATGCGGCAGTGCCAGCGGTGCAGCATGCCTCGGTGTCGTGCTGCAGGCGGTGGGAAGCAGCAGCACTTCGTACTTCGGCGTGTAGCAGAGGCGCCGGGTGAAGCAGCGGTGGGAAGCAGCGCGGGTGCAGCCAGGTACGCTGCCGCCCGCGCGCTGCACCGGCCCTGTGCCGCGTGCGGGCGACGATGCGTCGCTGGCGCTGCATCTCGGAGGCGGGCAACGACCCGTGCGGCCGGCCGGGATCGGACGGGCGGTCTGTCAGACGGCCGTCTCGTCGGCTTCCGGCGGGTGCCGGCGAAGGTCTGCCCTGCCGGGCACTGGGAGGCCGGGACCTGTGGCGCCCGCCATCGGAGGCCCGTCTGCGGTCTCGCTCGGTCGGCAGTGTCCCGTGCCAACGAACGGTGACCGCGTGCCACTGAGGAGTGACGGACTGCCATTGGATCCGGTGCGGGCCGTTGACGGGCTGCCCAGGTGCCGAGGCGTTCCTCGACGTGCTGACCTGCGCAGTCATCCTTCGATGACACAAACGGCCATCCATCAGCCTTCGGTGGCAATCGGTCAACGATCACTGTCACAGGACAGCCCCGCTCAGCTCGGCCCCGTGGGCATGCGGCGGGACCGCTGTCACGCTCTCCTCAGCGAAGCACCGCCGTGCAGGGAACTGCGCAGGTCAGGGCAAGTTTTCAGGGAGCGTGACAAGCGGCCGTGACAGGCGGCGTGACGCTGGGCGTGACACGAGCTGGGCCGGGCGAGCAGGAGCCGCCCGGTCCTGACCCGGGCGGCGGACGACGGCACGTGGCCTGGTGGCAGACCTGGGTCGGTGATCGCGCCGGGAGGCCTCGGGGCAGGCCCGGCTCGGCACATTCACGCCGGGGCAGGCGGGCGGAGAACGACGAGTAGCGGAGTGCAGCGATGCGGCCGCTGGCCAGGGTGTAGCAGCACCGGATGCTGCCCGCCCCTCGTGCAGCAGCCTGTGCCCGGGGACTGTGCAGCGGCGGCCTGCGGCTGCTGGTGTGCAGCATGCAGCAGCGGCAGCTGCAAGAGGGGACGGGCTCGCTGCAGCACGGGGTGGCGAAGCTGTACTGCCCGGCCATGTGCTGCATGCGCGGGCGGGCAGCGCGCCGCCAGGACCCGGCGGGGACGCGGTAGGCCTGAGCAGCGCGGTGATGGGTCGGTAGCGGGCGGCGGGCGGGGGACAACGTGGCCGGGTCCGGCACGCGGGGTCGGCGGGCGGGCGACGGCGATGCGGGGAAGGGCCGAGATGGCGGAGAAGCAGCCGCGCGGTGCGGCCCCGGCGGTCGCCGCGCTGTCATCGGAAGGTGTGTCACGGCCTCACAATGACCGTCCGGGCCGGCGCTTGGACGCCCAGTCCGGGTCGAACTGCGGGGGAGGTAGATGCTGGTCAGCCGCATCCCACGACCGGGCGTTGGCAAGGCTCCGTCTCGGGTGTGCGCTCCAGGCGACGAGGATGGCCCCAGCCAGGGCCGGCTGAGCCAGCCACCACGCAGCAGACCTGTGCTCCTGACGCTCGGCCCATCGAAAAGCCCGCTGAACAGGTCACCAGCACCGCAGCGCATTCCGGCCGCGACTCCAGCAGCCAGCAGGAAGAGGGCATTCACCTGCCCATCATCCCGTGCTCCTCGGCTCGGCAGCCTCATCGCAGCGGTGCGCCGCAGTTCCGCGACGCCGGAACCGACGGCCGGACGGCGCTGACGGCCATCCGCAGCACCGGGCTGCAAGGCGGCGCAGGACAAGCACTGTCACGGCGCATCCGCAAACGTGCGAAACAGCAGGGGGACACCACATAGACCCGCACCTGCAGACTCCAGGCCCACCCCCAGCCGGGCGCCAGGGGTCAACAGTCCAGGAGCGGGCCGTAGTGGTGCTGGTGGAGGTCGATGGCCTCGTGGATGTCGGCTTCTGTGAAACCACAGGCTCCGGCCGAGAGAGTGCCGTCGCCGAAGTCGATGGCGATGTCCAGCAGGACGCTCAGCAGGTCGTGGAGGTCGCGCGGGGACAGGGTCAGGGTGTGGCAAGGGCTGCCATGGGGGTGTCCGCGACCAGCACGAAGTCGCGCTTCTCGGCGATCGTCCCGGTGTATCCCCCGTGTCCGAACTCCCAGGCGGCTTCCTTCTTGGCGCCGAAGAACGCGTTCTCGACGTCCTGACCCGAGCCGGGGGTGATGAAGTCGTAGGCACCCATGCGTCATGACTCCTATCCGTCAGCACCGTGGCAGGCCGCCTTGGGGCGGTGGAACAGGTCCCCGTGGCCAGCACGGGAAGCGGGAGGGGGTACACAGCGGGTGGAAGGCAGTCGGCGCGCGGTTCGTCGGACCGGGCGGGTCGTGCGTCCTTCCGCGGGTGCAGCCTGCCGGGACGGGAAGCGAGTCGGTGCGCGGTGTGGGGAGCCGCGCGGGTCGCATGTCCTGTCCCGGCAGGCCGGGGTCGGGCGATCGCGCCCCTTCGGGGGACCACCGCCTCTGGGCACCGCGGGGCGGCGCGTCAGCGGGGAAACGGCGGCTGCTGCCCGCTCCGGACGAACCGGGGTGGGGAGCAATGCGGCAGGCACCGTGCGTCGCTCCGGGCCCGGGTCCATGGCAGGCCGGCACCGGGCGCACCGCCGGAAGGGCGGGGGATTCCGGGCCTTGGCGGCCTGTCAGAGGGTTCCGGGCCCGGACGGCGAAGCGAGCCGTCCAATGCCGTTCCCAGGGCCGCACGGTCCTACCCGGGTGGGACCAGGGATGGGCCGCACGACGCCGTGAGCTTGCGGGGCGTGATCCCGCTCCTCCCCCACCCGGGGGTGTGCTACCAACACCAGAGCTCCAGAGGGGAGCTACCCCTCCTTCGACCCGCGCCGGTGATATCAGGCCGGACGGGTCCGCTTGCCGCGCCGGGAGCGCCCTTTCCCAAGGCCGCACCGGTGCGTGGTACCCCTGGCGGGATTCGAACCCGCGGTCTCCCCCTTGAGAGGGGGGCGAGATAGGCCGGACTACTCCACAGGGGCGTGTGTGTTTCCCGCCGTCGGCCGGGGACCGGATCAGGTAGGGCCCGCGAGGGCTTGCCCATCACCTTCCCCGGCCGGGGCGAGGCCGCCGTCGGCACCTCCCCAGGAACCTTGGGCGACGCGTGTCAGCGGACCGGATCCGCTGGGGGGGGAAGCATCACCTTCCCGCTGGCACGTCGTGAACGGACGGGACTTGAACCCGCATCCAACCCCGCAGGGTTGCTCTGCCAATTGAGCTACCGTCCCAGAGGGAGCGTCCTCCCTCCTTCAACCCGCACCGGGGATCAACCAGGCAGGTTCGTTCTGCTGTGCCGGTGCGCGCCCTCTCAACGGGGACCTCGCCTCTGGAGGGGGGCACACCAGCACATCGCGATCCGAGGGGAGTTGAACCCCTCCCCTCGATGCCTCAAGGGCCAGCTCCTGTAGCTGCGGATCTGCCATACAGTCCTGAGCGGCCGCTCCTGACTGTCCGGCGTCCTGCGGGGTCGATCACCCCCGCTGACTCTTTTATATTAACGCATGCACGGTCATGCATCAACCCTTAAGCGTCATCGGGCTGAGGTGCGCACGTTCGAGAGGCGCGGACTCACCGAGTGGTGCGAACCCGCAAGCCGACACCGGCGCGCAGCAGGGTCGACGCACCGGGAGCTCCGGTCGGCTATTGGCCCTCCTTGCCTGCCGGGCGAAGCGTGCCCGCGCGACAGGGATGGCGCTGCCGACGTGCCGCTGAGCCCTGTGACCGCATGGTGGCGGCCAGCCGCAGGGCCCGGCCCCCGGTACCGACCGCGAGGACCTGGCCCGCCCGTAGCGGGGACACCACGGAACCACCCAGCATGGCAGCAGCACACAGCGGGCGAGGCCGGCGCTATGCCGGGCGAGCGTGGGGCTGGTGGCGGCTGGGGAGGGCCACGACGCCCCCCCAGGCGACACTGTGGTGCGCGGCAGCGGCTGCTTCGCGGCGCAGGAACGGACCGGTCTGGCGCAGCAGGTGGCAGCCGTGGTCTGGGCGGGGGCGCGGCTGGGTTCAGATGGTGGGGGCGGTGAGCAGTGCGTGCCCGCAGGTGCGCATCCACTCCCGGTGCGCGGGGTGGTCGTGGTTGGCCGGCGGGACGGGCCACACCGGACGCCACCGCGGGGCGCGGCCAGGCGGTACGAGGACCTGGTCGAGGCGGTCGTGGTCGGCGCCATCGCCGGGGAGCCAATGCTCCAGGATGACCAGAGGACCTCGGAAGCGGGCGGTGAGCGCGGCGGCGATCTCCTCGGCCGCGTTGGTGATGCTCACGCCGAGGCCTTTCTCGGTGACGATCGCCAGATGACCGTCGTCGGCCGTCCGCCATACGCGCAGCCCAGCCAGTCCTCCCCCGCCCGCGCAGGCCGAGGGGAACGTGAAGGCCGGGTCGTCGACAATCAGGGTGAGTGGGTCGGGGATGTGCGGGAGCGATGGGAAGTCGTCGGCGGGGAGAGTCATGGCGGCTCCTTGACGGGGGACAGAGGGTGGGCAGCATCCATGCGGGGGCGTTGCCTTGCGGAGGGACGCTCGGGTGGGTCAGTCGATGCGCTCGACGTGGGCGAAGACGGGGCGCGCGCCGGGACCAGCTCGCGGGCGGTGACGCGTGCGGTGGTCAGGCTGGTGGCGTGGACGTGGCATCAGCGGGGCGCCCACCGATGTCTCAGGCCGTGTGGACCGGGGCGATGCGCTCGATGTGCGCGAAGATCACGGTGGCGTCGGCGTACTTGTCGAATCCGCGTTCGCCGACGTGGAGGGTGAATTTGTAGGTGCCCGGCGGGACGTCTACGACAGCGTAGTGGCCGAGCCTCTTCTGCCCGGGGGCGCCGCCCTTGGCCCGCCAGTCCTCGAAGTCGGCGATCGAGTACGCCCAGAGGTCGGTGCAGATGCTCGCCAGCCGGTTATCCTCCGGCAGGGAGGGCAGGTCATCGTCGTCAAGGATCGGGGAAGCGATGATGTAGCTGTTCTCCCCCTCGCGGTACAGGCCGGGGCAGCTGTTGCCCACCGGTCCGTAAGCGCAGCCGAGGGCCGCCATCGCTTCGACGACCTGAGCCTGACCGAGAGCGGTGTTGTAGGAGGCGCCGGCGTCGAAGTCGACCTCGTAGACGTCGCGCAGGTCGTCTGTGACGATCAGCTTCCCGGACGGTACGTCAAGGGTGATCTCCGTGGTGATGCCCATCGGGTACTTGCACGGGTCCTGGACGTGAACGGTGCCGTCACGAAGGACGTACGTGGGCCGTTCGTCGCAGGTGGCGCAAGTCCAGTGGGCGCCCGCCACGAACGGCTCTTCGCCGGGCTCCGCAAAGACGTGTACTGCGTCGGTGCGCTTGGGCAGGAGATCGTGGCCGTTGGTGTTCAGGGGAATCCGGCTCGACATGCTCGGGAGCTCCTCGGTGCGGTGGGTTAGCTGGTGTCGGCGGGACGGGCCGCTCAGAGGGCGGCCGCTGCTCCGCGCCAGGGCCCGGAAGTCCGCTCGGCCTGGGAGGTGAGGTGCCAGCGCCGGGTGTCGTGGCGGCAGGGGTACGCCCGCTTCTCCTGCTCTGCGCCCTCGTCGCGGAGGCGGTCGAGCTGGATACCCGCCAGCAGGTGCAGAGCGCGCCACTGGGTCGGCTCTGCCCGCTTGCCGCACCGGCACTTGGAGTCTCGGACCGGCCAGCCAGGCACTTCGAGAGGAAGGGTGTTCGTGGCGATGAAGTGGATCAGTCCTGCCCGCCGGACGCGCAACCATGCGGTCCAGCCGTCGTCGACCGAGCCGATCACGTAGAAGCGAGCAAGCCAGCCCTTTTCGAGCGTGTAGCGCGCGGCGGCCATGACGGCCGCCCTCCACGCTGGCTTCCCTCTACACGCGCGGCGCCTTAGTCGCGCTGCCGGGAGACCTCCCACCCATGCTGAGCCATCTCCTCCGCGAGGTTTTCGAGCGTTGTCGGGAGCGGGAGTTGGACGTTCACAAAGGTCTCCAGTGCAATCGCGGCGGGCGGTGCGGGGCGCTTGCACCGCCCCTCGTTTACTAATGTACTCATTGACCAATCCATGGTCAATTTTATTACGTCATTTGCATCGCTCAACCCTTCTCCTGGAGATCGCACTGACCTCGCTCATCTCGCCCGACTCCCACGGCCACCTGTCCATCCCGCACCTCGCCGCGCGCTACTCGTTCGAGCGCAGGGACACCGCCGACGGTACTTGGCGGCCGATGGATCGCTACACGATGCCCGACGGCACGCTCGCGGGCGCGAGCGTCGAGCTGGTCGGCGCTGCGCTGCTCCACCAGAAGGACAGCATGGCCACCCTCCTGGAAAACGGCCTCCTGACGCTCTTCGCCGACAACGTCAGCTTCCGGTTCACTCCGGTCGGCGGCTGGAAGCGGCTGACTCCCGCTTATGCACTCGCGGCCCGCTACGGCGTCGAGACGACGCACGCCGGGCGTGGCTCCTGAACCATGAGGGGTGCGCTCAAGGACACGGCGTCCGCCAGCGAGGTCCGCACACTTACCAACGATGTGCTGCGGATCGGCAGCGATGCCTCCGTGCACACCACCGGCGTGCTCATCGTCGAGACGCGGGCCGAGGGAATGGCCCTTCGGCTCACACCTCTTGCCGTGCCCGACCCGGTCGCGGCAGGCAGGGCCCATAGCGGCTGACAAGCGCTCAACATCGTCTCCGGCGCACCTGCCTCGGCGTTCCCTTCGCCCGGATCAGCCCGCCCTCAAGCAGCCTCGCCCGCCACCCCGTCCCCTCCGCAAAGAGCACCACGTGCCCGCCACACCGCCGCTCGAAAGCCTCCCGGACGACCAGGCCGGGCCCCAGGAGCAGTGCCACGGCCTCGTCCAGGGCTACGAGGAGGACGGTCCCACCGCCTTCGAGTGCGGCGGCCCATTGCGTCATACGGATTCGGGATACAGCTGCGCCCTCGGCCACTCCTACACCTACGTCGCTGTCCGCGCGGCGGAAAGGATGGGACTACGCCAGCGACGCGGTGGAGGCCACGCTCCTCGGCCGTGCCGGAGTGATCGGCGTACGCCCCGACGACGGCCGGCCCTGGCTGTAGCAACGCTCCGGGCCTCCGGAATGGCAGGCAAGGCCGAGCCTGGCCCTCCGTGCCGCAGCACGGGAGCCGCCCGCAGCAAAGAACCCTTTTACATTGACCTTTACCCCCAATTTGGGTACATTAGAGATTAATGGAGGGTGAGCACGCCCCCACCAGCCGCCACGAACCACCGCCGCGAGGAGTGCGCCATGACCGCCATGCTCATCGAGACCACGTTCCGCCTCCTGGGCGCCGGCGTCATCGAGGTCCTCGACTTCGACCGGATCGAGTGCGGGCAGTGCGGCAAACTCTCCGCCTTCCTCGACGACGCGGACGAGGGCACCGAAGCGGCACACGACGCCGGATGGCACGTCTACAACCTGGACGACTGCGGCTGCCCCCACCAGATGTGCTCCGACTGCGCCGACGAGTGGTGCGGCATCCGGGACGCCTCTCCCCGCTTGCTCGGGATGCGGGTCATCTGACACCGCCCGGCCGCCCACCCCCTCTGTAGCCGGAACCAGCCCGACCGCAAACGTACTCGCCCCGCCTGAATCAGAGGACACGAGCATGACCGCGACGACTTCACCGGCTCCGGACCCGCACACGGCTGACTACCTGGCCCTGCGACTGCCCTCCGGCACCTGGACCCGCCACGTGGACGACGAGACCTGGCGTATCTGGATCACGCTGCCCTGCGCGTGCCCGCTCTGCATGTCCGCGACACTGCTCGGCGCCCCAGCCTCCCACTACGAACTGCGCACGTCTGACGGGACCGAGGCGCCCCTCGTCCACGTCCGCTACACCTCGGTCGTCCCGGTGCTCCGGCCGGACGAGTTGTTCCAGACCTACGCCCCTGCGTTGACACTGCCGCAGACCGCGACCCACCTGCGCCGGATGCTGCGACGGTCCTTCCCCGGCGTCCGGTTCTCAGTCCGCCGCAAGCACGGCCGGATGCTCACCGTGAGCTGGAGCGGCGACCCCTCGGAGGTCGAGGTGGCAACGGTCGCCGCGCCGCTGCTCGCCGACTACACCGCGCCGGAGCGGCGCCGGGCGCGGCCGGTCACGGTGACCCGGTTCGGACGCACGACGCACGGAACGCCGCTCGTGGACGCGATCGCGCTGCGCCGCCGCTGACCGGCTCCCGCACCCGCCGACCGCCCCGTCCACCGGCTCCGGACGGGCGCCGGCCCCGAGGCGCACCCCTGGTCCGGCCCCTCATCCTCATCACTCCCACCCAACTAAAGATTGACCCCTCCCACCCTTTCAGGTACATTAGTGATTACCGAAAGGGCGATGCAAGCGCCCGGCCGGTCGCCACGGGCCACGCCACCACGAGGAGTCGAGATGCCGCTCACCACCGTCACCCTTCAGTCCGCCCCCGACTCGTGCACCTGCGACGGAACCGGCGCGGGCGGCTTCTTCGCTCCCGACGACGCCTACATCCCGTGCGAGGGCTGCGGCGAGCGGGTCCAGATCAACTGCGAGGCGAGCTGCGGGCGCTGCTGCCACGCCTGCCACGCCGAGGCCCCCTGCTGACTCCCCGGAGGGGGGGGGGGGGGGGGGGGGGGGGGCGGGGCGCGCCCCCCCCCCCCCCCCCCCCCCCCCCCCCCCCCCCCCCCCCCCCCCCGCCCCCCCCCCCGCCCCCCCCCCCCCCCCCCGACTCCACGCCCGCCAGAAAGGCATGCCGCGCCCTACGAACGCATCTTCAACGCCACCCTTCCACTCCCCCTGCTCGCGCTGAACTCCCCCTTCAGGGTCGGCTGGTTCCTCGCGACGCCCCAGACCGCGCCGCCTGGGGGGCGCGCCTTTGGGGGGGCCGTCGCAGCGGTACCCGTGGCGCACCCGATGGAAGCGGCACTGGCGCGACAGCACGCGCGGCGCCGGGCCGGCCGCCGTCGACCCAGGCCCTCGCACGCCCTTCATGACCCTTCTAGATTGCCACTTGCCCCCACATAGAGTACATTAGTGAATGCCGGAGCGGGTGAAGCGAGCACCTAGGCCGGATGCCACGATCACCCATGACGAGGAGTCACTCCTGATGAGCTGCCCCGCCCAGTCCGGCATCGTCCAGTCCTTCCCGCACCGCTGGTGCACTCTGGCCGGCCGCACGGTCCTCATCGCGGGCATGGTCCCCGCCCTGTTCGGCGGCGGCCCCAACGTGACGGCCTTCACGCTCATCACGCTCGCTGCCCTCGGCCTGCTCATGGTGTTCGGTGCGCGGCGCGCCGCCCGGCGCGCCCCGAAGCGCTCCATCGGCCGGGTCCGCGCGGCCGTGGCGCTCACCAGCGACGTCCTGGTGCTGCTGATTGCGGCCGGTCTCCTGGCTGGCGCCCAGCTGGGCGGGGGCTCCGGCGCGTCGCTCTCCTCCGACGGCGTGGTCACGATGGCGGGCTTCCTGGGCCTGTGCGCCGTGCACCACTTCGCGCACCGTCGTTCCCACCGCCGCGCCCGGCGGTACTGAGCCCCGCCCGCCGGGGCCGGGCGTGAGCGCCTGGCCCCGGCCCACCGCTGCCGCCTCCCCCTGCCCAGGAGGTCCCACCATGAACGCCGCCCTCGGCCACCTGCCCACCCGCTCCTGCCCTCACCGTCAGTGCGCACTCCTGCACCGCCTCATCCTTGTCATGCTGCTGCCCGGCCTGCTGACCGCCGTCGTCTACGGCGGCGCGGCCACGGCGGTGCTCCTGGTCCTTCTCGGCAGCGTCCAGCTCGGTGTGGTCCTGCTGACGCACGCCCTCATCCCGGAGGGCGCCCACCGCTCGCGGGACCGTCGTCGGCTGACCGTGCGTTCCGCGTGGGCGGCGCTCGCGATCGCTGCCGATCTGGCGGCATTTCTCGCGGCACTCGCGTTCATGACGGCTCTCGCCGTGGACCACAGCCACGCCGCCGCCCCTGCGCCCACCGCGGGCACGTTTGCCCTGCTGGGCGCCGTATCCGTACTTCTCGCTCTGCACTACGTAGCCCACCGCCGGGCCACCACCCCGGCCGTGCAGCCTGCTGCCGACGACCTGGAGCGCCACCGGCCGGGGGAGATGGAGAGCTCCGTTTGGGAGTGCGGCGACATGGCGGGGCCCTGCAAGTGACCGCCAGGGCGGGGCGCAGGTGCGCACCCCGCCCACCCCCTCGCCGCAGCTGGCACAGGGGGACACCACGTTCGCGGCTGCGGCCTGTGGCCGTCGAGGGGGCTGCGGTCATCGAGTGGCAGGCCCCGGCCCGCACACGACCTCGTAGGGAGCCGATCCCCCTCACCCAGACAGGCGACCCTTAAAAGTTGATTCCATTTAGCGAACGAGGTACATTAGTGAATCAAGGGGGGTTGGAGTTCCCCTCGCCGCCGTGATCCCGACCCGATAGGGAGTGACGCCCATGACAGAGCTCGCCACCACGCAGGGCACTGCCACCGAGCAGGAGCCGAGCGTGTGGATTCTCGAGTCCGGCGAGGACTACGAGGGCGGCTCGGTCAAGGGCGTCTACACGGACCGGGACCTGGCCGCCGACGACTTCCTCGATCTCGTGCGCGACCTCGCTCGTCGCACCCACCTTGACGTCGACCGGTCCGGCGAGAACCCCGCCACCTGCGACCTCTACGTCCACGGCGGCTGCGACTGGATCCGCCTCACCCGCTACCGCGTCACTACCCGACGCCAGCTCCGCTAGCGCAGCACGCGCCGACCGGAGACCTGGCACAGCGAGCCACCAGAACACCCGCCCACTGCACCGAGGAGCCTTCATGCCCATCACCTCGCACAGCACCACCACCGTCACGGCTCTGGGCGCCGAAGGCCGGGACCAGATGGAGCCCGTCGGCAAGTTCTGCCCGCGCTGCGAGCGCCACGCGCTGCGCGGGATCGAGTGCGGACACTGCGGTCACGTGATCATCACGGCTCTCGCGGTCGAGCCGTGCCACCCCCCGGCCTGGTCCGAGGGGTGCTGCCCGGTCTGCTTCACGACCAGCCCGGAGGTATGGGAGATCGACGGTCGATTGCGCTGCACGGTGTGCGCGGAGGGACGTAGCCGGTGGGGTGACCGGGTGAAGGCTTCGCCGGGGTGGCAGCAGCGTGCGCGCCGGGTACGGGCATGGGTGGACGAGCCCGGGAGCATGTCGTATGCCACGGAGTACGCCCCGGAGATGAGTCCGCGCACGCACTCCGCCACCCCCGTCGTTCTGCAGGTCGGCCAGTGACGGCGGCCGGGCCGGAGCGCCGCTCCTGGGAGGCGTACAGCGCGGCCATGGCCCAGGCACTGAAGGACTGCGACCTGGACCGGTATCGGCGCCTGTTCAGCGCCAGGGCGGCCGCGGCCTGTACTGAAGCCGAGGAGCGCCGGCGCAGGGCCCTCGGTCAGCCCTGACCATCCCGCACCGGCTCCGCAGCATGCTGCCGGTGTGCCTGGCGGGCTGATTCCAGATCCAAATCCTCACGAGCCACTCCAGCCAGTGCACCCCCCGGCCGCCCCCTCGGCCTTCCCGGTGGGACCTGCCCCGAGTGCACCTGCCGACTACCCCGGCCCGTACGAGGCGCTCCAGGTGGGACTGGTCGCGCCGCTCACCGCGCCGGAAGGCTGGCCCGCCCCCTGGCACACCCCCGCCAGGCCCCCGCGGGGCGCCGGGGCCGTCACCTGGTACAGGCAAGGACCTGGCCGCCCTCCTTCGCGAGCTCGTCCGCGCCCACGGCGGTGAGAGCGCCCATCAGCACCCGGACGACGAGGACTGGGGAACGGCGTTCAAGTAGGGCCGGCCCGTGTACGGGGAGGAGGGCCTGCTGTGCGGCCGCCGGAACGGGGACCTTTCAGGCTTGACGACACCCCCCTCCTTGAGTACATTAGTGATTACTGGAAAGGCGATGCAAGCGCTGGACCGGACACCACGATCACCACGATCCAAGGACGTGCGCCATGACCTCCGCCACCGCCCGCCGCCGCCTCACCTCCGCCTACCTCGCCCTGCGCCTGACGCCCGGCGCCAAGGTCCGTTACATCGGCACCGCGTCCCACGCGCACGGCCCGGCGACTGTCCAGCCCTGCTCCTGCGCCATCTGCACCGCAGATGTCCTGCTCGGCCGCCCCGCGACGCGCTACGAACTGCGGACTGTCGCCGGCCTCCCGACCGGCGTGACCCACGTCCGCCACACCTCCGTCGTGCCGGAGCCCACCGAGGACGAGCGGATGCACGCCGCGATGTACCTGACGACCAAGGCCACCGCGGTCTACCTGCGCCAACTCCTGCGCCGCACCTTCCCCGGCGTGAAGTTCTCCGTCCGCTGCGGGCGCGGGCGGCGGCGCTACGAGATCACGGTCGCCTGGAGCGGCGGCCCGAGCCGCACCGCCGTCGCCACCGTCACTGCGCCACTGCTGGCCCACTACGGCGACCCCGAGCGCTGCCGTCCGGCCTGGGTGTCCGTCACCGTCGACGGCCACCGCCACCACGGCGAGCCCCACGCCTTCGCCATCCACCTGAACCGCGCGGCATCCTGAGCCCGCCCGGCCCCGGCCACAGGCCGGGGCTCCCCCCTTCACCCAGTGCGAGGCGATCCGCAAGCGGCTGGCCGGCACCCTGGGCTGCGCGCCGCCTGCGAAGACGCTGCTGTACGACCTCGCGTACAGCGGGCACGTGGCTCCGGGCGAGTGCCTGATCAACGTGTCCTGGCAGCCGTCGCGGGCTGCTGCACTCCACCACCCCGACGCCGCTGCTGCAGACTGGTGCCGTTCCTCCCGAGCCCGTACGCAACATCCGCTCGTGCTGCGCCACGCTCAGACGCCTGCTGCCCTGCAGAGCTGACCGTTCGTGCAGATCAGAGCCGCAGCACCGTGAATCGGCGAGGGCAGCGAGCCTGCCCGGGCCGCCGTGGCAGCAGCGCCGACCGACGCACGCCGCACCGTTTCGTGTCGCGCCTGCGGGAGTGGGCGCAACACGTCCTGCTGCCCGAGCAGCACGACGTTCCGCCCGGCGCTGCACGGACATGCACTGCACGGGCCCGGCCGTGCAGCGGCGCCTAGCCTCCGGAGGCCGACTTCGTGGAGTGCGGGAGGCGGACAGTACCGCGAGAGCGGAACCGGCCGCGAGCAGCTGCTCCGATTTCGGCCGGAGGGGCGGAGGCGAGGAGCCTGAGCGAGCAGCGCCTCGTCGTCGCACGAGCCCCGTTGGGCGCGAGTGCCGGCAACCTGCCCGCTCTGCATCCCACTTCGGGCCGGCACGCCGACGGCTCTGCCCCCCACTTGCGCCGTGCCACCCCGGGACGCACACAATGGAAGGTGGCGCAATAAATTTGACTATGCCGGAGTGCTAGGGTAAATTAGTAACCAGAAATCGGGGGGCGTGAATCTACGCGAAACCCTTGACGGGTCCTTCCGGCGGAGGGGACACCGCCTCCAGATCGTTCCTGCTCTGGCGGTCGGCCGCCCTGTCCAGCGCCAAGCGCACCGTCGTTCCGCCCCCCTGCCCACGGGCGCGCCCTGCGTCCACCCGCCCTCGCCACCTCGAAGGAGGGGTTTACGTATGCCCGTCCAGACCGTCACCGTTTGCGCCGTACGCGGCCGCTACACCGCAGAGTTCTCCGTCCTCCCCGGCCGGACCTTCGGCCCATGGGACATGCACAGGATGCTCCAGGAACTGCGGGGTCTGCTCGACCCCTTTGAAGCACGGAACTTGGTCTTCGATGCGGCCATCGAGGGCACGGCTACGGCTCCCATGAGCTGACCGGACGCTGCTCGACGGTGCACCAGACCGGAGTCCCTGCGGGCCGCGGAAGAGACGCACACAGGTGCCGCACCTATGAACTGAAGGAGCATATGCTCAACATCGCAGCAAAGGACCTGTACGTCGGCGCCGTCGTCCTGAGCGGCACTCATCTGGAGACGGTGGAGTCCTTGCGCCGGCAAGTGTCCCCGGACGGTATGGCTGTGGGCGTCTCGTTCGAGGCGACCGAACAGCAGCAGCGGCCGGGTCGCCACCTCGTCGTCGAACCCGACCACGAGTTCACGCTGGCCCGCGTGCACAGCGTCGCGTGGATCATCCACTCCAGGCACCGCAACGCCCGCACCATCCAGGACCGGGCGCGCATCGCCGTCCCCTACGCGTTGCGCCGTCACTGGGCGTCCCGGCAGAAGTGGAACGTGGTGGAGCGCCTCGTCGAGGAGCACACGGTCATCACGCACCGTCCGCTCGGACTGGACGAGCTGCCCGGCCTGGGCGTGCCCACGCCGGCACCGCCCACCCCTGACAGCTCCCGCTTCTACCGGCTTCACCGCCAGGGTCCCGCCGTGCTGCCGACCGGAGACGCCGTACGCGGCGAACTGGCCCGCCTTGCCGAATTGCATCGGCGCGATCACGGCCCCACCGACTGGGACATGGCCCAGCGGCTCCCCGCCCGCGGGAACATCTACAACTGCCTGAGCTGCGCCCGCTCCCCGTTCGACCTGATGCCGGTGGAGATCGTCGTCGAGCGCACCTACTGGGACGTCGTCCTCGACGACCTGCCCAGCGGCTGGGAGTACGAGCTGTGCACGGCCGCTGCCTACGAGCGGCATCTGCTGATGGGCACCGTCACTCCGCCGCCGCCGGGTGAGTCCAGCATCGGCGGCGGGGACATCGTCGAGTTCCCCGCCGACGGCAGTCGGCACAACACCGGTCCCACTGCCCGCGCCAAGGTCACCAATTCCGCCCCCGGCAACGACCTCGTAACCGGCGTGCCGTTGGCCCTCCTCGCAGGCCCGGACGGCCGGTCCTTCCGTCGCGCCCTGTCCGGCTGCGTCCGCATCGCACCGCCGGTCTTCCTCTCCGCCTCCGACGAGGACACCCGTTGACGCCTCACCGAGGCGTCCCGGCCCCCGAGCCGACGGCGGTGACCGCGGCCGACGCTCCGCCCGGCTCCCCCGCGCCGCGCCGGCCCCGCCGTCAGGTCGAGTCCGTGCTGCAGTACCCGGCGGGAGCTCGGCTGTTCCGTCCCTGCGATCCCGCCCGGGCCCCCACGCCGTCCTCGGCACCTGGTTGGACGCCTCGACCCGCAACCGGATGATCTTCCTTCGGGTCCCCGGCGGCCAGACCACCTCGGCCCACCCGCACGGCCTGGTCCACCTCGGTCCTGCGCTGCGCCCCACCGCGCAGCAGATCGCGGACAGCCACGCCGAGCTGGTCGACGCGCTCGGCGAGAAGACCGCCGCCTGCTCGATCTGCCGCTGCGTACCCGGCTTCTGGAACACCGCCGCCCGATGCGCGGCTGGCAAGCGGCTCATGAGCGACCTCGGAAACCTCCACCACTACCGGGACAACGTGCTGCCCTGGCTGGCCGGACTCCCAGTCGATCCCTCCCGGGTGCGCTGGGGCAGCACGTGATGGTCCGTGCCGACGACGGCGAGCGGCCCGGGGTCGTGTCCCTCATCGATGACGAAGGCGTATGGCACGACGTCGGCGATGACGGGCTGATCCTCCTCCGTTACCGCGACGGCACTCCGCCCACGCGTTACCTCCCGCATCTCGTCTCCCATCCCCCCTGATCCCCCGGCGGGCGGCCGTGCCCGCCCTTCCGTTCCCTGCCACCGCTTTTCGGAAGGAACCCTGCTCGATGGCTCACCTCACGGAAGCCGACGTCATGTCAGCCGCCCTCGGTGCTCACGGCTACCCCGCCTACCTCTACGAGGAGGGCGGCATCACCGCGCTCGCCGTGCCCCTCAATCCCACCGTCTGCGAAGGCGACGTCCAGGACCACCCGCATGTGCTCGTCGCTTCCGGGGAGCGGGCCGACCGGCCCGTTGCCGAGCACGATGAGCCGTGGTCGGCTTCTCTCTTCGAAGCGGATCACGAGTTCGTCGACACCGTGTTCGCCGGCGATCCGGCGCACAGCATCAGCGAGGACTCGCGGCGCTGCGCAGCCGCGATCGTCGACTACGCGGCCCGCTACTTCCCCGGCCGCGCGCCCGACCCCGTTCCCGGCTCCGCGCAGCGGCTTCTTGACGCGCTCCGGCGGGCGAAGGTGGCCGGCTTCTACGACACGGAGGAGGGGGTGGTGATCGCGCACCCGGTCCATGTCCCGCAGGACCGCGCTCTGAAGGAGCCGCATGTGCTGCTGCAGGTGTTCACGGCCTCTGACGGCTGGCCGGACGGGTTCAGCGCCGTGGCCTGGAAGCCTGACGGCGGAGTGGACTTCCACGAGGTGGCCACCGTCTTCGAGTCCCGTGGGGTGCCCGGCGCAGACACGATCGACCGTGGTGCGCAGGCCGTGGCCCAGTGGTTCGCCAAGCCGAGGCCCACGGCGGGCGCCGAGCTGGTGCGCGCGCTCGCCGCGCACGGCATCACTCCGGCCGTCTGGGACAACGCCTACGCCGTCCCCCTGGCGCCCGACCTGCCGGCGGAGAGGGTATGGTCCAGCGCCCACCTGTCCATCGCGGACCGGACCGGTTCGACGGGCCACATGCCTGCGGCCCACCGCGGCTGGGTCGTCTTCCGCCACGACAGCACGGGAGAGCCCGTCGGCGACCCGCTCTTCAGCGCACCGGCCGCACACGGCTGGCCCGACTGCACCACGGACTCGGCGCGCGCCGCCGCCTTCGTCGCGGAGTTCATCGCGGCCCTCCGCGCGCCGCGGACCGCCAAGTAGGTTGCCACCCGCCGCCGTAAGGCGTGCTTGGCCCCGGGGTGAGCCATCGCCCTGGGGCCGCCTCGCCCCATGTGCGCCAGGCCCGCGGCGGGTCGCGGGCCGGTCGAGCATGTGCGGGCGCCAAGGGTTCTCGCGCGAGCCCGACCATACTCAGCGCGCGGTGACGCTCTCGGATGCCTGCAGGCGCACCCACACACCATGACCCTTACGGGTTGCCTCATGTCCCTCACTAGGGTACATTTGAGTTAAGCGGCTCGGTGAAGCAAGCACCGCGCCGGAGACCACGGTCACCCGATCCAGCCGAGGAGCCCTCCCATGGCCGTCATCGACGTCGAGTTCTTCCCGGTCATCGTGACCGCCCGCCCGCTCGCCGACTCCCTGGGCTACGCCTATCAGCAGCCTCCGGCCGGAACCGACCCCGCCGAGCTGCGCCTGGTCGCCGCCCGCGACGTCCGGCCGGGTGACTGGTACCTCGGCGACTGCGAGCAGCCGACCAGCGCCATGCTCGGGGTGTTCTGGGGCGTGCACACCCACGCCGCTTTCGAGACGGCACCCGCGACGGACCGTGCGGGCGAGTCGCTGGCCCTGGACGGCGAGTCCTTCGTGTGGCGGCCGGACGAGCTCGTGATGGTCATCCCCGCCGCACGGCTCCCCGCCGCCTCCGGCAGGGCCCTCGACGACTGTGCATGCACCCGGACGCTGGCCCTCGCCGTCTGAGCCACTCGCGCGGCCCGGGGCCACCACATCCCCGCCGCAGGCCAGCCCGCGTTCTCACTCACCGGCCCTCCAGCCGCCCGCCAACAGCCCAGGAAGCTTCGTGCCGATCCCCCGCCTGTCCCCCGGCGACCACGTCCGCGTCACCATCTCCGCGACCGTCAAGCAGCCGGGACCGGGATGTCTCGAGCTCTCCCCCCGCACGTACATCGAGTTCGAGTCCGAGGACGACCTGGACGTCGAAGTCATCGCCGGCCACTTCCGCTGCGGCGACGTCGTCACCGACGGCTCGCGCGCCCTGCTGCGCACCGTCGTCGTCCGCGACAACGGGACCGAGGCGTACTGGACGGCCGCGGACGGCTCCGTCGTGCGGGACGACGAGGTTCGCCCCGAGGCGCTGCGGCTGCTGCTCCGCATCGCCTGACCACCCAGAGCGGGCACACCGGCCAGTGGGCCCGCTCCCCACAAGACGAGAGGTCGTCATGTCCACACCCGCCGGTGCCTTCAGGATCCCTGCCGAGCTGTACGCGCACGACATCACCCAGTACTGCCCGTCCGGCGACTACCCGATCGTCCAGGCGGTCCTCCAGGACGCCAAGCCCGTAGAGGGAGAGAACGCCTACCTCCTGTGCCACCGCCCGGTACGGGAGACCGGCGCCGGGTACGGCGACGGCTTCAACCTGGGCTTCGAGCTGACCCGCGTGGCGGTCGCCCTGTCCAACCTGGTCCACGAGGTCAGCGACGGACGCAAGACCTGGGACGACTTCGCCGAGACCGGCATCACCGAGAAGATGGTCCAGGACACGCGGAGCGCGCTCTACAACGCCCGCGACGTATGGGAGGCCCAGCGCGCCGAGCAGTGCGCCAGGGGGTTCGTATGCGTCGAGCTCGCCCGGTACTGCACCGACGGCACGATCGCCGTGCGGCTTGTGTGCGCATGCTGCTGCTCCCACGAGCCCCGCCGCCTGTTCTACGACGTGACCACCTTCGAGGCAGCCGAGTCGGACCATCGCCTGGCCGCCAATCTCGTGCGGTGGGGCATGCAGCTCACCGGGCCCTTCTGCGACTTCCGGTACGAGACCAACTGGTTCGGCACCACCCGGCGCGCCCCCGTCGCCCCCATCGCCATCACTGAGTGATCACCGGTCGCGCCAAGCCGATCGGCGGGCGCGACCGGATCCTCCTTCTTCCCGCCAGGAGTCACACGATCATGGATACAGAAGCCCTCGACGCCTTCCCCACGTTCCGCCTGCGCTCGGACGGCGCAGAGGCGCACGACGTCCTTGCCGGCGACGGTCGTCGCGTTGGCCAGGTCCTGCCGGTGGGCGGCGGACACTTCGCCCGGGTCGGTGCCGACAGGGGCCCGCGCCGGGAGAGCCTGCAGGCTGCGGGCGGGGACGCCGTCATGCTGCATGTGGCTGGTCACGGTCTTCCGGACGAGCCGGCCGCCGCATACTCGGGCGTGCCTGAGGCGCGCGTCGCCGTCAGTCTCGTCCCGCTTCAGCGCCAGGAGATCGTCGACACGACGGCGCGGGCCTTCACCTTCTACGCGCTGCGCCAGCCGCACGTCGCCGCGATCCTCAGCGGACTCGAGATCGTGGGGGCCGAGCGGGACGCCGTACACAGCCGCACCGGGTGCCGGCGCATCGCTCGGCTGCTTCGCCTGGTTCAGGAACCGGCCCAGGCGCTCCTGGACGAATCGAGAGGCGACACCCGCGAATGGCTTGTGCTGCCGCTGGCGCGGCTGCTGACGTTCTGCCTTCAGGCGCGCGTGCGCCTGGAGGCGACGGCCGAGCAGCCGACCGCCGACCTCCTCGGCCGGTACACCTCACGCCACAGCGCGGATACGGACCTGGACACCCTCCACCGGATCTGGCGTGACCTCCAATCGGCCTGCTCGGTGCCATCCGAACTCACGGGGCTCGACGCGGCCATGACCTCACTCCCCGGAGGCAACTACGCGCAGTCCTCGAAGAGCTGCCGCTCGACGGCCGCCCGCCTCGCGCACGTCCGCGCAGCGGCCGACGAGATCGCAGCGGCCAGCACGTTCGGCGCGGACGGGGTGCGGAGCGTCCTGGTCCGGGAACTGTCCGCTCTCGCCGCCGAGACCGGGGAACGACTGGAGGCCACCGCCCGGGTGCTCGACGACACCGGTCGGCTGGGTACCGTCCGCACCATCGACAACGCGCTCGCCCGTGCTCGGCTCGGCGCGCTCACCGCCGCCGGCGAGCAGTCGGTCCGCGTGGACCGCACGGAACTCGGGCCCGTACGTCGCACCTCCGGTGGAATGTGGGCCGGTCCGGGCATTACTGAGCCGTTCAACTCCTGCGAGGGTGCGGCCGCGGCCCTGATCCTCGCCCACTTCGCGCTGGCAGGCGACTGAGCGCCAGCGCCGCAGGGGCTGATCTGCTGCCCCGGCTTCGCTCCCAGACCCCACCCCAAAGAGACGCAATAAAGGTGACCACACCCCTCACAGAAGTAAATTAATGTTACGAGTTGGGGTGCTCCATCCGAAGGTCGGCGACTCCCGGCCAGGATGGCCGGTCATCGAGAGGGCCACACTCGCGGCCGCCGCACCTCGAGGCCCACCGCCCCCTTGGAGGCCCCATGAACCCTGTCACCGATCACACCCGAGCCCTCACCGCACACCCGGAGGCGCGGGGCCGGCCACTGCAGCACGAGGAGCCCCCTCGACTTCTGGGCGGCCCCCTTGAACCCTCCCCCGCAGATCCGGCCTGCATCGCCGACGAGGCGGGCGTCACGATCGAGCTCCCCCTCGGCACTCACCCACGACGCCCCGCACTCGACCACTGCGACCTCCGACCCCTTTCCGCGGGAGACGCCGAGGACAGGGCCGCGATCAAGAACTGGATGGCAACAACGATGGCGTGACCCTCCACCGCGGCGACATCCTCACGAGGTTCACCGAGAAGCAATAGTTGACACCACCCCCCACATGAGGTACATTAGTAAATAGCTGAACGGGCGATGCAAGCGCCCGATCGGTGGCCACGACCACGCATTCGACGCAAGGAGCTCCGCCATGGGACACACCAACTACTTCGCGTACACACCCAAGGCGGAGAACTTCCGGTCCATCTGGCTGCAACTGCGCCTCGACGCGGCAGCGATCCTGGACCTCGTCGAGCAGACCCAGGGCATTGCCCTCGCTGGCGGGGCGGGCACCGGAGCGCCGCGCATCGATGACGACGCCATCGTCTTCAACGGCCTGATGGCCGCGGGTGAGGACTACGAGACCTTCGCGATCGAGCTGGAGCCGGAGTTCGAGGACGAGCGGGGCTTCACCTACTCCTTCTGCAAGACCGGCGGTATCCGGCCCAAGCCCTATGACATGGCGGTCACCGCCGTCATGCTGCGCGCCCACACGCTCGCCCCCGACTGCTTCGCGATCGACAGCGACGGTGACTGGGACGAGGAGTGGGTGCATGCCCGCGCGATCCACCGGATGCTCTTCGGCGTGGACCCCGGCATGGAGAGCCCGTTCACCTCACCGCTCCACACGATCGGCCCGGTCGCCGCACGCTACTGACCGCCGGGGGCGGGTGTTGCGGAGACCTCAACACCCGCCCCCGGCCAAGGCATTGGGCCCGCAGCACCAGAACAAGGAGAGGCACTCGTGTCCGTGACCTTCACCGCCGACTGGCGGCCGGCCGCCCAGTTCGCCGTCACCTGCGGCTGCGAACGGGCCACGGCGCTCGCCGTGCGGCACGACACGTACGAGAAGGCCAGCGTCGCGGCCCTCAGCACCGGTCCCGCCCGGCGTGCGCTGCCCGGGTGCGCGATGCCCGAGATCTGCCCCGAGTACCCGCTGCACGTCCACGACGTCGATCCGGGCGGCGAGTTCACTCCGGAGGTGAATGTGCCCCAGCGCCACGCGGCGCTCCTGGCGGGCCTGCTCGGCTTCGCCCAGTGGTGCGTCGATCACGGCCGCGACGTGGCCTGGGGCTGACCGGCATGCCTCTCCGCCTGACGCCCCGCCGGCTCACGGCGCTCCGCGACGCCGCCGTCCGACCCTCGGGCAGCATCCACCCGATGCTCGTCAGCGCGGCCGACGTCCGCGCGCTGGAAGAGCTCGGTCTCGCCAGCTTCCTCGATACCTGCGGCCACCTCCTGGGCGCAGCGGACCCCGCTGGTGAGCACCGCGGGCACCCTCACCTGCTCCGGCTGACCGTCTCCAGGCGCAGCGTCGCGGATACGGCCGGCGGACCACTGCGTGCGGAGGGCTCTGGTCACCCCCTTCCACCGCTCGCGAGTGACCCGCAAACTTGACACGTGCCCCCCGAACTAAGAACATTAGAGAACCCTTCTAAGGGGCGGAGGGACTGCCAAGTACCTTCCTGAACTGCCCATACGCCCACCCGGAGTCCCCCCGTGAAGAACATCACCGAGGTCAAGAGGGCCTTCGCAGCGCTGCCCGAGCGCGTCACCGCCGCGCAGATCGCCGAGGCCACCGGCCGCGCACACATCCACAACTGGGTGCAGAACCCCTCGTTCCCTCGCGGCAAGAAGGACCACGGGGGGCGCACGGTCTACCGCGACCGCGACGCCGTCTGGAAGTGGTACGCCTCCCAGCCCTTCGCCCGGCCCGACCGCTCCGGCCCCCGCGACCTGGAGACGAAGGTCATCTCCGCTCAGCCCGCCCAGGCACTGCTGGACACCAGCGAGCTGGCCGACCTGCTGGGCCTGACGCGGCGCGCGGTGAACAAGTACGCCGAACGCTACCCGGCGTCCGAGGCCAAGGACCCCTTCCCGCTGGCCGACGCCGACGGAAAGCGCTCCTGGAGCCAGGTCCGGGCATGGTTCCTGCGCAAGAACGACCCGATCCCGGCAGCGGGCGAGGACGGCGCGCGGAACTGGGCGGACGTCCGCGTGTGGCTGCTGAAGCGGGCCGCCGACGGGTCGGAGCCCGTCGACGGGCGGATCTACCTGGACGAGCTGGGACTCACCATCGGCCAGCGTGACGTCGTCGAGCGGGCCCGGCTCGCGCGTGCGGCCGACACGAGCGTGCCCGTGGAGTGGCTGGCAGAAGTACTCCACCTGGAGGAGCCGGGCCAGGCGGAGTGGCTGGCCGAGCTGCTCGACCTGATGGACGCCGGACACGATGTGCTGCGCCCCCCGGCCCCCTCCCCTGAGCAGGAATCGCGCCGGCTCGGCCCCACCGCACTCGCCCGCAAGTTCGGCCTCAACAAGGAGACGATCAAGCACTACGCCCGCGCGTACACCCCGGAGAAGGTCGACGACCCCTTCCCCGCCAAGGACGACCGCAGCACCCGCGACGTCGCCGAGGTCTGGAACTGGCTGGTCCGCAACCGCAAGCTCTGCCCCGCCGAGCCCGACGGCGCAGCGGCCGACTCCTGACCGCTCAGAGCGATGTCCTGCACCTCCCCGACCGCACTTGCCCTGCTGGGCACCCGAACGAAGAAAGGGCACACCTTGCTCGACGTCGAAGCCGACGCCCCCCTCAGCCCCGCCGACGCCGCGCACACCGACCGGCTCCTGGCCCTCGCGCACTCCCGCGGGATCGACCCCGCCGATCTGGACGAAGCCGTGCACGACGCCGCCTCGCAGTACGCCAGCGCGGCGTACAACTCCACCGACGAGGACGCCATGGACGACGAGGGCGACGAGCTGCACGACGAGGCCGGGCGCAAGGCCGCCGCCATCAACAACGGCGGCCTGGACCGGCAGGTGGCCTACCTGATTGTGCAGTCCGGCCCGGAGGAGACCGAACGCATCATCCGCCAGGCCGCCGCCTGACCTCTCTCATCTCCCACACACCGGCCCCCGGCCCGTGGCCGGGGGCGTTCGTACGGGGCCAGCCCTGTGCGCTGACGCTGAGGCTGGGCGCCCCTGAATACCCCGAAGGTCACGGCGCGACCAGAGCACGGCCGGCGGCACGCTCGTACCCACGTGGTTCTCGGGGCACCGCCGAGCCAGATGGCCCCGGAAGTCGGTCGCGCCCCAAGGCGGGGCCGACAAGACCCATGCGCGGGTCAACGCCGGCGTACCGGCTGATCACTCTGGGGGCGTTGCGGCAGGTGGCACCGGGGACACCACATTTCCCCGCCTGCCGGCACAGCGGAGGCCCGTCCCTGAGGGAACGGGCCTGGATGCGGCGCGGGGCCGCTACAGTAGGCGTGCGCTCACCTTTCCAGCTCGCTTCGGCGGCTGGGCGGCGTGATCGTGGCTAGGGGCCGGACGGCCTTGCAACCCTCTCCTTCACCGGAGGGGGAGACTTCGGTCTGTCGTCCGGCCCCGCTTCTTTTCTCTCCTGGTGCAGCCCTTCGCTGCTACTTGGCCGACTCTGAGCGCCGCTCCTCCTGCGCACACTGCCAGCGCCGCCAGCCGTCCCAGGCCAGCCACACCGTGCAGGCCATCACGGCCGCCACAGCCGTCCATGTCACGGCAACCTGCTGGGCCGCGTTCGCGACCAACGCCACCGCGAAGGCCAGCACGCCGGCGACCACGACCACGCTCACGAACGCCTGGCTCCTCGCCGGCCTCTCCGAACGCCCCACCATGTCCATACCTCCGAAGGCTTTCCTGCGCCACGGGTGAGTGTGCCGCA
Organism: Streptomyces sp. NPDC006384; assembly: GCF_042870695.1. Lineage (NCBI taxonomy): Bacteria > Bacillati > Actinomycetota > Actinomycetes > Kitasatosporales > Streptomycetaceae > Streptomyces > Streptomyces sp. NPDC006384. The sequence goes on from NZ_JBIAHR010000031.1 coordinate 34,030, forward strand.
CCCCGTTTCCCGCCGCCCGCCGGTCGACGACTTGTCCACCGGCGGTCCTCTTTTGCACGTGTCCTACGGGACGGGAGCGGCCCCACAGATTGCTTGACCCTTTTAACTTGACTCAAGCGTACCGCGTGAGTTAAATTATAAGTGTCAGGGGGTCGGACGGGATCCCCGCAGACCGAGGAGCTATTGCCTGTGACTGTGCTTGAGACCCCCACCAACGGAACTGCCCTTCGCGCCCCGGGCCGCAAGGACGCCTGGAGCATTCTGGGCGCCGACGTCAGCGAGGCGAACACCGCCCGCGAGGCCCTGGAAATGGCCGATCTTCGCGGCTGGGACGTCCGCCTCATGGGCAACGTCACCGCCAGCGAGGTCACGCTCCACGACGACGGTGTCAGCGCCACCGAGGTGAAGATGCCCGACACCCGCGCCACCGTTCGCACCAACCCGCGCACCGGCGTGACCGAGTACCTCAGCGCCGTGGGCCGCAAGTACACCCCGGTTCAGATCGAGGCGTACGAGAACGTGCTGGACCTGGCCCGCCGCGAGAGCGGCGCCGTCTTCCACAAGGCGGGCGCGTACGACGGCGGCAAGAAGTTCTTCATCTCGATGAGCCTGCCGGGCACCGTGCGCATCGGCGGGGTCGACGAGCACAACATGCACCTGACCCTCTTCGGCAGCCACGACGGCTCCTCGTCCAACTCCCTGCACATCGGCCCGACCCGCCTGGACTGCGGCAACATGCAGAGGATCATCATCGCGGGCGCCAAGCACAAGGTGTCGGTCCCGCACACCGCCTCCGCCCTGGACAAGCTCGTCACGCTGGAGGACGAGCTGGCCGTCCTCTTCGACTGGGAGGACGCCTACGTGCGGGAGGCCGAGCGGATGCTCAACACCCCGCTGACCATGGGCCAGTTCGAGAAGCTCGTCACGAGCCGCGACCTGTGGCCGGTTCCGACCAGCCCGACCCCCCGCACCCGCAAGAACTACGAGGAGCGCATGAACACCCTGCGCAGCCTCTTCGAGAACGCGGCCACCCAGGAGAGCATCCGGGGCACCGCGTGGGCGGGCTGGAACGCGATCGGCGAGTACCTCGACCACTACGCCAAGGCGAACTCCCACTCGGTGCGCGCGGCGCGGTCGCTGTCCGACACCGGCGCGGTCACCAAGAAGAAGACCGCCGCTCACCGCCAGCTCCTCGCCCTGGCCGCCTGACCGGCCCTCAGACCGGCCGCCGGGAGCCCCCACCCCACCCGCTCCCGGCGGCCCCCTCCCCCCAGCTACCGAAGCGACCGAAGCGCGGAGAGTCCTTTGTCCCCCGACGCCGAACACGATGCCTCCCTCTACGGGCACGGCGTCAGCGACCACGAGGACGGCGTCCTCGTTCACATCGCGGCCGGCCCCTGGCTGGTCCGGCACTGGGCGGGCAACCCCGACAGCCTCTGGGCCGAGGACCGCCTCAGCTACTGGATCGCGTCCGCGTGGGCGCGCTGCGGGCGCGGCCTGACCTGGAAGTCCGGGCCGCCCGTCGAAGGCGGCCCCCGCCCGTGCGGCATCTGCGGCCCTCCAGGGCCACCACGACCGGCCATACGGCCTGACCTGGCCTGACCCCTCCCCGCAACTCAGCAGACAGGAACCAGAACCATGCTCGTCCTGCTCGACGTGCCCCACGTGGACACTGCCGACAGCCGCGAGGGATTCAGCAAGGGCGACCGCGTCAAGCGCGTCGGCGGGCACACCCTGCCCCCGGACGGCGTCGTACAGGGATGGTCGACCCTGGAGTACGCCCCCACTGTGTGGCGGTGCACCGTCACCTGGGGCGGCCGGTACATCGGCCGGTACGAGGCCCACGAGATCGAGCACGACCACCGGTCCCGGTAGCCGAGGCCCGGCAGAGCGGACGCGCCCACGCAGAGTGCACTTCCGCGCGGCACCTTCCAAGCCTCGATGCTCGCCCGGGGCCGTGCGTGGCGTGACCTGCCTTTCCAGTCCCCCGCTGGCCGCCGGTGCCCCTCCCCTGACCGGTCACGGGTGCCAGACCCGTCCCTGGCGCCCGTGGCCCCTCTTCCACCCCGCCCTCACAGTAAGGAACCGCTCCTATGGCGACCGCCAACGGAATCCTCAACGGACTGAAGGTCGAGTCCTTCGACTTCGCCGAGACCCCCCGCAGCACGCCGGAGGACCGCCGCTACTACAAGGAGGTCCTGGAGGTCCTCCTGGAGGACGGCTCGGTCGTCTACAACTGCGTCTGGCCGGAGTGTGAGTTCACGCGGCCGTCCGCCAGCGGGGTGTGGCCGCACACCAAGGTCCACAAGCCCCAGACCGAGACGCCGAGCAAGGCCCCGGAGCCCGCGGAGATCGACGTCACCGGTCTGACCATCGCCGAACTCGTCGAGCGCGCGCAGTACGCCATCCGGTACTGCTCGGAGCGCGACGCCGCCCTCAAGGAGCTGTCGAAGGTCTCCCGCGAACTGGAGAAGTGGAAGCCGCGCGCCAAGAAGGCCGAGCAGGCGCTCAAGACCATCCGCAACGCCTTCGCCGCAGCGGCATAGCCCGCGGGCATTGCGGGGCGGGCGAGTGGTTCTCCCTTTCCGCCCCGCTGCCTGACCCGTGCCCAATGCTGCTGGCTGGGGCAGGCCGGCCGCCGCCCTGACCTCACCGGCTCCTGAACGGAGGCCGCTGATGCGCCTTGCTGACCTGCCCGCGGGAGCCGTCATCATGACCGGCTCCGTCGTCGCCGTCGTCGAAGCCTGCGAACTGCGCGAGGACGACCTCCTCGACGTGAACGGGGCCGCAGTCACTGTGACCGGCACCGATCACCACGAGATTCCGGGTATCACCCGGCTCTCGGTCAGCTACCGCCCGTACGACAACGACACCATCCGCACCGAACGGTGGACCGTGCCCGACACCACCCGCTTCACGCCGCGTCAGCTGCTGCGTACCGGCAAGGTCACCTGCGGCCTGTGCGAACCGGTCACCAGCGCCCACGGCGTCTCCCTCGGCCGCGTCACCGAAGGCTGGGTCCATGCCTGGATCTGCGCCCAGCACCTCGAACTGGCGTAACCGCCCCGGCTGCGCCGCGCCCGTTCGTGCCTACGGGCTGGCGCACGGCCATCACCGGCGACGTACACGACTTCCGGGTCCGTCACCCCGGGGCAGCCCGCTCGGCTGCCCTGCCCCCGTCCCCTTTCGAGAGGAAACCCGCATGACCACTGCACTCGCTACTCCCCTGGCCGACCTCACGGCGTACAACACCGCGGTGGACACCGCGCTCGACGCCTGCCGGACGTACTACGGGGTGGGGGACACCTCCCTGTCCGACGCCGCGTACGACGAGCTGGCTCGCCAGATCCACGCGTACGAGCAGGCCCACCCCGAGCACGTGCGGGAGGACTCCCCCGTCGGCAAGGTCGGCGGCGGCGCGGTGAGCGGCGACGTCGCCCACACCGTGCCCATGCTGTCGCTCGGCAACGTGTACTCGCCCGAGGAACTCGTGAAGTGGCAGGCATCCCTGTCGCGCCGCCTGGGCGGACCGGTGCGCGGCGGGTACGCGGTGGAGGCGAAGCTCGACGGGCTGGCCGTGGCCGCCCGCTACCGCAACGGCCGTCTGGTCCAGCTGATCAAGCGCGGCGACCACGCGATGGGGGAGGACGTCTCGCACGCGATCGGCGACATCGTCGGCCTGCCCGAGACGCTGTCCGTGCCGCTGACCATCGAGATCCGCGGCGAGGTCCTGCTGTCCCGCGCCCAGTTCGCAGCGGCCAACGAGATCCGCCGCGCGCACAAGGCCAAGCCGTTCAAGAACCCGCGGGCTGGGGCGGCCGGCACGCTGGCGGCCAAGAACCGCCCGTACCGCATCGAGCTCTCGTTCTTCGCGTACGGGGCCGTCGAGCTGGACGGCCTCCCGTTCGCCCCGACCGTGTCCACGCACGAGGCGCTGCTCGCGCAGATCGCCCAGGCGGGGGTGCAGACCACCGCCGACTCCGCCGCCGGGCTGCGGGTGTACGCCACGCTGGCCCAGGCGCAGCAGCGGGTCGACGAGATCGCCGCGATGCGTCCGGACCTGCCCTTCGGGATCGACGGCGTGGTCGTCAAGGCCAACGCGTTCGCCGAGCAGGAGGAGGCCGGGAACGCCAGTGATCACCCGCACTGGGCCACCGCCTTCAAGCTGCCGCCGGAGACGGCGAGCACCCGGCTCGTCGGCATCGAGTGGAACGTCGGCAAGACCCGCATCATCGCGCCCCGCGCCGTGCTGGAGCCGGTCGAGTTGGACGGCAGCACGGTGGAGTACGCGACGCTGAACAACCCGCGCTTCATCCGTGAGCTGGGCGTGAAGATCGGGGACACCGTGATCATCGCCAAGGGCGGTGACGTGATCCCGAAGGTCCTGAGCGTGGCGGCGGACAAGCGCACCGGCAACGAGAAGCCGGTCGATTTCCCCTCGTCGTGCCCGCAGTGCGGCGGCGACGTCGACACCTCCGGCGAGCGGTGGGAGTGCGCCGAGGGCATCAACGGGACCTGCGGGGCGCTCGCCGGACTCATCTACGCGGTCGGCCGCGAACAGCTGCACATCGAAGGGCTCGGCGACACCTACATCGAGGCCCTGCTCGACATGGGCGTCCTCGGCGACGTCGCGGACTACTTCACCCTGACCGAGGAGCAGCTGACCGAGGCCACGGGGTCCGCGAAGCGGGCCAAGACCGTGCTCGGCGAGATCGCCAAGGCCAAGGAGCAGCCGCTGGACCGGGTGCTGTGCAGCCTCGGGATCGTGCGGACCGGCCGGTCCGTATCGAAGGCGCTCGCTCGTCAGTTCGGCACCATGGACAAGGTTCTGGCCGCCGACGTCGAGGCCTTGGCCCAGGTGACCGTGCGGGTGAACAAGATCGGCTCCGCGAACGCGGCGAAGATCGCCGCGCACCTTCAGGTGCTGCGCCCGGTCATCGCGAAGTTGAAGGCCGCGGGCGTCACCATGACGCAGCCGGACGCCCCCGCGAAGAACACCTCCGGCCCGCTCGCCGGGGAGTCCGTCGTGGTCACCGGCGGCATGACCGGTCCGCTGGCCGGGCGCAACCGGAGCGCGATGAACGACCTGATCGAGGCGGCGGGCGGCCAGCCCGCGGGCAGCGTCAGCAAGAAGACGACCATGCTGGTCGCAGGGGAGAACGCCGGGTCCAAGCTCGCCAAGGCCCAGCAGCTCGACGGCATCAAGATCCTGGACGAGGAGACGTTCGCGGCGCTCATCGCCGAGCACCTCTCCTGACCCACCCCCCTTGCGGAGGCGGGGCGGCCCTACCGGCCGCTCCGCTTCCTTCGCGTTCCCGCCCCTCCCCCGGTCGCCCCATCGCCCGGTCGTGCGCCGGGGCGGTGCTCGACCTCTATCCACAGGCCGCCCGATCCAGTCTGCTGCGCGAACGGCCAGGCAACTGGCCCGGAGCAGGGGAGCAGATGTGTGCAGATCACTCGCCCAGGGCGGCCGGCGCTGCAAGGGGAGCAGCCTCGCGGTGCGGCGGGCCCGGTATGCCACCACCACCTCCGCGGCCGCCAGGAACTACCAGCAGGCTCTGGACGAGGGTGAGGTCGACTACGGCGGACCGGCATGGCGGGCCCGCCGGCGGGCCGAGTCGAGCGCCGACCGGGCCCGTGCCGCAGCGGAGGCGGGGGACCACGACGCGGCTCAGCGTGCGGCCCTGGATGCCAAGAACCAGATGAATCACGCCGCCTTGCTGGCCCGGAGCCATACCCAAGGGAGCGTCGCCCGGGCTGCGGCGGCGCGGCGCACGAACAAGCAGGTCGACCAGGCGCTGCATGCCGTCAACCCGAAGTACCAGCCGGGCGTGCAGGCGTACTCGATGAACTGCAGTCACGTGGCGCAGGCGTACGAGCTGCGCCGGCGCGGGATGGACGTCCAGGCCGGCCCCGACTCCACACGCGGTCGGACGGTGTCCGAGCTCGCGCAGGCGTGGGGCGGCAGTTTCACCCATTGCGACAGCGGCACCGCGGATGTCGGCCGTTCCGAGATCGAGCGCGCGTTCAGCGAGCCGGGTTCCCGTGGCATGGTCGCCGTGTGGTGGAAGAACGGCGGTGGGCACGCTTTCACCGTCGAGAACGTCGGGGGCAAGATCCGGTTTGTCGACGGCCAGCCGACCCCTCCGGTGACCGACGCCGCGCACTACTTCTCGCTGGCCAAGTCCAGTGCGTACATGCGCCTGGACGACAAGCCCACGCCGTCGAAGAAGACGCTGGAGCGCTTCATCGCGGACTAGACAGCGAACCCGCGTTATTGCAACTTGACATATACCCCCCGTCAGAGTACATTAGTGATATCAGATACGAGGATAGGACTCCCCCATGACCATCACGTACGAGCAGGCCCGTGACCGGGTGCGTGCGGAACTTGCGCCTTCCTGGAGCACCGGCACGTTCGCCATCGACGACCGGACGATCGTGGAGAACGACGACATGTACGTCTTCGAGGTCGGCGCGCGCGAGTTCCTCAAGGACCAGGACCCTGCCTTCCAGATCGTCGGCGGCGTCACCGTGGTCTACAAGGAGACCGGTCGCGTCGATTCCCTCCCCTCCGTCCAGGTCGCGCTCGACCCATCGATCCAGCGCCGTCCCAACCCGGAGCCGCTGTTCAGCTGACCCGGCTCGAGCCCGGGGACGTCTTCGATCCTCAACCCGCTGAGGCGGGGCAGCCGCACGCGGCTGCCCCGCCTTTCTGCGTCCGCATCCTCGCCGGCGCCCCGCCGTGAGCCCCACCCCCTTCGGTGACCCGCGGACTCTGTCCACAGGCCGCCCCTTTCAAGATCACGCGACCGCCGGACGGATGTCCGCGCGGTGAGCGGCTGAAGGGAGCGGGGCGTGTGCAGGGCGATCTCGAATGGGGGCCGGCGGTGTACGTCCTCGCAGCCAGCCATGCGCGCGGCGCGGCGTGCGGCCTCCGTGCATCTGGGCAAGGCCCTCGCCGAGACCGGCGACCCCGACGCGCAGAGCGCGTACGCGAACGCGCAGGCGTGGGCGGTGCGCACCAAGGAGGCGTTGGAGGCCGGGCACGACGACCGGGCGCGGATGTACGCGGACAACGCGAAGAGGTGCGCGGCTGCGGCCCGTGCGTACGCCCGCGGCAAGCAGCCCAAGGAGCCCTACCCGGATGCCGGTGATCCCAGCGCGGTGAACGCCGCGCCGCCTCCGCGGCCCCCGGAGCAGACCCGTGCGGCTCGCGCGTTGGCCGGGGCGGCGGGGATCGGCGGGCGGGCGCGGGTGCTGCCGCCGCGGGCCGACGGCGGGCAGACGACCGCGTGGAACGACGAGGGGTTCGGCGGTGCGGCGACCGTCTACCCCGGTGAGGGAGACGATCCCCCGTACGCCCGGGTCGTGTTCAGCCGGCTCGACCGCGACCGCTACCAAGCGCTCGCCGACTCGCCCTGGCCGTACCGGACCGAGGACGGGCAGGTCATCTACGACCGGGTCCCGGTCGACCACGCCGAGCAGATCATCCGCGCGGCCGCCTCCCGCCGCGCCGCCAAGCCGTGGGAGCGGCACGGGCTTTCCGGGGCCCTCCACCGCGACGAGCTCGATCCCGCCGAGGCGGCAAAGCTGTGGCCCGAATCTCAGACGTGGGCCGGCGGCCTCAACAACAGCCAGCAACGGTGGGTCAAGAGGTACACGGGCAAGGACTACCGGGCGATCAACCAGCACCTATACGAGGGGAGGAGCCTGGATGAGCGGGCCGGCCATCTCAAGGTGAAGATGCGCACGGTCACCAAGCACTTGGACTCCGCGATCGACTCGGCCGGAGTGGCCGAGACCGCACACCGTGGGTACCGGGGCTTCACCCCGCCGCTGGAAGTCCTGGCCGGCAACCGGGTCTCCTCGTGGGTTCGGGAGAAGTTCGTGGTCGGCGGCACGTACCGGGACGACTCCTACATGTCCGTCTCGCACGATCCTGCGGTGGCGACCAGGTTCGCCAGGACCTTGGGCGCGGACCACGGGGTGATCTTCGAGACGGTCAGCCGCCGTGGTGCGGCGGTCGCGTCCGTATCGAAGTACGGCAACCACGAGCGGGAGCGGCTGATGCCCCGCGGCATGGAGTGGACGGTCGTCGGCGTCCAGGAAGGCGTCTCCATCGGCAACCGGAAGTACATGGTGGTCCAGCTCTGCGACACCCGGGACAGCCACCGCTACTGACCCTCTGCCCTGCTGCGCTGGGCCGGACCCGACCTCGGGTCCGGCCCAGCGTCACGTGTGCCCGCGCCCCGCGCCCTGTTTCGGCTTGATCACCGGACTCTGTCCACAGGCCACCCCTTCCAAGATCGCGTTGCTGCCCGCCGGGGCAGCCCCGCAGGCCGCGGGCGAGCAAGGGAGGGCGCTTTCCGGTGTGCAGGTCGCAGTCGAAGGGCGGGCGCAGGTGCGGCTCGTCCCACCCGGCCGTCCGGGCCGCGCGCCGCGCTGCCTCGACCGCGCTGCGCAAGGACGTCGCCGCGGCCGGCCCCGGGCACCCCGCGCTCGGCGCGTACGCCACGGCCCAGATGTGGGAGGCCAAGACCCGCCAGGCGGTGGAGAGCGGTGAGGACGAGCAGGCCAAGCTGTACGCGGACAACGCGAAGCTGGCCGCGGCCGCGACGCGCACCATGCTCGCCGACCGCAAGCAGACCCCCCGCTACCCCAATGCCGCCGCGGACCCGCGCGTCGCGTGGGCGATGCCCGCGCGGACTCCCGAGCCGGCCGAGGACGACTGGGGTGCGGCGCAGATGCCGGAGTACCCCGAGCACGTCCGTGCCGCCGACGCGTTCGCGCGGGCCAGCGGTGCGGGCGGGGCCGCGACGTTCGTGCCGCGCGCCGACGGCGGGCAGACGGTGGCCTGGCGCGGCGACGACTTCGCCGGCTCCGCGACCGTGTATCCGGCCGACGGCGATGAACCGCCGCACGCCCGGGTCGTGTTCAACCGGCTCGACCAGGGCCGCTACCAGGCGCTGGCCGACTCCCCCTGGCCCTACCGGATCGAGAACGGGCAGGTCATCTACGACCGCGTCCCCGCCGATCACGCCGAGCAGATCATCGCCGCGGCGCGCAGCCGGCAGGCGGCCCGGCCCTGGGAACGGCACGGTCTGGGCCGCGATCCGTACCGGCACCAGCTCGAGGAGCACCGGGCCGGAGCCCTGGTCCCGGAGTCGGCGGCGTGGGCCTCCAACCTCAGCTCCGAGCAGCACCACTGGGTCAGCACGTACACCGGCTCGAAGTACCGGCAGATCAACGCCCACCTCTACAGCGGGCGCGATCTCGACGAGCCTGCGGAGAAGATGGACGTGGCGATGCGGGTGGTCACGGAGAACATCAACGCGGCAATCCGCTCGGCGGGCACGGCCGAGGTCCCGCACCACACCTTCCGTGGGTTCACTCCCCCGCTGGAGGTCCGCAAGGAAAACCGGGTCGCGCAGTGGGCGAGGGAGAACTTCCCGGCCGGCAGCCGCTATCACAGCCCGTCGTTCCTTTCCTCGTCGCACTGCCCCAACGTGGCCGCCGCCCCCTATTTCGCGCGGACCGACTGGGAGGACGACGGCCGCTCGGGGCAGGCCGACCACGCGGTGGTGTTCGAGATGGTCTCCCGCCGCGGGGCAGCAGTGGCACAGGTGTCCCAGTACGGGAATCTGGAGCGGGAGCGGCTGCAGGAGAGCGGCTCGAACTGGGTTTCCGTGGGCATCCAAGAGAACGTGACGATCAGGGGCCGCAAGTGCGTCGTGGTCCAGCTCGTCGACATGAACGAGATCCCCCGCCACTGAGCTGCTTTTCCGTATTTCTTGACAAAGTTTAATAATCCATGTAGGGTGTATTTCAGGGTGAGGAGCACCCCCAGACCCCGGAGGACGACATGACAGACCGGCAGCAGCCCACCCCCCGCGACTCGCGGTTCGCAGACCAGCCGGCACTGCGGCCGGTCGGACCGCTCCCGAAGGTCGGCCCGCGCCCCAGCTTCGACGAGCTGGTGGCGCAAGCCGACAGCCGGAACTACCAGCCGCTCACCGCGCACCTGGACGACGCCGCACGCGACGCGCTCGGACTGCCGGCGGCGCCGCAGCCGGTGACCGTGGACGCCGAGCTCGTCGGCCGCATCCGCGACTACTACTTCGACCGCCCCGACCAGATCGCCCAGCTGCCCGACGCGATCCGCGACCTGATCAGTCTCTGAGCGTCCGGCCACACCGAGCCCCAAGGACGGACGGGTACAGCCTGGCCACGACCTTCAACAGTGCCGCACCGGCCTCCCTGCCCGCGGAGACTGCCCTCCATACCGGTCACGCCGTACGCGTCACCCGCCCCTGACCGCTCAGGTCCCGTCGGCGCGGCCCCCGCGCCGGAGTCGTCCCCGCACTCAGCCCCGCACGGGCGCGCGCCTGCTCCCGGTCCACGGCGAACACCCCGCGGCGCCCGGCGGCTCCCCGCCCCCGTGCAGGCTCCGGCTGATGTTCCCCGGGCCCGTCCTGAACTCCATCGACCAGAAGGAACGATCCACCCGCCGCCTCATCGACATCTCCCTCGCCGAGTTGGCGCCCGCCTGGAGTCGCGCGCTGCGTCGCCCGCTCCTGGCTCGCGAGGTCGCCTCCCACTGGGCTTCGCGGGAGCCGACGCTCGCCGAGCTGGCCGGTGACGAGTCCGCGCTGATGGCGCGCCCGCACGGGCCGGTCTCCCGGCGCCCGCAGATCGTGCACGTCCGCTCGACGAAAGGCGGGGTCGGCTGCAGCACGCTGAGCGTCCAGATCGCCTACGGGCTGACCCGCGCCGGGCGCACCGTTGCGCTGGTGACCGACGACGCGATGCTGCGGCATGTGGCCAAGGAGGCGGCCGACGATGCGGCGGTGTGGCACGAGCCGTTCACCCCGGCAGGAGGCGGCCGGCTGCTGGCCGCCTCGCACGGTTACTACGGGGAACACCTGGACGTGCGCGCAGCGGAGGCGACGGGCCGCGGTGACGTCGTGGTCCTTGACGTGGGCGGTCGCCCGCCCGCCGAGCTCGCCGATCTGCCGGCCGCCGACCTGACCGTGCTGACCGACTACTACCGCGCCCGGGACTGGGTGAAGGTCGACGTCATCGACCGCAGGCCCGAGCAGATCCGTGTCTTCGCCGCGCTCGACGAGCGCTTCGCCCGGTGGTGGCGCCCCTCGACGGAACAGCTCGACGCCGACCGGCTGCGTACGGCGCTGGACCGGGAGTTCTTCTACTACGCCATGCTCCGACTGTCGGCCCCTGACGAGGTCGACGTGTACGACGTCGCCGATGCCGATGACGTCGAGGAGTGGTGGGACTTGGGGGCCGACGGGTCGCCCGGACACCCCGACGATGTCCTACCGCCCGAAGACGGGGCACCTCTGGACCTGTGGCGCCGCCACTTCCTGGACTTCATCACCCCCGAGGGGCAGCGCCGGCACCCGGACAGCTGGGACGCGGTGCGCGACACCTGGATCACGCACAACCGGCGGCGCAATTTGCAGCGCCTCAGCCCCGACGGGGATCCCATCGAGGACCTGGCCGTGCAGGCGTCCGAGTTCCTCGCTACCGTGGCATCCGAGGGCGACCTACAGCCGCGCGCGGCCACCGTTGAGGAGCAGGAGACGTGGCGCACCGCGAAGCTGACGCGGTGGCTCGACGCCCAGTTCAACGCACACCTGCGCCACGATGCGCCGTACCTGCCCCGGTCGGCGGCGGAGACGCTGAAGGCGGTGCTGGACGCCCGCTTCCTCAACCACGGGCCGCACAAAGCCGAAGGGTTCGCGGCGCTGGCCGACGAGGTGACGGGTGACGACTGGTGGGATGCGACCGCAGCCGCCCGGTCCCTGGACGGCGGCGTCTTCCCGTTCCCGCCCGGCCCTGACAACGATGCGGACGTCCGGGAGCAGAGGTGGGCCGCCTTCCTCGCGGCGGTCGAGGACGAGGGGGCCCGGCGCCATGGCGAGGTGTGGTCCGAGGTCCGCGCACACTGGGTGGAGCACCACCGCCGCCTGGAGCGGGACAAGCGTGCACCGTTCGCGCCTGCCGAGGAGGAGCTTCCCGAGCTGCGTCGGCGGTTCGCCGCTGCCCTCGCCCCGATCACGGCCGCGGAGGTGGACTGGGGATCGGTCATCGGCCAGTGGGTGGCCGGGGTGCGCAGTGACGTCGCGCGGGTCCGTGACTTCGACGACCGTATCGAGCGCCGTCAGCGGCCCGCCACCGGCGAGGAGACGGCCGCCGCCCTTCTGCGCGGTGTTCGTGCCCTGGGCCTTGATCCGCAGATGCCCGTGGTCGTGATCACCAACATGTACCGGCCCATGGGCGGCCCTGAAGCGGTCGCCGAGACGGCTGCCGCTCTGCGCGGCCACGGCGTGGTCGCCCTGTGCACGGTGCGCCAGCTCAAGGCGTTCGAGGGGCTCCTGTTCGCGCCCTCGACCTGGAACGATGAGCGGGTCAAGCTGGTCCAGGAGGAACTCGGGGCGGTGCTGAGCAGCGCCTTGAAGGACGGCCGGGATGCCTCGGCTGCCAGGCGGGGATGACGACGGCCGTCGGCTGCTGGCTTCCGGGAGTGTCTGCCGTGCCCGCCATCCGTGCTGGAGGCGAGCGGGGCTGGCGGGTGGGTGGGACGCGGCGCGTGGTCAGCGGCGTGCCCGAGAGGTGAGCAGGTCGGCCGCCACCACGGTCAGGCGGTTGGCGGCGGCTTCCCGGCCCGAGGGCTGGGTCAGGCACTGCAGGTTTTCTCCTCGTGCCGGGTGATCGTGCAGGTCCGGCAGGACGGTGAGGGCGGGGATGCCCTCGGAGCGTAGGGCGTCGCGGAGGGCGGCGAGGTGGTGCTGCTCGTTGTCGAGGGCGTTGTCGACGTGCGCGATCGCCAGCGCAATGGGGGGGCGGCCGGCTCGTTCAGGTGGGCGAGCAGAAACCCCACGGTGGCGGCCAGGTCCCCAGGCTGGATCGTCTCCTCGATCAGGTGCTGCCAGGAGGTGACGCTGTCCTTGCGGGTGCGGGCGTCGGCTGCTGCCACCGGGGGTGGTGCTCCTGCCACGTCTGCTCGCCCCAGCGGGCGACGGCGATGGGGGCGGCCTCGCGGAGGACTTCCACGGTGAAGGCTTCGTCGACGGTGCTGCCTGGAAGGTCGAGGCTTCGGTTGTGGTCGATCCACACGGCGGCGACGGCGGGCCAGGTGCCCGGGTGGCGGGTTGCCCCTTCGGGGACGAGGAGGGTCAGGAAGTCCTGACGCCAGATGTCCAGGAGCTCGCCGTCGAGGTCCTCCGGCAGCGGCTCGTCTTCGTCGTCTTCACCGTCGGGGTCAGGGGCGGAATCGGGTTGGAAGTCGTCCCACCAGGCGGCGGTGTCCTCAGGGCCGTCGGCGTCGTAGACGTCGAGGTTGTCGTCCGAGACTCGATCCCAGACGTACATCTCGAACGTCTCGTCCAGGAATCGGAGGAGCTGGGAGTGCGTCGCGGGCTCGGGCGGTGAGGTAGCGGGTGTTGAGCCAGTCCCACACCTGCGCCCAGTCGGGGCGCCGGTCGAGGACCTCTGTGCTTCCCCATACGGTCGGGTCGAGGTCGGTGAGGACGACGGCCGCGTCCGCGCGGCCAGATGCCGTAGCTGGAAGACCGTGCCGGCGTCGAGAACCACGGTGTCGTGCCTGCGGACTGCATTGGCGAGGAGTGCCGAGGCGTCGGGTGCGCTCAGGGAGAGCCATGGCGCGCAGGGTGCCCGGGTCCGGCAGATCGGGCAGCAGATCGTGCCACTGTCCCGACTGCGGTGTCGTCTTCAGGATCCGGTGGAGCCCGTTTGGGTCGTCGGCGCCGAGGAAGGCAACCGTGGCGCCGGTGCGTGCCAGGGCCCCGGCGAGGGTGAGCGCGGTGGTGGTGCAGCCGAGACCTCCCTGCCCGCGGGAGCTGGTCACGGCGATGACGCCTCGGGCCGGGCCTCTGGCCGGGCCGACAGGGCGGGCCGACAGGGCGGGCAGCGATGCGCTGGGGCTTGGGGCCATCCAGCTGCCCGGGCTCGGGCGCGGTACGGGACCAGTCCGCGTGTCTGGCCGGCGCGGCGCAGAGCGCGGCTCCACAGTGCCGTCTCCTCGGACGGCAGGGTGCCTGCCAGGCGGTCCCATGCCTACCGCTCGCCGGGCTGCGGGGTGCACGTGGGCCACGGCGGTTCGAGGCCGACGGCCAGGATGTGGCCCTCGGTCTGCTGCAGGATGGCCGGTCGGGCGCGCAGGGTGAGGTGGGCGCGGTGGCCGGGGCGGGCCAGGAGCAGCGTGTCGGTGCGGCTGGGGTGGGGCGGGCCCGCAGTCCCGGGATGCCGCCGATCCCGCTGTCGGTGCGGACGAAGGCGGCAGTCCCTGCCCGAGGGACCCCATAGCGCCCGCCTCGGCGTGCTTGCGCCGTTCCCGCCAACGGGCGGCCGGCATCCCTCTCGAGAGCGACGCGTTCGGACGTGGCGCGTCTGAGGGGTCTGGGGCCGTGCCCACGGCCGTGACACGGCAACGTGGCGGCCCCTACGGGCCTTCCTCCCCCACCAAACTCGACCTTTTTTCACATTGCTTGACTTTGTTTAGTGATGTGTGAGATCATAATTCTTGACGGCGTTAAGCGTTAGGGGAGAACATGGCCACGAAGAAGGACCTGAACCAGCTCCGGAAGAAGGCGGAGAAGCAGGGATTCCGATTCATCGAAACCAAGAGCAACCACTACAAGGTGTTCCTCGTCGTCTCCGAGGCCACCGCCACGCAGGAGGAGGTGCTGAAGTTCGTCACGACGATGCCCAGCACCCCAAGTGAGTACCGCGGCCTGAAGAACGCGAAGGCGGACCTCAAGCGCTTCGGCTTCGTCTGCGAGACCGAACGCAAGGGCAAGCCCAAGCCCCAGCGCACTCACTGACCGGCCGGGGGCGCCGGGGACACTCCCGGCGCCCGGCCGACCGCGCCGTCACCGCCCTGCCCCTTAGATGAGGAAGCCATGAGCCAGACCATGTACAACGTGCGCGTCGAATTCGGCGTGCACGAGACTCCGCCCGACACCGTCATCACCGCCGTCCACGAGGACCTGGCCCGCTACGACGTCTCCGTCGGATCCTCCCCCGCCGGCGGTCTGACCGTTCGCCTGTTCCTCGAGGCGGACAGTCCCGTCGACGCCGGCACTCGCGGCGTCGAGTACATCCTGGGCGCCCTGCTGAAGCACGAGGGCTTCCAGCCGCACCTGATGACCGGCTACGAGGTGATCACCGAGGAGGAGTTCGACCGCCGCCTCGCCGAACCGCTCGTGCCCGAGCTGGCCGGCATGACCGAAGTCGCCCAGATCACCGGAACGACCACGAGCCGGGCCAGCCAGCTCCGCGCCAGGCTGGCGCCCTACCTCGTCCAGGAGCTGGCGTCCGGTCCCGTCTACCTCGCGTCCGGCGTGCGCACGTTCGCCGAGAACGAGTACAACCGCAAGCCCGGCGTGCGCCGCACCGAGATCCCGCTCACCCCGATCGAGCGTGCCCTGCTGGACTCCCTCGCCGCGGCCGCGGCCGGCGCCGAGGTGGCCTCCACCGCCGCCGGCCACCAGACCGTCGCCGACGCGATCGAGGGCGTCGTGGGCAACGGCCACCAGGTGCAGCTGCACTTCCAGCCGGCCGACTCCGAGGTCACCGCGGCGCTCGACACCCTGCTCGAGCACGGCCTGGTCCGCACCCGCCGGATCTACAAGAAGGAGATGCAGAAGATGGCCGCCGGCCACGAGGACGACCTCGTCGTCAGCCTCACCGGCAAGGGGCAGCGCCACTCCGGCGCCGTCACCCCGGCCGCCGGCGCCTCCGGGCAGGAGGACGACCGGTGACCGCGGCCGCCGTGCCGGCCGTCTCGACCCGTGTGGAGCAGGAGCTCCACAACGAGTGGCACGCGGCCGCCGCCGGCACCCGTGGTGACCCACACCGCCCCTGACCCGCCCCTTGAAGGAGGACCTCAACTTGGCAGCCCCCCAGGCACCTACACTCTCTCCCGCACTCGCCCAGGCCCTCTCCGTGGTCGTCTCCCCCGGCGACGACTTCCTGCAGGACGCCCGCAATCGCGACGAGCTGGCCGGCATGCTGATGCACTTCGACGTCCTCGGGCGCGGAGTGGCAGCGGCCTTCAACGCGCGCGACATCGAGGGCGGAGGCTGGACGCACACCATCCAGCCGGCCTACTGGGGCAACGTGACGGTCGGCCATCGCGACGGCATGCGCTTCTCCTTCCGGCACGACGGCAGGACCCGCAAGGGTGCGGCCGGCAGGCGTCTGAAGGTCGAGACCGGATACCCGCGCGGCTACTGCGGGTGGCGCGCCGAGCCGATCACGGTGTCGATGGACCGCGCGCCGGAGGCGATCGCCGCGGACGTCCTGCGGCGGCTGATGCCCGCCTACAAGGACACGCTCCTCGAAGGGCTGGCGGAGGCACGCCGCAGTGAGGCGCAGCGGCGGGCGCGCGCAGGACTGAACGGGCTCATCGAGCAGATCGTGCCGGGCGTCCACGGAATCGGCGGTACGCGCCCCGGCGACGCTCCCGACCGCGACACCTCCTTCTGGTCCGGTCGCGACCATGTCCCCGAGGGACAGGTGGCGCTGCCCGTCGGCGGAAGGGTGACCCTGAACCGTGACGCCAGCGAGGTGGAGGTCACGTTCAGCCATGTCCCGCCCTCTCTCGCCCTGGAACTGCTCGACTACCTGCGCAGGCGCGGAGTCGTTGCGGGCCAGGCGGCCTTCGGCAGGGCCCCGCGCGTCATCGCCGGTGAGCTGGAGACCCGCGGCACCGACGAGGGGACGATCGAGCCCGGAGGCGGCCCGCTGCTCGCCGGCGCCGGGCGGGTCGACGGCGGGGTGGAGGGTTCATGACGCCGACCGCCGGCGGCGCCACGCAGCCCAGGTCCCAGCGGCTGATTCCGGTGGGGCCGCCCGTGGCGATCCTCGGATGCAGCGCGCGGGAGGGCACCTCGCAACCCTGAGCCGCGCTGTGCGACCGGCTCACCGAACAGGGCGAGGGCCACGCACTGCCCGGGGGCACCACGGTCACGTGCGCGGAGTGCGCTGCCTGGGCCCTTGGTTCGAGGCCGCGTTCGCCGCCCGCGCTGCTGGTACCACCAACCCCGATGCCTGTGCTGAAAGGCGACGCAGATGTTGAAAACGCTCACGTCCACCGAGCTCGCTGACGTCTTGGGCGGCGTTCAGTGCCAGTCACCTGAGCTGACGGGGCCGCTGTCGATGCTCGACGAGGCGACCTTGGGCTGGACCTCGCGCTACCCCCAGCTCGCCGAATCCCAGCAGGCGTTCAGCCGGGCGCGGCGCCAGCACTTTCCGCGCACCCGCACCGAGCAGACCAGGCAGGAGGTTGTGGCCACCGCGTCCGCGCTCTTCGCCGCCCTCCGGGAGCTCGGGGACGTCCGGCTGGAGCGCTGCGCCGAGCCGACCGGCTGGGGTACGTGCGACCTGGTCCTGCCCGAGCAGGGGCCGTGCTGGGGCGGGCAGGAGCACCTGGCCCCCGCGGTCGGCTCGAAGGCGGCTCAGTGAAGCCGGGGGCGGGGCAGGTCTGGGCCGGTGACGGCGACGTTCTGGAAGTCGAGAGCTTCGACGGTGCCTACGCGGTCGTCTTCAGCCGGCAGTCTCAGTGCCAGCAGCTCGTCAACGGCAGCCACTTCGGCCGCCTCTTCCATCTGGTGTACGGGCCGGAAGCGTCCCTCCAGTGGCACCAGATCTGGGTGGAGCCCAGCGCCGAGGTGGCCGACGAGCAGACGTGGATCGGCGCGATCGACGCCGCCCTGCTGCGCGGTGGTAAGGGATTCGTCGTGCAGCCGGAGACGGCCGACGGGGTGGTCCAGTTCGCACGCGATGCCCGCGGGTTCGAGGTGAAGGTCTTCGGCGAGCAGGTCGTCTTCGACGAAGTACTGCGTGCGCTGGCCTCGTTCTCTCCGCCGGGCGCCGCCGTGGCCGTGGCCCATCACGACGGCTGAAGGCCGGCCGCACCTGCGAGGAGGGGAGTCACCGAGGTGACGCAATGGTGGAAGCCGTTGGATGCAGAGCGTACGGGGCCGGAGGACACCAGCGCCGACGTGCCGCCGCTGACGCTGGACCCGGAGCTGCCTGTCGACATGCAGGAGTTCCTGCGGCAGGCCGACCCTGTGCTCGTGCGCGAGGCGGTGGACGCCGGGCCCTCCAGCCCGTGGTGGGGTCTGGCCGACCCCCTCGGAGGTCGTCGCGGCTCATGGTGGTTCGGGTGGCTCCTGCTCAGCGTCTTCGCCCGCAGCATGTTCATGGTCGGCGCGGGTGCCTGCGCTTACGGGCTGAGCAGCGCGGTCGCCGTACTGCAGCGTCGGCGGCGCAACGCCGTACAGGTCCGGATAGCCGAAGCGCACGACCAGTTCGTCCTCGGCACCGAGCTCGACTCCGAGGCGGCCGAGCTACTTGCTCGTGCCGCGTGTGCTGCCGCCTGGGTCAAGCGTTCCTCGGTGCAGCGTCTGGACCCGGCTGACAAGCAGCACAACGACCGGCGGCTGGACACGCAGGTATGGGAGATCGCCGAGGCGCTGCGCGCGTACAGCCGGGTGGCGAAGAGCGAGCCGGCAAGCCCGGTCAGCGCCGTGGTCGAGCGGGCCCTGGAACCTCGCCGCAGAATCCTGCGGACGAGCCTCTCCAGCATCGGGCAGCGCGTCGAGGCCTTGGAGCACTACGCCACGCAGATCGCCGAGGCGGAGGAGCGGCGTCGCGAGCTCAGGCAGCTCAGGTGTCTGTCGGCGGGGACCGACGACTTGCTCGGCCTTCTGGCGGCCACCGCCCACGATGATCTCGCGGTTGCCGAGATCGAGGGGATGAGCGACGAGGCCGCCAGGGCCCTCGACCTTTTCAACGAAGCACTGCAAGCGGCACAGGGTGCCGCGGACTTGGCCCTGCCGGGCCCCGACGGAGACCAGCACGCGCGCCGGAGAGCGGCCGTGAAGTCAGGAGATCACCCGATGAGCCGGCACACCCTCACCGACGCGCAGGTCGAGCAGCGGATGGCCGAAGCCGTAGAAGCTGAAGAAGCGGGCAGGATCCGCGAGGCGATTGGCTTCTTCGACCAGCTGGGGAAGGACATCCAGGCCGAGTTCGGACAGTTCGACTCCCGCGCGATCGATGCCTTCGAGGGAGTGGCCCGCACGATCCGCAAGGGCGCTGAGGCGGCCGGATGAGACTACGGCCGGATCCGGAAGTGACTGGAGCACAACGTGCCGCCTGCCTCTGGTCGCCAGCCTTCGTGGCCCAGGCCGGCCATGTCACCGTGCTTGACCGGGCCGCCCTCGCGGGCGCTGCCTGATCTGACCGCATCACCCCCCTCGCCGACGGTCTCTGGGCGGCAGGGTGTTCCCCAACCGGGCCGTGTGACGGCCGTCGAGGCCGGGCATCCCGGCGAAGGAGGGGAACGATGAAGTCCGTCAGCGAGGTAGTCATCATGGCCGAGCGTGCGCATGCCGGGCAGGTCGACAAGATCGGCGCCCCTACATTGGGCATGTCCGTGCGGTGGCCGCCGGGCTGGCGCCGTTCGGTGACGTCCTCGTCATGGCGGGCCTGCTGCACGACATCGTCGAAGACACCGACTTCACGGCCGAGAAGATGCTGGCCTCCGGGATTCCCCTGTGGGTCGTCGAGATCTTCGAGGCGGTGACCAATGATCGCGGGCATGACGTACGAGGAGAAGATCCGGCGGATCACCGCCGACTCATCGGCGACGCTCGTGAAGATCGCTGACAACACCCACAACAGCCACCCCGACCGGGCCGCCCAGCTCCCGCAGGACAAGCGCGAGCGCCTGGCGGCGAAGTCCCGTACGGCGCGCGCCACGCTGTGGCCGGCGGCGAGCCGTGCTGACGTCGAGGCGATCGTGCGGATCGTCAATCCGGCGCTGCTCGCTGAGCTGGATGAGGTCTTCGCTACGCCCTCGGTTCCCGCAAGGGGAGACCGGCATGAACCAGGCCGGTGACCAGAACGATCCGACCGAGGACGTCACCCGGCTGCTGGAGTCGGCCGCCGGCCACGCCGAAGGCTCGCAGGAGCGCCCGGGCGGTGACGTGCTGGTCAAGCGCGGCACGGTGGGCGGCACCGTTGCGGTGGCGTCGAGGAAGACGGTGACCTTAGCCGGCACGTCGAGCCGTCCACGGCCTCCTGCTGGGTGAGGAATCTCGGTGCGCGGCAGGTCAGGCGGGATGAAGAATCCAGGTATGCGGCACATCCTTCCCTCGCACCCCGTACCGGAACACCGGTACATCGAGCGCGTTCTGCGCCACTCGCCGGACTCGCTGGTCCGGCTGATCGCGGCCACCAGCCCTGGGCTTCCGGCCGTCCGCGAGCTCGGGAAACGGGATCTGAGCCCGTACGGTCCGTGGGCCCTGCTGGATGCGGCGTGGGTGTCCCTGGCGCTGGGGAACGACGCCAGGCCTGCCGCAACGAGCGACGACCTGGCGGAGATCGTGGGCCTCTACCTGTCCCTGGACGACCCGATCACCCACGAGCCCGACGACGGACTCCGGCTGGAGCGTCTCCTCCAGCGCGTCACCCACCAGCAGGGGGGCTGGCAGGAGAGCGACTACGCCCAGCTCAGCCGGTCCGTCGCCCTGCTCCAGCAGACGCCTCACCCCGACAGCCTGGAAGTCATCCGCCCCGGCTGGGATCACGAGCTGCTCGGCTGCTCGCTGACCGACTACGTCGGCCTCGCCGAGCTCGTCTGGGCCTGCGCCACCCACCATCCGGACCCGCGCCGCCAGGGCCGGTTCGCCGTGGAGTGGTACCCGGCCGGGGACTACGTCGAGTTCGACCATCTGCGCTCTCCGGCCCAGGTCAAGGCGGTGCTGCGGCGGCACTTCGCCACCACCAAGATCAAGCTCCGCACGAGCTTTCCTGCTGACGCCGACCCACTCGTGAGGCGCTACACCCACAACCCGCTGCGGTCCCGCCCCCTGGTCAGCGGGATGCCCGGCGGCTACCTCGTGCCGGTCCCGGCCGCGGTGCTCGGCAAGGCCACGCCGCTCGGCCTGTACTACACCGGGGGCGACAACAACTCGGAGCGGGGCAAGGCCTTCACCCGGGACGTGGGTCGCCTGTTCGAACGGTACGTGGGCCGCCAGCTCGCCCTGCTGCCCGACGCCGAGGTGCATCCCGAGGTGGAGTACAAGCTGCCCCGGAAGCAGCAAGGGAAGTCGGTCGACTGGATCGTGGTCTTTCGGGACCTGGTGCTCCTGGTCGAGGTCAAGTCGACCCGGCCGGGCGAGGCGCTGCGGCTGGGTGCGGAAGACTTCACCACGATCCTGGACGGCCAGTTCCGCAAGGCCTTCAAGCAGGTCGACAACTCGGCGGAGCGCATCCGCTCCGGGGCGCACCCTGAGTTCGACCACATTCCGCCCGATCGTCCGATGGTCGGCATGGTGGTCACCGCCGAGCAGTTCCACCAGATCAACACGCCCGATCACCGGCGCGAGCTGCCGGCGACCAGCGTGCCGGTGACCGTGACGTCCATCCAGGAGCTGGAGGCCGCGGTCACCATCACCGGCACGAGCCTGGCCGACGTCCTGCGTGCAAGTGCGGCCGGCGGGGGCGCTGCGCTGCGGCCGCTCTTCCAGGGGCACACGTTCCTGAATCACAACGCGGTGCTGGAGCAGGGCTGGTCGGCTATTCCGTTCGCGCGCCCCCGAAGCCCCGGCCGGGGGGCGGCGCGGTGACACCGTGCGAAAGGGGCGCACCATCCGGGGGCCACCACGTCCGACACCGTCGCCGCCGAGCGTGCCTGCCGCCCTCCTCGGCGCCAGCCTGCCCGTGTGAGCAGGCATGACGCTCTGCATGAAGGACGAGGAAGCACCTGCCCCGACGCTGACTCCGGCGGCGGTGCGCCGACGGTTCACCGCGGCGATGTGGGGGGGGGCGGACATCGCCTGGCCGGTTCTCACCGCCACGCTCGCCCCCGTGCTCCTGTGATGGCTGGACATCGGCTGGGACGAGGTGATGACCGCCGACTTCGCAGCGGCCGGTCTCCTCCCGCTCATGCTGGTGACCCTCTGCTTCGCCGGCGACGCGGTGCGCACCGTCCGCAAGGAGCAGCAGGCGGTCGCGGAGAAGGCCCGCGACCTGATGGCTGCGGCCCACCGTGGCGATCCGTCCGCGTTGCGCGACAGCGCGCATCACTTCGGCACCTCCCTGCTGCAGGCCCGGAGCGCGTTCAACACGCGGGTCCTCCCCCGGCAGGCGACACTCTCCTTCGCCCCGCGGGTCCTTGAGGAAGCAGAAGCCACCGAGCTCAACCCGGCGTCCCTCCAGGCCGTCCGGGAACTGGCCCGGATGACGCCGTAGCTGCTCGGTCCGATTGAGGGCCTCGGTCCGCCGCGGCCGCAGCGGACCGCGCACCTCGGGCTGGGAGTCCTGGCAGGTGCGCGAATGCGCGGTCCGGCCGCGTAAGGGGGTGGGGTCAGTTGCCGGTCGCCTGGTTGACGGCGCTGCGGATCGCCATGTCCACGGCGCGCTCGCCCGCCAGTTCGTAGTAGAAGCGGGCACTGCTGGGGTGGTCTCGCAGTACACCGGCGACGATCCGGGCCGCTTGGCCGTGCAGGCGGCGCAGCCAGTCGCAGGTCGCGATCTGCTGGTCGAACTCGTTGGATGCCTCATCCCAGGTGTACATGCCGCGGGCGGCTTCCTCCAGGAGGTCCCACCGCTCTTCCTCGGCGGCATGCCGGGCGACGCCGCGCAGCCAGGCGATGGCGCGCTTGGACTCGTTGTAGTGCGGCTGGCTGTTTCCGTCGCCCCGAACGTGCCGGGTCATCGCCTGTACCAGGGTGCGGGTCTGCTCGGGGTGGTCCAGCAGGAGCGGCGCGACCGTTTCCATGTCCAGGTTGGGCAGGACGTCGAGGTAGAGCTCGTAGTCGTCGGCGTGGTCGGCGGCGAGGGCCAGCAGCCGGCGGGCGGCGTCGAGGTCTTCCTCCTGGGCAGCCGTCAGGAGTTGTTGGGCCCGCGCGACGGGCAGGTCGATCTGCGGTGCGGTCTCCTGCTCGACCACGTCGAGGAAGTCGGCGATCGTCTGGGGGCGCTGGCGCGGATCACGGTAGGTGCACCGCCGCACGACGCCGCGCCAGGGCCCGGACGGCAGCAGCGGCACGTTCGCCTCCGGCGGGAGTCCGGTGAGCAGCCAGCCGATGACCTTGCCCAGGCTGTAGATGTCGCTGGCGGGCGTGGCGTTGTGCGGGTCGACGGACAGTTCGGGAGCGCCGAACTCGACGGTCCCGATCGCGGTGCCGGTGCGCTTGGGGTTGGTGGTCTGTCCGAGAGGGCGGCGCACGATGCCCCAGTCGCCGAGGACCCAGCGGCCGTCGAGGAGCAGGATGTTGGCGGGCTTGATGTCGCGGTGCAGGTAGTCCAGGCGGTGGGCGTCGGCCAGGGCGGAGGCGACCGCGTCGACCAGGGCCCGCAGGGCGACCGGATCGTGTTGCAGTGCGGGCTGGAGGCGTTCGGCGGTGCTCTGGGCCATCGGCATGACGAACCACTCGGCCCGGGGGCTGGAGTCGAGGACCGGCATCACGTGGCGGTTGGTGCCGAGCTTCTGCGCCACCTCGATCTCGCGCAGCATCCTCGCGGTCAGGTTCTCGCGCAGCGAGCGCGGCTTCTTGAAGGCGACGACCGTCCCCGTCGTCTTGTGCACGGCCTCGTGGACGATGCCCATGCCGCCCTCTCCGTCCGGCAGCGCGAACTTCTCCAGGGCGTAGTCCTTCCGCTCGCCGCGGGCCAGGCGGCGCACCTCGGCGTAGGCGTCGGCGGCCGGCGGCTCGGGGTCCGGGGCGGCCGAGGAGGTGGCGGCGGTGTGGCCGGTGATCTTCACCAGCACGGGGTGGACGGCGGTGATGTCGTTCGTCGGCCGCTCCCCCAGCAGGTATGCGGGCCCGCCCGCCGGGCCTTGGACGAGTCCGAGGACGTCGCCGAGCTGTACCTCGGCGACCGGGTCGCTGGTGCGGCCGACGGTATCGAGGGCATGCAGTTCCACGCCGACGCCCGAGCCGGCCCGCCCCGCCACCAGGACGGTGTCGCCACCGCTGCGCGCGATATGTCCCGGGTAGGACACCGGGGTCAGCATCCAGTCCTCACGGGTTCCGGCGCTGGTGCTGACGGCGAGGTCGACGACGGCGCTGTGCCCGCCGGCGGCGAGGAGGAAGCGTCGCTCACCGAGCCAGGCGGCCGAGCGGACCGCCGCGTCGAAGTCGAGCGCGAAGCGCTGCTGGTCGCCCACCTGCTCATCGAGCCGAGTGAGCGCCAGGGTCGAGCCGGTTCCGGCGCCGAGCGTCGCTCCGGACCCGGACAGGACCCACACACTGGAGTTGGGGCCGAGCAGCAGGCTGGCGTTCGCCTCGAATCCGCCGCCGACCGCCCGCAGCACGCCGTCGCGCCACTGCACCACCGCCGGCCCGCACAGCACCCACACCGAGCCGTCCGCTAGCACGGCTGCGTCGCCGTGCACGCCGGGCAGGGGCAGCCGCCACCTGGTCCCACCGCGCTGCAGGTCCACTTCCGCAACACCCGCCTCGGCGGTGATCAGTGCGCGCTCGGCGGACTCCCAGGCCATCCCGGACGGGCGCACCGGCCAGGCCTCGCCGGCCAGGACGACGCAGAGGTCGACGCCGGCCGGCGTCTGGGACGGCACGCTCGGTGTCCCGGACGGGCGAGCCGCCAGGGCCAGCGCCGGGGCGGGCTCCGCAGGTTCGTGCAGCAGGAGCTCGTGCAGCGGGGTATGCGGTGGTCGTGGCGGCCGGAAGGCCGCGCGGATCAGAGCGGTGAGCGGGGTGAGGTCGCAGACGGCGGCCTCGAGATGGTCCCGGTCCAGGAGGATGCCCTGCGCACGTAGGACGGCGCTCACCTCGGCGCCGATTTCCCGGCCTGTGGCCCTCGCGCAGATCAAGACCCATCGCACGCCCGGCCCGAGGTCGCGCTCGCGGGCGGTCACCGCGACGCGGGCTGCGGTGACCGCGTCCTCGCCCACTGCGGTCGTGACCGTGATCGCGTAGTCGCGTCCGGCGAGCTCGAAGAACACGGCCGGCTCATCGGGCGAGCGGTAGACGAGCGTCGCATCGGGGTCGGTACGCCGGATCAGCGCCGCCACCACGTCGGCCAGAAGCCGGTGGCGGTCCTGCGCCGGCAGCTCGTCGCTGTGTACCTGGCCGTACTCGGCCAGCAGTTCCCGTACGTCCTGCATCGCCCCGCCCGTGCGTCGTGCCTGCCCGGGCGCCGCGCCCGCCAGGGCGATTGTCCCGTACGGCGCAGGCTCCACATGCCGGATCAGACGCGAGGTAGTCACCGTCTTGGGAGCAGCTCGGGCGCCCGCATGAGCTGAGGACGGATGCGGCCCTCCCGGCCTGTGGCCTCCGCCGAGGCCGAAGTGACGGCAGCTTGTGGGGAGGCCCGGTCAGCGGCGTCGGGAGGAGGCGAGGAGGTTGTTGGCGCCCTGGGCGATGAGGTCCTGGGCGACTGCTCGGCCCAGGGTCTGGGGGTCGGGTCCGGTCCGTGCGGCGGCCAGCATGGCCGATCCGTCCGGGGTGTAGACCCGGGCGGCCAGGTGAAGTTCTTGCCCCGCATGGGTGGTGGCGTGGCCGGCGATCGGGGCGTGGCAGTGCCCGGCGAGGGCGCGCAGCAGCGTCCGCTCCGCGAGGGCGGCGCGGGTGGCGGCGGCATCGGTGAGCGGGGCGAGAACGTCGAGGAGGTCGTGGTCGTCGGCGCGGATCTGCAGGGCGAGCTGGCCGGCGCCGAGGGCGGGCATCATCCGGTGGGTGTCGATGATCTCGGTGGCTTCGGCCTCCCGACCCAGGCGGCGTAGTCCGGCGAGGGCGAGGATCACCGCGTCGACGTCGCCGGAGCGGGTCAGGCCGAGGCGGGTGTCGGCGTTGCCGCGTACGGGGACGATCGTCAGGTGGGGGTGGGAGGCGGTGAGCTGGGCGAGCCGTCGGGGCGCGGAGGTGCCGATGCGGGTGCCGGTGGGCAGGTCGTCGAGCTTGGTTCCGGCGGGGTGGACCAGGACGTCGTGGGCGTTGTCGCGTCGCGGGTACAGGCACAGCGTGCCGTCGGGTTCTGGCTCGTCGCCGGGCATGTCCTTCGCGCAGTGCAGCGCGAGGTCCGCGCGACCGTCGAGAACGGCCCGGGCGACCGCGCTGGTGAAGGCGCCCTTGCCGCCGACTTCGGCCAGGGGTCCGGTCCAGCTGTCGCCGGCTGTCGTGATGGGGACGAACTCCGGCACGGTGCCGGGGCTCGTGCGGGTGATCTGTTCCATCAGCCAGTTGACCTGTGCTGTCGCCATGGCCGAGGCCCGGCTCGCGATCCTGATGTGCTGCGTCATACCGATGCACCGTAGGCCCGATGTGGGGGTGCTCATGCCGACATGGTGTCCGTCGCCGTGAGCCGGGCTCTGCCCGTGGCGGAGAATGCGCCGGAGATGAACGGCGTACGAGGAAGGAGGGCCGGCAGGTGGGGCGACGTGAGCGCAAGTCGCTGGAACCGATGGTCAACGGGCTGCGGCCGACGATCACCGAGACAGGTGATGCCGGGCCCGACCGGTTCGCCTTGACGTGCCCGGTGTGCGGTGAGCTGGGCCGTCACGCCTTCGCGCTGCTGGCCCGAAGAGCGTTCGAGGAGCACGCAGACGAGAACCATCCGGCCGGGCGCAGTCCGCTGGAGCAGATCCGTACCCTCGTTGACCTGGTTGAGAGCGCTCCTGGTCGGTGGGAATGCACGCTCGGGCCGGACACCTACCGGGTGTGCGAGCGCGGTGCGGGCCGGTTCGAGGTGGAGGTGGCCGGCCGCCGGGGCGTGATCGAGGCGAGGATGAGCACGCTCGACGACGTGCGGATCGCCATCGGTGGTCATGCCGGGCTGGTCAGCCGTGCTCTGGCGACGGCCGCCGCCATCGGGTCGGGCCGCGTCTGCGTCTCCCCGGACAACGTCGTCTCGCTGGAGTGAGGCAGGTCCGGCTGGGCCGCGATGGTGCGGGGTCTCCGGATACGACGAAGGGCCCGGACGGAAATCCGGGCCCTTCGGTCAGTAGCGGGGACAGGATTTGAACCTGCGACCTCTGGGTTATGAGCCCAGCGAGCTACCGAGCTGCTCCACCCCGCGTCGGTGAGACCACTCTACAGTGGCCGTCACGGGGCGGCGCTCATTTTCCGGGGTCAGCCGCCGCGGACGATGTTCTCGGCCTGGGGGCCCTTCTGGCCCTGGGTCACGTCGAAGGTGACCTGCTCGCCTTCGACGAGTTCGCGGTAGCCGTTGCCGGAGATGTTGGAGTAGTGCGCGAAGACGTCCGGTCCGCCGCCGTCCTGGGAGATGAAGCCGAAGCCCTTCTCGGCGTTGAACCACTTCACGGTGCCGCTGGCCATGCGTTTGTCCTTCGAAAATGCCGGGTTTTGCCCGGTTGGTCTGTGGGTAGTGCTCTCCGTCGCCGGAGAGCGTCCGACGTCTGTACTACCCCGCGGGCGGGATGCCTATCCGGCTTCGGCGCGGGTGAGGCGTGCCGTTGGGCCACCCGGCGAGGCGGAGGACGCGGAATTACTTGCCCTTCGCGGCTTCCTTGAGCTTGGAGCCCGCAGAGACCTTCACGCTGTAGCCGGCCGGAATCTCGATGGGGGCGCCGGTCTGCGGGTTACGGGCGGTGCGAGCGGCACGGTGGGTGCGCTCGAAGGTCAGGAAGCCGGGGATGGTGACCTTCTCGTCGCCCTTGGCGACGACCTCACCGGTGATCTCGGCGAGGGCGGTCAGCACGGCGTCGGCGTCCTTGCGGGTCACCTCGGCGCGCTCTGCGAGGGCGGCGGTCAGCTCACTGCGGTTCATGAAAACGGTGCTCCGTGGTGCTCGGGGTGCCGCGGCCGCTGGGCGGACGCGACGGTTCTTGCGCCATCCTGTCACCGGGGTCGGACAGCGCTGCGCCCCGGTACCGGCGGCAGGTCGCGCTGTGACTGAGCACGATGATTGTCACCGCGAGCGCGGTATCTGTCACCACGCCCCACGGCGGAACCCGGCACGGCAACCGACGCAGGTCAGGGCTGTCCCGTGAGATCGGCGCCGGTGACAACAAGCCCGCGAACGGCGAGTTGGTGACAAGTAGCCTGCTCATCTGGTGACAACAACCGTGCTCACGCCGACGAAGAACACCAGGTCACGCCAAGGCATTGGTGACAGCCATCGTGCTCAGTCACACGCGCCGACGGCCGGTGCCCACTGCGCCTGACGCCGAGCGATGGCGGTGCGATGCCTCGGGGAGCGCCGACGTGCGTCCCCTCGCACTGCCGGGGCGCCCGCAGCGGTGACCAGGGCGAGGGCTGCGGCTGCGGTGTCGGCCAGGGTGGTGCGCACCGGAACGGCGTGGCGGTGGGCCACGTGGATCAGGTACCTGTTGCGCTCCGGGCTGGGGCAGTCGGGCGGGCACCCGAGGACCGCCCGGCCACTCGGGGCGTCGAGGCCGAATTCCACGATGGTGGTCATGCCGGGAAAGGTGCGCATGTCGCGGGGGATCCAGAACATGATGGCCGTGGCTGCTTCGCGGGCGTCGGTCTCCCAGTTGACTTGCGTCTCGTACCGGTCGGCGCGCTCGCCGTTGCGGGACTCGGGGCTGAGGACGACCAGTGGCTGCTGACCGGTCCACTGCTCGGCCAGGAGCCGGGCGGCCTCGGGCCGCCAGGACGGGACCGGCGTGCTCTTGTCGGGGGTAGGCCCGGCGAGGAAGACGGACGGCCCGGCCGGGATGGGCTCGCGGGCCACGGCCAGGTTGATTCTGCTGCCCGCGCTGGCGCTCCGGCCGGCTGCGTTGCGGGCGGCCTGCTGCGGGGTCCACGGGAGCAGGAAGCCGTCGAAGGCCTCCCGTGGCAGGACGTGCCAGTGCGCGTGGAAGACCGTCTGCGTCGCCTCGGGCCCCTTGCTGGTGATGATGTTCGCGGCCGGAAGCTCGGCGACGAGTTCCGAGGCGCGACGCTGGGCTGCGGCGGCGCTGTCCAGGTCCGCGCCCGCGTCGGCGATGTGCCGGCGCGGGATGACGAGCAGGTGGCCCGGGTGGACGCCGCCGTTGCGCGGGCGGATTGCGATGGCGTCGGGCCACTCGCGGACGATGACCGCCGGGGCCCGCCCGGTGGCGATGTCGCAGAAAGCGCAGTCGGTCACGTCAGGACTCCGTGGCGTGCGATGGCGTGTGGTCATGCCGTCGATCGTGGCCGCAGCATCAACGCGCCGGAAGTAGTTGCCTGTTGCCTGTTCACCCTCCCCGGCAACCGGGCCGGAGGATCCCGCAGATGCCAGGCCCGGCGTTGTGACGGCTGTTGATAGTTGGCGGATGGCCGGAGAAATCCCGCAGGTGACGCGTGTGTGGTCGAACGTAGTTGGCGAGTTTGGTCAGCGGTAGTTGGCGAGCCCATCGCTGTTTCCGTCACTGAGCTTGTTCTTTATCTACCAAGATCTTCCGGGCTTGCCGATGGCCTTGAGGGTCTCGGGGCGTTTGACGGTTTTGCCGACGTTGTAGCGGGGTGCCCGGTGTCTGTTCTTGGCGCCGGGCGGGCGTCCAGGGCCGGCGCCTCGGGGTTTGGGAACGCGGGCCGGGCAGGCGAGGTGGACGCGGATGTTCCTGAACCCCCGGCGGACCCGGGCCGGGCTGAGCCGGTCCGAGGCGGTGGGTTTCTCCCAGGGCCGGCGGAGGTCCGTGGCGAGCGGTCGGGCGAGCCGGAGCTGGGTGTGAGCGACGATCAGGATCCAGGTCCAGCGGTCCGCCGCCTCGGGAGTACGGAGCTTCGGGGTGGTCCAGCCGAGGGTCTGCTTCGCGAAGCGGAAGGTGTGCTCCAGATCGAAGCGACGGAGAAATGCTTGCCAGAAACGGTCCACATCGTCCGGGGTGGCGCCGGTCTTCGAGGACCACAGCCACACTGGCGGAGCGTCCCGTTCCTTCGACAGGTGCTCGACCTTCAGCCTGATCAACGTGCCCTCGACCAAGGGGAGTTCGCCGTCGTGGTCGAGCCAGGCCGAGCGGTGGGTGAGCCGGGGATGGACCCGGTCCCATGCCTGCGTTTCGGCCTTGCCGTAGTTGGTGGTGTCGGTGACCGTGGTGATCGCGGGCTCGGGCCAGGTCTCCGGCTTGGTGAAGCGGAACTCCGGGCCGTGCTTGGGCGGCCGTCCGTTCGTCCCCGGCTGGCGGGGCGGCTTCGGCAGCCGCATGACGCGGTCGGACCGGACCCTGCCGACCAGCTCGACGGGCAGGTCACTCAGGACCCAGGCCAGGCGGGTGACGTCGTAGCCGGCGTCGCTGACGATCACGATATGCGGGTCGCCGGTCTGCCACTGGCCCGCGGTGATGAGCCGCTCCACGACATCCCGCAGCTGGGCTGCGGTGATCGCGGTCGCGTCGTCCACCGGGCCGAGCCGGACCGCGTCCAGGATCGCGGTCCAGGACGTGGCACCCGGCTCCAGCACGGCGACGAAGGAGTAGGGCCAGCCCGGAATGAACTGCGATGCCGTCTTCGCACGGCCGTAGACGTGGCAGAACAGCCGCTCCGCTGAGCACGGCGCGTCCGAACGCAGCCATGGCGAGACATCGACCGCCAGGACCAGGCGTCCGCCGTCGAAGCGCGGCAGTGACAGGCCGGCCAGCACCGCCCGCAGCCGACCGACGTCGATCCGGCCGTGGTTCAGGCCGCCGTACATCGCTCCGTGCCCACGACGATGCTCGGGCAACAGCGTCAGGTCCACCGGGGACTTCACCGCACCGTCCGCACACAACACCGCGTCCGCCAGCTCGAACAACGCATCGCGCCGGGCGCTCAGGCACTCGTAGAACTCGCCCCGGAAGCGTGACGCCTCCGCGAATGCTTCCCTCCGGACAGAATCAGGCAGCAGACTCACCCTCACGGCCTTCGTCTTGGTCAGTGCACCTTGGTCGGAGCACATGATCAGACGAAGGCCGCCCCCACGTCCGGCGAACCCCCAGGTGAGCGACTCAGTACGAGACACCGTTCGAGGCCGGAAGAAAAAGAACAAGCTGAGAGGCTGTTGTCA
Organism: Streptomyces sp. NPDC006384; assembly: GCF_042870695.1. Lineage (NCBI taxonomy): Bacteria > Bacillati > Actinomycetota > Actinomycetes > Kitasatosporales > Streptomycetaceae > Streptomyces > Streptomyces sp. NPDC006384. Next base: position 65,044 of record NZ_JBIAHR010000031.1, read on the forward strand.
TTTCGATCTTGTCGGGTGGCAAGCGAACGGATGTCTCGACCCGGAACCCGTACGGGTGATCTTCGTGAGGGCTGCGCACGGAAACAGGGCCTGCTGGTAGGGGTACGAAACCGTTCCGAGCGTCAGGTGACCCTTGTTGTCCTGGTCTGCCGAGCCCGTGCTGCCAGAATCCAACTCTCGCCTGTCGCTGTGCGTTGCCTCGCGCGACGGTTCGACAACGTAGGCGATCACCCTGTCCGAGCCCCGTTTACAGCGCGGTCTTCACCCTTGCGTGCTAATCAGCGATCATGCCCCGGTTTTGACGGTACGTGATGCCTAGCCTTGCCGTGACGGCGAGTGGCCAGCAGTGAGTGCGTGCCACCGCCGTAGAGCCCGGGGGTGCGGTGGAGGTTCGGGATGTGCGTCACGCATACGGTCGCCGTGAGGTCTTGCGGGGCCTCGATCTTGATCTACGGCCTGGAGTGCTGGCCGGGATTGTCGGCGAGAACGGTGCGGGCAAGTCGACGCTGTTGAAGATCTTGTCTGGTGAGCTGCGCCCGCTGGGTGGCACGGTCCGTCATGAGGGCCGTTTCGGCTATTGCCCGCAGGATGTGGTGGTCAACGAGGCTCTGACCGTGCGCCAGCATCTGGAGTTCTTCCGCGTCGCGCGCGGGCTGTCGGATCTGCGGCATGCCGGGCAGGTGATGGAGGTGTTGCGGTTGTCGGAGTACGTCGATGAGCGTGCCGGCCTGCTCAGCGGCGGAACCCGTCAGAAGCTGAACCTGACCCTGGCTCTGATGCATGATCCGCAGGTGGTGCTGTTGGACGAGCCTTACCAGGGTTTCGACTGGGAGACCTACCAGCGTTTCTGGGACTTGGCGGCCGGATTACGCGATACGGGCCGCTCAGTCCTTGTCGTCTCGCACCTGGCCTATGACGCGGAGCGCCTGGACGAGTTGTGGCGCCTTCAGGGCGGCGTGCTGCGCCCCGCTGAGGGGGTGTCGGCGTGAGGCGGCACCTGAACCTGTTCGTCACAGCAGTCCGCTTCGACTTGGTCGAACACGCCCGGAACAGGCTCGCCATGGTCCTGGTCGCCGTGTTCATCCCCTGCTGGACCAGCCTGGCGTACGCCGTCATCCCCAGCAGGCACCTGACCTTCCGCCTGCGGGCGACCGGGCAGCTCCTGGCACCGGCCGGCAACCAGATCACGCAGATCACCGGCGCCATCAACGCCGTCACCCTCATCACCGGGTTCATGATGTTCGCCGTCACGTTCAACGGCGGGCGCTTCGACCGCCGCCTGGCCTTGGCCGGCTACCCCCGCATCCATCTCGTCCTGGCCAAGACCACCTCGCTGACCCTGGCCTCCGGTGCCATCGCCGCCTATGCCACCGCGGTGATCTGCATGGCCTGGAGCCCTCGCCAGCCACTGCTGCTCGCCGCTGCCTTGTTCTGCGGAGCGATGACCTACGGGGCGCTCGGCGTCGTCTTCGGCTCGCTGCTGCGCCGTGAGGTGGAGGGCATGTTCGCCCTGGTCATGACCAGCCTCGTGGATGTCGGTCTTCAAAATCCGCTGGCCGGCGGCGGTGCCGGAAGCCAGGTCGTGCGGTTCCTGCCTACCTACGGCACCATGCAGGCTGCCTCGGCCGCGGGTTTCACCCGCGAGTGGCTGCCCGGTGATCTGGCCGTTCAGTTCTTGTGGTTCGCCGGCGCCGCGTTCCTGGGCCTGCTCGCCTTCCACCGCCGCACCAAAGACGCCCTGACCGCAAAGCCGTCCTTCCGTCTGCCGTGGCTGCCCGCGCGCCGACAACCTGCGCACCCGGCCCGGGCCACGTCGACGCCCCGCTGAAGCGACACCCCGGCACGACGGCCCAACAAGGGCCCTGGAGGGACCTGTCGCGCCCTCATCGCAGAGCGAAGTCCTGGCCCCGAAAGGGGGCCGGTTGAGCAGAAAGGGGTTCACAGATGCTGGTAGGGCGATGGCTGGACGCGGCGGGTATCACCGATCCTGTCCTTCGGCATTGCTACACGGTGTGCGCGCGAGAGGTATCGGGTTTCGGCAGAGGGCGCGGCCACTGGGTGGTGCTGCGCATCACGCCCGCAGCGGCACGGCCTCATACGGCGGCGCTGTCTGCACACGGGTGCCGTGCCGATGCCTGTGCGGACAGCGGGCCGGTAGAGGATCGTCAGCGTCGGCTCGCCGAGTTCGCGGAGGCCACCTGGGCTGCCTTCGCCGCCGGCGGCTCCGACGACCCCGTCCTGCATGCCACGGTGCACACCTACCGGACCTTCGGCATGCCGCTGTCACTGATCGAGGACATGTTCACCGGGATGCAGCGCGACGTCGACTTCCGCGACTTCGCCACCTACGCGGAACTGTGCCAGTGGGCCACGCAGGTCTCGGGCTGCCCGTTCTACGGGGCCATGTGGGCCGTGGCGGGCACCGAACTCACGGAAGCGCAGCCGCTGGTCCGTGAGTTCGCCGAACTTGGCCAGTTGACCGACGTGCTGTGTGACCTGTCGGAGGACCTCGACGACGGCCGCTTCTACCTCCCTCTCGCGGATCTCCACCAGTTCGGGGTCCACCCCGAGGACGTCAGGGCCAAACGGTGGACACCGGCCATGGCCGACGTCATCGCGTTCGAGGCCGAGCGTGTCACAGACCGGTTGACCGCTCTGACCGCTGAACTGGAACACACCCCGGTCGGCCCCGTCATCCACGCATTTGGCGAGCATTTCAGGCTGCAAGTGGCCAGCGTGCTGGCCGCAGGTCAGGACGTGCTACACCAGCCGGTGCAGCCACCCATGGGCGCCTTCCTCAACGTGTGGCGCCCTCTCATGCGCGCCGTCATCCCCTGCTGACCATCGAAAGGACGTGTCTTGTCCATCGCCGTGACCCCAGTTGGGGGCACACACATTCCGCTCCTGGAGGCTGAGCTGCTGCGCTGGGTGGGCAGCGGCGACAGTCTGCTGGAGGTGGCCTGCCTGGACGCCCTGTTCCCCCCGGGCAAGCTCCTTCGCCCCATCCTGTGTATGGAGTCGGCGAAAGCCGTCGGCGGCACCGCTGAGCAGGTGCTGGCGTTCGCGGCCGGCATCGAATGCCTGCACGTCGCGAGCCTCATCCACGACGACATCGTCGATCAGGACCCGGTACGCCGCGGGCGGGCCTCCACCGCCGAGCAGTACGGCCTCGCCGAGGCCCTGGTAGCAGGCGACGGACTGTCGATGGCCGGAATTGCGGCCATGCTCAGCGGCGGCCCCGCCGAGCGCGTACTGCACGCAGCACGGGTCACCATCGAGGCCCTGCGTCACATGTGCCAGGGCATCATGCGCGAAATCGAAATCCGCGGCGACCTGACCTGCGGGGTACCCGCCGTCCTGAACGTCATGCAAGCCAAGACTGCCGCGCTGACCGGCGCCGCCTGCCAGGCCGGCGCCATCCTGGCCGGAGCAACCCCCGGGCAGACCCAGGCTTTGCACCAGTACGGAGAACAGCTCGGCATGGCCTTCCAGATCCGGGACGACCTGCTCCCCTACACCGCCGAGGACCAGATCACCGGCAAGAGCGCCATCAGCGACGTCGCCAACCTGCAGCCCACCCTGCCTGTCCTGCTCGCCTACGAAGTGGCCGACACAGCCGACCGCGACCGCCTGACCACTGCATTCCGTAGCGACACCGACCCCGTCACCGCACACCGGGACATCCTCGCCGTGCTGACACGCACCGGAGCTCTCACCAAGGCGGCCCAGATGGCATCCTCCTGCGCCGAACAAGCACGCGCCGCACTCACTGGCCTGCCGGACTCCACGCGGCTCGCCGAACTGGCCACATCAGCAGCCGACCGTCAGCACTGAGCAGGGCCGGGGACTGGCGCGGTGGCCGCTGCTCCGTTTCCAGTCCCCGACCCTGGTCTGCACCGGGCTGGCTGCTCAGCCCTTCAAGTACAGGAGGTCCGCACTCATGAACACCTCCCGCGTCCTCAAGCGCTCCGCTCTGGCCGGGGCCGGGGCCGCCGGTGTCCTGGCGGTGGCGGTGACTGTCATCCCTCAGGAGGAGACCCCGGCCGCCCGGAGTGTGAAGCCCCCTCCGCTCCTGGCCGCCCTTACGCAAGCGGCTTCGCTGCCGTTCGCCTGCCAGGAAGCGATCTTCAAGACCGGGGATCAGTTCGCCACCACCCGCTACGCCATCCCGGACGAGTTCTGGAACGCCTCTGTCGCCGCTCTGGACAGTCTGACCGAGACCGAGCGGGCCGAACTCACCCAGCCTGCCTGTGCGGCGTGGAACAGTTGGGCCACCGCCAACAGCACCGCCGTAACAAGTGAACTCGACAACCGCTACCGCAACGCTCCCCTGCCGGTGTGCAACAAGTTCACCGTCGCCACTGTGGGAACGGTCAGGAAGTTCTCTCCGAACACCCCGGCGACGGTCCGGGGCCTGGAAAAGGTGGTCAAGAAGGTGTGGACCGAGGCCATGGCCAAGCTTTCCGCTACGGCCTCCGACGCCACTTGCCGCACTTCCTACAGCACCGCCAAGACCGCCTGGTAGCCACCGCGGCCCTGGCCCCTGTCCGCCAGGATTCCACGCCTTCTCAGTGGGCCTGGTTCAGTGCCCGGGTCAGTTCCCGCTTAGCCGTCCGCGCGGCATCGAGCTCCTCGGTCCGCTCATCGAGCTGGCCCTTTATGTCGGTGAGGCACTCAAGGCGGTCAAGTAAGGTGCTCAGCCACACGGCGTCGTCGCGGGCGTCGGAGCCGTGCCAGATCCGAGACTCTGTCCACAGGGCGCCAGGCCGAGGGTCGGCGGCATGTACTGGAGTCCTTCCCAAGCACAGTCCCGGTTCGCCGAGTTGACCCATGGCGCACCGATCCCTGTCTTTCCTCGCGAGTTCACCCGGGCCCGGCCGCGGTACCAGTCGCACGGCGACGTCCTCATCGGTGATGTCCACGTCCCCCGCTACAAGCAGCACGGACGCTGGCACTACCTGGAGAAGGACGTACGCCGGGCGGCTCGGCAGCTGCCGCTGGACCTGGACGACGTCGTCGCCGTCGACCTGCCGAACGCCGAATGGACACCGAAGGCCGACTGGCGGGCCCAGCTGGGCAGGTGGCTGGCCGACCTCACCCGGCGTGTCTATCCGGGGCAGGATCCGGCGCCGTGGCCGGATGCCCGGCCCGGCGCGCTGGAGTTTCCGGGCGTCCAGGTCGACGTGTTCAGCATCGGCGGGACGCTGCCGCTGCGGCTGTTGGGCCGGGCGCAGGGGCAGTGGGTGCTTCCCCGGGCCTACGCCGAGCTCCTGGACCGCTGGCAGGCGCGGGAGAACGAACTGGCCGAGCAGGTCCGGATCTGCCGCGACTGCGGTACGCGGGGGCCAGCCGACGGGAGCTGGCGGACCGTGGAGGACACCGGCTACGTCACGCGCTGCCCGCCCTGCTCCCGGGCGCTCGTGCCCCGCTACGAGGACCAGCTGGCCGGCAGGACCTACCAGTGGGCACGTGAGAGCCGGCACCGGGCCGCCGAGTACCTGTGCCGGCTCTGCGGGGCGCAGCGCGCGTGGGCGTGGGACCACTGCCACATCGAGGAGCACGAGTTCGTGCGCGGCCCGCTGTGCGGCAGTTGCAACACCAGCGAGGGGAAGAAGAAGTTCGAGGCGGTCTTCCTGCAGCGGCAGGGGGCTGTCGGGTACCTGCTGGGCTGCCCGGGCTGCCGGGCGGAACGCAGTCTGCCGGAGCAGTACCATCCGGCGGTCGTCCAGGCGCACCTGGAGCGCACGGAGCGGCACGGCCGCTGTGCCGAGCAGCCGACCGTGACGCCGGCGGGCGCGGTGGACGGGGCGTACGGGTTCGTGCTGCGGTGCCGGCAGCACCCCCGGGTGCCGGCGTGGACGAGGAGCGTCACCGTGGGCGAAGCACACGCCTTGGTGCGCGGTGTCGTCGATTCCGCGCTGTCCGGGGCGGCGGCACCCTCCGAGGGCGGGCGGTGCACGGACCGGGCGGAGGCGCCTGCCGGACGGAGGCGGGCCAGCGGTTCCGCAAGCAGGCGCCACCCGGCGGCCGGGCACACCGTCTGAAACGCGGCGCGGGCCGGGCGGGCGCTGGCCGCATACCGGGCCCCGGTGCCGGGCGTGCGGCTCCCTGGCGGGCGCCCGGCGGCCGGGGCCCCGGCCAGCACCAGGCCCGGGGCCTCTGTCGGTGACGCCTGGTACCTGGTGTCCTGCCAGATACGCCGCAAGTACGCCGGATCGCCGGAAAACGCGCTCCATGCCCTTCACCGCGCTGCACCCTGAACTGGGCCGCCTCGACTCCACTGTCCGTGGTCTCGGGCATGGCCTGGAGTGGGAGCGGGCCTGCGACGCGCTGGCCGCCTTCGACGCCGAGCACCCGCAGATCATCGCCGCGCTGCGTGAGCAGGAGGCCGACGACGTTCGCCGCCGTCTGGAGTTCGACTGAACTGGTGGTTGGGGGTGCCGGCCCGCCTCGGTTGTCCGGGGCGGGCCGGCCGGCCTCGTTTGGCACCGAGGCTGTGTCCGGTCCGCTGCCACGGCCGGGACGTGCGCTGCGTCGGGAAGCCATCCGTCGGCAGCCGCGCTACGCGCCCTTGGCAGTGGGCACGCAGCGTCCCGGCCCTTGACGGGGGCCGGGTCTGCGGAAAAGCGTATCGGCGGGTACCGACACCGGGGCCTATCGCGTGCGGCGGTGCGTCCGGGCCGCGGTGCGGGCGGCGCGGTAGGCGTCGGCGGGGTCGGCGGCGGGGCCGGGGACGGGTTGCCAGGTGCCGTATGGGGCGAGGTAGGGGTGCCAGCGGCCGTCGGGCCCGTAGCGGAGCTGGATGCCGGCGGCGGGGTCGGTGAGGTGGTTGTCTTCGCATTCGACGGTGGCGTTGGGGGCGGGCCGCAGGGGCTGGATGTCGGCCTGGGCGCGGGCGAGGAGGTCGTGGTCGAGGGTGTAGCGGTGGAGGTAGGCGGCGGCGCCGGCGGGTCCGCCGTGGGTGTGGGCGAGGGTGAGGTGTCCCATGGCGACGACGTCGAGGCCGAGGTGGTCCATGGCGGCCTGCCGGAAGGGGGCGCCGTGTTCGAGGGCGGTGAAGCGGGCGAGGTCGCTGCCGGTGTCGGGACTCGTCGGCTGCTCGGTGCCGGCCAGGAGTGCTCGGGCGCGGTGGGCGGCGTCGGCGACCAGGGCCTGCTGTGCGGGTAGTTCGGGCAGTGGAGCGGGCGGCGGGGGGAGCGGCCCGGTGAGGGCGGGGCGGGCGGTGGTGAGGTCGAGGTCGGCGGGTTCGGGCATGGGGGCCGGCTGCTGGGCCGGGATGACCGGGGCGTGGTCGGTGGCGGGCCGGGCGGGCGGCGGGGCGGCCGGGGAGGGGACGCGCGCCGGGGCCGCGTCGGCCACGACGGCGGAGGGTTCGCCGTCGCGCAGGCGCTTCTTGATGTGCTGGTAGGGGCGGCCTCGGAGGGTGAACAGCGGGGCGGGCGCGGTGCGCAGCCGTTCGGCGAGGAGGAGGCCGACGGCGAGGGTGTGGGCGCACGGGCCGGCGGGCGCCTGGGTGCAGGTGCAGTGGTGGGAGAGGTCCTGCGCGGAGGGGAGCAGTGGGATGCCTGCGGTGTGGTGGGGGTCGGCGAGGTGGTCACCGATGGTGGTGGTGGCGGGGAGGTGGGCGGCGATCGCTGCTTCGATGCGGTCCCACTGTGCCGCGGTGAGTTCTTCGACGATCAGGCGGGCTCGGGCGGGCCGGCCGTCGGGCTGGGGGAATTTGGCGGTGGCGAAGCCCTTGTTGACGTTGAGCTGGGGGGCGGTGCCGGCGAGGAGACGTCGTGCGGTGTTCAGGGTCGCGGTGTCGGCGTGGGTGGTGAGCGTGGCGGTCAGGGCGCGGGCCCACACGTCGGTGGTGCGGGGGCTCATCGGCTGGCTCCCAGGGTGACGAGGTCGGCGAGTTCGCGGTCGGTGAGCTGGGCGAGTGCTCGGTCGCCGCCGGTCAGGACGGCGGAGGCGAGGTCGCGCTTGTGGGTGAGGAGTTCGTCGATGCGGTCCTCGACGGTGTGCTCGGTGATCAGGCGGTGCACGGTGACGGTCTTGTGCTGGCCGATGCGGTGCGCGCGGTCGGTGGCCTGGTCCTCGACGGCGGCGTTCCAAAAGCGGTCGTAGTGGATGACGTGGGCGGCGCGGGTGAGGGTCAGTCCGGTTCCGGCTGCCTTGAGGGAGAGGATCATCACCGGGTGCCGGCCGGCCTGGAAGGCGTCGACCATGCGCTGGCGCTCGGGCAGGGTGGTCGCGCCGTGCAGGAAGAGGGGGTCGTAGCCGTGCCGTTCGAGGTGGCGGTGGAGCAGGTGTCCCATGCTCACGTAGCTGGTGAACAGGAGCGAGGCCTCGGAGCGGGACCGGATCGCTTCGAGGAGCTCCATCAGGGCTGAGGCCTTGGCCGAGCGGGCGGTGAACTCGGGCGCGCCTGCTGCGGTTGCCGGGTCTTCGCGCAGGTAGTGCGCGGGGTGGTTGGTGATCTTCTTCAGGGCGGTGAGCAGCTTGAAGACGAGACCGTTGCGGGTGACGCCGCGGGAGGCCTGGATCTGCTCGAGGGTTTCCCGGACGACGGCTTCGTAGAGGCCGGCCTGCTCGGTGGTGAGCCGCACCAGGCGCGGCTGGTCGATCTTCGCGGGGAGTTCCGGGGCGATCCCGGGGTCCGTTTTTCGGCGCCGCAGCAGGAAGGGCGCGATGATCCGCCCGAGTTCGAGCGCCTTCTCGCCGCCCGGGTCCTTCTCCGCCGCGTTCGCCCACCGGGACCGGTAGGCCTTCAGCGTCCCGAACAGGCCCGGGTTGGCCCAGTCCAGCAGGGCCCACAGCTCGGAGAGGTTGTTCTCCACCGGGGTGCCGGTCAGCGCGAGGCGGGTGGTGGAGGGCAGGGCGCGCAGGTGGCGGGCGGTGGCGGAGGTCGGGTTCTTCGCGTGCTGGGCCTCATCCGCGATGACCAGCGACCAGGTGCGGCCGGCCAGGAGGGCGGTGTCGCGGCGCAGGACGCCGTAGGTGGTGACCACCACCGTGGTGTCGGTGACGTCATCCAGGGTGCGGTCGGGGCCGTGGTAGGCGAGGACATCCAGGCCGGGGGTGAACCGGGCGGCCTCGCGGCACCAGGTGGTGACCAGGGACGCCGGGCAGATGACCAGAGTCGGGCCCGGGGTGTGCCGCTGGTGGTGCAGGGTGAAGGCGAGCGCGGTGAGGGTCTTGCCCAGGCCCATGTCGTCGGCGAGGACCGCGCCGAAGCCGAGGCCGGTGGTGTGGGCGAGCCAGGTCAAGGCCCGCTGCTGGTAGCCGCGCAGCGTCGCGCGCAGGCCGTCCGGGGCGGGCACCGGCTCGGGGTGGTGCTCGCTGCCGGTAAGCACCTCGATCATGCGGGCGAGCTGTCCGGCCGTGCGGCAGGGGACGACGGTGTTGTCGACGGTGAGGGTGCCGGTCAGCGCGGCGGTCAGTGCCTGGGTGCCGGGCAGGTGACCGAGCAGGCGGTGGCGTGCGCGACGGCGCAGGACGGGGTCGGCCAGGACCCAGCGGCCGCGGACGCGGACCAGGGGCCGGGCGGCTTCGGCGAGGGCGTCCATCTCCTCCTCGCTCAGCGGCACGCCGTCCAGGGCGATCTGCCAGCGGAAGTCCAGCAGCGCGGTGACGCTGAACCGGGGCGCCTCCCCTGCCGGGCGGTGCCCGGCCGCGCCGGTGGCGGGTTCGGTGCCGATGACCGCGGCGGCCTGCAGAGCGGCGCGCAGCTGCTCGGGCCACACCACCCGCACGCCGTGCTCGGCGAGTTCGGCTTCCTGCTCCAGCAGCGCCTCGATGGCGGCCGGGTACAGCGTGGACCGCGCGGGGTGGTCCTGGGCGGCGAGTCCGGCCAGCGCGGCGCACCGGCGTGCGGCCCGGCGCAGGACGCGCCGCACGCGGGGACGCACGGTGTCCGGGTGCTGGCCGGCGAGGCGGGCCGCGCCCGACCACAGGCGCGCGGCCGGCACCGGGTCCTCGCCGGGGGCAGCTTCGGTGGCGGGTGCCAGGTGCAGTTCGGCGGTGAGGCGTCCGGTGGCGGCCTGATCGTCGCTGGGGTCCTCGATGCGCAGGACCACCTGCGGGGCCGGGCTGTCGTCGGCCTGGTCCTCCACCCTGTCCAGCCAGACACCTACCTCCCCTTCGGTGTCCACCGTCGTCTGGTCGGGGTGTGTCCAGGGGCCGGTGCCGAACAGTGCGGCCGCGGGGGTGCGCACCAGCGTGTCGGCGATCGTGTCGGCGGCGGCGGTGAGCGCCTGGCGGGCCGACATCGCGGGCGGTGTCGCGCCGGGGGGCGCGGCGGCGGCGAGCGCGGACAGGGCGTGCTCGGCGTTCGGCGGGATCGGGCCGACGCGCCAGGCCGCCCGGCCGTCCTCAGCAGCGGGGTAGACCAGCTGGGCGGCGATGAGCTGGAGGGCGATGTGCAGCGCCCGCTGCCAGAACACCGCCGTCGCGCTCGCGCCGCGGTGCGCGCCGCGCAGGACGGGCAGGCCCTCAAGGAGGGGGACGCTCCAGCCGGCCGGGCCGTCGGAGGGGGCCTCCGCGGTCAGCGGGTCCGGCAGGCCGGTCATCGGCAGCGCCAGCCGGCCGGTGTCCTGCACCCGCCACGCGGCCGTCCGCCCGGCACCGGCGGGCACGAACGTGACAGCGCAGCCGGAGGTGACGGCATCCATCAGCAGAGCGGTCGCCGGACGGTTGCCCACCTCCAGGACGGCCCGCTGCGGGGCCGTGGGCGTACGGGGAGCGGGTGCCGGTGCCGAGGAGGGGGCGGAGGCTGTCTCCGGACGGATCGCACGCCGCTCGCCGCCGGTGACGTCCGGCGCCGGTGTGGGGGTGAGCGCGGTGTGGTCGAGGGCGTGGAGCTTGCGCAGCAGCTCCAACGCCGCCGCTCGGCGCGCGGAGGTCTTGTCCGGGCCGGCGGCGGTCGCTCTCACCGGGGTGTCGCTCGCCCGGTGCCGGCAGGAGTAGGTGACCTTCTTGCGGGAGCCCAGCGTGCGCACGCTCGTCTCGGGCTTGGTGATGGTGTCGAGCTGGTGGTGCTTGTTGAGGTACTTGACCGGGTCCTCGCCGGGTCCGGGGATGGTGATCTTCGGCGTGCGCGCCGGCTTGTCGTCGGCCGGGTATGGCGGCTCGGGCAGGTCCGCCATGAGAGCGAGCAGCGCGCACGCCGCGTAGTGCCGGGCTGTCTTGCGCACCAGGGCGGAGCGCACCGGGCCGGTCGACGTCCCCTCCCCCGTCGTGACTTGGGCTCGCGTGTGGTGCAGGCCGTCCGCGTCGATCTCTTCGGTGTAGGTCAGGCCGTGGTCGGCGCCGTGCTGCTCGGCGTGCCAGTGCAGGAGCCGGGCGGGGGCCGGCGGCATGGCCGCTGCCCGCTGGAGGGCGGCTTCGCGTACGCGGGCCCAGGCCGGGCTGCGGGCCTCAAGGAGCAGGAGGTACAGGTCGCGGTGGCGCAGCCGGCCGGCACGGGCACGGTGCAGGGCTTCGGCCTCCAGCTCGGCGCCGGGGCCTCGTCCGGCGTCCACGGCCTGGCGCAGGCGCTGCTCAAAGACTTCGGAGGGCATCCCAGGCAGGACCAGGCGCTTCGCTTCGCCGGGGGCGGTCGACTCCTGGCCGGGCAGGGCAACACCGGCGAGGCGGGCCAGCAGGGCGAGCGCCGCCCGGTCCTTGGCCTGGCGGCTGGTGGGAGCGGACTGTGCGGGGCCGGTGACCTGGGACTCGGCCGGGCCGATGACGGCGGCAACGGTGACCTGCGCCTGGTCGCCGTCTTGGGCGGCGTCGGTCTCCTCGAACCGCGGGGGCGGCCACACCTCCACCTGCGTGTGGGTGGTCAGGACCTGCCGCGCCGTCTCGGGGTTGCGGGCAAGGACGTCCATGACGGCCTGCCGAGCCGGCGTCCAGGCCGGTGTGTGGGGTGCGGTCAGCAGCACCAGGCGCATGTCCCGCACGTTCAGCAGACCGGCGCGGCTGCGGCGCAGGGCGTCGCGGGCCATCGCGGTGTCGTCGGTGTCCGATCCGGCGAGCTGCTTGAGCGCCTCGTGCCACTGGTCGGCGTCCAGCGCGCGCACCTCGTGGTCTTCCGGTGTCGTCGGCGTACCGGCTGTAGCCGTGAAACTCACTCCCACTCCCCTGCACAAGCCGCCGGCACGGGGCTCGGACGGCGGTTACTGGCGGCCTCGACGTCGCCACAGTAGGCGAGAACACCGACACGTCCGGTGCCTGCCGGCACACCTCGGCACCGCAGGTCCTTGGCGGTCATCAGGTCGGGGCCGCCGGCTGCTACGCGCATGCTGTCTCCACGGGGTCGTAGCGTCGGTTGGGCATGAGGTGGGCCCCCGGGGCGAGCCAGGCGGGCCTGAAGGGGTCGGAGGTGTCCCAGCCGCGCCATCCTTCGTCGAGGAGTTCGCCGGTGTCGGGGTCGACGACGCCTTCGGGCACGAGGAGCGGCCGGGGGCGGACGGGCCGGGAGCGGGTGGATCGTTCGGCCATCCACCGCTGGTAGTTGGCGCGGTCACGGGCGTGCCGCTGCCGTCGGCGTTCCCCAAGGCCGGTGGTGCCCTGCTGTTCGGCGGCCTGGTCGAGGAGATGTTCGTCGGGCTGGAGGCGGGCGGGGCCGGCGAGTTCGCGCACCAGGTAGTACAGGCCCTCGCTCTCGCGGACCAGGCCGTCGGCGACGAGCTTGTCCAGGCGGCGCGAGACGGTGGTGCGGTGGAGGGCGGTGGCCTGCTGGAGCTGGGCAGAGCTGAGGCCTTCGATGACGTCGAGGCAGGTGAGGATGCGGGCGCCGCTGGTGCCGTGGCCGTAGTGGTGGAAGGCGTCGTGGGCCATCACCGAGGCGAGTGCGGCGGTGTCGGTGCAGGTGTGCGGATCCGGGACAGTTGCCAGCTCCGGGGTAGTGGGGGGCAGGGAGTGTCCCGGCGCTGCACGCGCGAGGAGCTCCCGTACGGGTTCGGGGATCTTCAGCCGCCACCGTGAGCCGTGGTTCTTGCCGGTGCCGGCCTCCAGCAGTTCCAGCCAGCCGATCTCGACGAGCCGCTTGTCGCTGGCCTCGACGGTCGACTTCGCGCAGCCCATCCGCTCGGCGTGCGGCCGCAGGGCGGTGGTGTGGTCCAGACCGCCGGCGCGTTCGCACAGCGTCAGCCGGGCGGCGAGGTTCTTCTGGTCGACCGCTCCCCCGCCGCGCGCCGGCCAGGCCAAGTGCTCGACGGCGTGCCGTACCTCGGTGATCTGCGCCAGGGCATCGTTCCGGCCGGTGATCGTTCCGTTGCGGGCGACGAACTCGCGGGCCTTGTCCAGCATCGCGGTGAGCTTGTTCTCCGCGTACAGGGTGCCCTTGCGCTCGCGGAGCTTGCGCGCCCACCAGCCTCCGCGGGTCGGGGCGTAGATCAGCGCCTGATGGAAGTCAGCTGGTGTCCATTCCCGCCCGGGCTGCGAGCAGGCCAGGGCGAGGGCCATGGTGATTCGGTAGCCGGCGTCCGCGTCGTCCCGTCCGGCGTAGCGGCCCTCGATATCGCCTTCAAGCAGCAGGCGCCGGGAGCGGGCAGAGAGCGGGCGCCGCTCCCACACCGGCGCCGGCGGCGCGGGTCGGGTGCGGGTGAGGCTGGCGGCGCTCATGATGTCGCCCCAGGTCGCAGCGGGGACTCCATCTGCCGGCGCGTCGGCACGCCGAGAGGAGACCGCGGCGGCGCGAACCGTGCGGAGCAAGGCGAGGCCAGGCCTGCGCGGGCGGGAGGCGAAGTCATGCCGTGCTCACCGCCTCCCGCGCACGGGAGGCGGTGCAGTCGACGCCGTCCTCGGGAAGGTTCTGGTCGGCGAGCTCGGCGCACCGGCGCGACCAGTCGGTCTCCGCCGCCCGTACGGGCTGCTCGCCCCGCACGACGCGCAGCTGCCGGGCCCGCTCGGCGTACAGGAACTCCACCGCCCGCTCCAGGGCCTCGTCCGCGCGCCGCTCGGCGGCCTCCTGAGCCATCGCCCGGTTCGGGAACCGGTGCGCCGCGCGCATCGTGGCGTCGTACGCCAAGTCCGCCTCCGCCTGGGCCCGCTCCGAGCACATCAGCCGCCCGTGCAGGCTCTCGCGCCGCCGGTCGCGGAGCTTCTCGGCCGTCTCCCGCGCCGCGAACAGCAGCTCGACATCGGCGAGGCCCTGCGCGCGCAGCCTCTCCAGGTGCTGCTCCAGCAGCGCCCGGGTGTCCTGCGTGCACCGGGCCGTCACCTCGGCGACCGCGGCCGCGTCGCTCAGGTCGGCCCGGGCCATGACCGCGAGGTCGACCGCCTCGGCCACCAGCCGCTCCACCGAGCGGCGTTGGGTGCAGGACATGCACCGGCCGGCCGCGTCCGGGAGCCCGCAGTCCGCGCACGGCGCCGCCAGGCGCGCCTGCTCGGCCGCCGCGTACTCGGCGCGGCGCTGCTCAATGACCCGGGCGCGGGCCTCCTGCTGGGCCAGCGTCTGTTCTCGCCGCACTGCCTGGGCTGCGGCCTGAAGCCTCACCGCGGCGTTCAACCGCTTCTCGGTCTCGGCCTGCAGCGCCTGCGGATCCGCGTCGGCCAGTTCCCGGGACGTCTCCTCGGCGATGCGGGCGCGCAGTCCACGCCGGTCGCCGATCAGCACCTGGCAGCTGGGGCAGTCGCCGCCGGTGTCCATCCGCCGGCCTTCGTCGCACATCTGCGACCAGCACCACGCCCGCTGGACCAAGCCCCGGCCCAGGATCCAGCCAACGGGATCGGTCACGGGTCGGCCCATCTGCTGATCGAGCCGCCGCTCGAGACGCTCGGCGAGGACCTGCTCGGCATCGTGCGGCCCGACGATCCCGCGCACCACACCGAGCTGGACCCGTACCGCCGCAGCCACATGCCGCCGGGCAGCCGGACGCACGATCCGCTCCCAGACCATGCGCACCGGAGCCAGCACCGACTCCAGGCCCTCCGGCAGCGCCGCAGCCCGGACGAACACCGGCGCTCCCAGTTGCCGCATCCCGCCCTTGACCGGGCCGTACGAGGCCGACTTCCCCGACTGACCAGCGAGCTCCTGCTGCTGTTCCCCGCGCAGCGGGCCGCCCAGCCCCGACTCGGCGGCACCCTCCGCCGTCTCGGTCGGCCCGTGCTCGTCCTCGCGGGCGTACGCGCCTCCCGGCAGATCACCGCACCCACGATCGGCTTCGCCGGAAAACCCACCATCGAGCAAGAGAGAACCACCGAGAGAGACCACCTGCGGGTGATCGGCGTGGAGGGGTGCACCAGCAGGGCGCTCGGTCACACCGGTCTCCGAGCCCGCCGCACAGGCCTCTTCCCCGCTGTCTACCGGGTTCTCGGCCTGCGGACCGGCATCAAGATCTCCGCGTACAGCAGCGGGGCGCTGGGCCTCCTCGGGCTCGACGTCGTCGAACGACTCCTGCTGCCACCCCTCCCCCGACAGCACCAGCACCTCATCAGACGCCGTCTCGCTCTCACCGTCCGCGCCGCACGCGCACGAGCAGCGCCCCTCCGGCTCCTCGACGCCGCCCTCCACCACCTTCGGCACCCAGCCGCGCCCGAACGCCGCCGCGATCGCCGGAACCACCAGCCGCGACTTGCCGAACGGGCCGTCCGCGCGCACCACCTCAACCAGCCGCATGCCCTCCAGCCGGTCGACGACCTTCCCCCCGCCGGAGACCGAACAGCCCAGGGCCTTCGCAACCGTGGCATCCGCGCGTCCCCGGCCCTCCTTCACCGAGCCGCCCACCAGCCGCACCCGCCCGTCCGGACGGGTCTGTAGCGCGAGGAGCAGCAGGGCCAGCCGGTCCGTCGCCGCGCCCCTACCCCGCCGCGCCGCCAGCAGCCCGGGCGGCGTCACCGGACCGTCCTTCGGTGCCCAGCCCGGCGCGAACAGCGCCTCGCAGAACCGCAACAGCGTCGCCAGATCCTTGCGGGCCAGGGCCAGTGGGTGCATCGCATCACCGCTCTTCCGCGCCGTGAGCAGCGGAAGCAGCTTCCACTTCAGCCCCGCCACCCGGCCGGACTCCTCCAGCCACGGTTCCGTCTCCACCGCGGCGGCCTCCCGCATCGCCGGGGCCACCGTGTGCTTGACGTACGACTCGGACACGCCGAGCCACCGCCCCATCTCCCCCGTCCGCAGCCGCAGCACGGCACTGCTCGCCGGCGCCTTCGCCAGCAGTACCACCGCCGCCACCTTCTCCGCATCGGACGCACCGTCAAGGGACGGGTGCGCCAGGAGGCACCGCACCGCGGCGTACAGCCGGGCACGCATCACCCGGTTCAGCACCAGCGGATCCCCCGGCCCCGACTCCGGGACCGGACCCGCCAGCTCAACAACCTCGCCCCCGCGCGCGCCGCGCCGCCGGGACGTACCAGAACGCTTGAAGCGAGCTGCCCGGTCAGCCGTTTTTGGCATGACTGAGCCAGCCCTCGTACGGACAGCGATGATCTGCTCCATAATCGAGGTGGGAAGGGAACACCGGCACCGCGGCCCGTCTGGCTAGGGAAAGCACGAGAGACGGACCCGGCGACACCGGAACTCAGCTGGCTACCTGGCTGGCCAACACCCCCTCCACGCAGTGCGAACGGTCCGGGATCGGCAGTCCCGGGCCTGTTCGCTTCCGGGACACCCTGCGGGAGTCGGCCTGTGGATAAAGTCCAGCTTCAGCGGGTGGCGTGCGCGAACCTTGTCCAACTGGGACTGACGCTTCTGATGCCGGTGTGTCCAGGAGGCCGCAACCAACATGGTTGCGGCCTCCTGGACACACAGACGCCACGTCACCTGAGCCGTCCGCGCAGGGGGCACGCGCGCGCCTGTGGAGGAGGTGTATCGGCGCTTCGCCGGGGGTGCGTGCATACTGGGGGTGTCCTTACGATTCCGTGTCGGCCGATCCGACTCGGCGGTGACGGCGGTCCCCAACCTGCGGGGGCCGCCGTTTTCTGTCCGTACGGGCGGCACTCAGTTAGCTATCGGCTGGATGGGCGAGGCGACTCGGTGAGCGGATCCGGTGTGCGCGCCAACCAGTAGCCAACGGGCAGTTTGACTACCGGCTGGTCATTGATCTCGTCGATCAGCCACTGGGCGGCTTCACCAGGTGTGTGGGTGATACGTGCTCCACTTGGTGTCGCCCAGACGTTGGTGCGTGCAGAGCAGGAAGAGGACTGAAGGGCGGTTCGGACCGCCACGAGAGCGTCCGAAACCCAGCCCGGGAACGAATGGGGTGAGCCCGGCGTGACTGTGCTGTTCGGCCAGGCCACCCCGTCGAGAGAGGCCGCCGCCTTGAGCATGATCACGTCCTGAACCCCCAGATGCTGAAGGTCGGCTAGGTCTGCGGCAGCAAGCCGGTGAACCAAGGAGAGGGGCGTGCCGGCTGCTCGAGCGACGATTCGAGCATTTTCGTCGTAGTCGCGGGCGGCGTAACGAATCTCGAAAGGATGAGGTAGGGCAGCGGCCCAAGACCCAACCGGCAATTTGACCATCGTCCGGCCGCTGGTTCGTGCCGCGAGCGAGGCCGCGTCCTGGGGGGTGTGAGTGGCCAGCGCCCCTTCCGGGCTTGCCCACACCACGGTGTCCGGGTTCGCTTCGGGAGAAGTCAGCGCATCGCGGACTGTGTTGAGGGCCAGCACCTGCCAGAGCGCGGTTTGCCGGGAATCCTTCGGGTCGCGGCGCTCCCCTGGCCAGACGACTCGGTCCAGAAAGGCGTAGCTGCGGACCACGATGACGTCTTCGCCCTCGAGCGCGGTTTCGTCGACGAGGCCTTCCTTGATGGCCTCTTTCACCCAACGAGTGTTGACGTCTGCAGCCGTAGCAACTCGGTGCCGCGTGTGACCGCTGCGAGCCTCTGCGGGACTAGACAACGTGGGTCCCTCCTTCCTGGACGCACGACGGTCACTCAGCGTCGTGGGCCACGTACGCCACGACTGACACCGTCACGCGAGATGTTACGCCGTATCAACGTTCGCGCGCACCAAGGGGCTTGATTGGGTGTTTTGCGCGCTTCATTGCCTCCCTCGCTGGCCGGAGTTGTCACGACGTGTCGAGTGAGGTGCGGGGGGCGAGGAGGGGGGAGCAGTTACCGATGTCGGCCATGAAGGCCAAAAGGGTCAAATGATCTTGCGTGGACGCGGAGGGGCTACCGCCGGAGCAGAGGCGAGACTGCATGCCTACGTAGATAGCTAGATAGGTGGTTCGATCCCTATGTGGATCGCTACCTACCTATCGAGTTCCCTACATTGAAAGCTATCTGTATACCTCTATTCGCTGATTGTCGGCTTTGTGACACGACGAAGCCCCCCGACGTAAGGGATACGTCAGGGGGCTTCGGCCTTCGAAGGATTAGCTCAGTCAGGACTCACCGTCCGGAGACTCCTCCGGCCAGATCAGCGGGCCATCCGCTTCGAGTTCATCGAGTAGTCGTTGAACGGCTGCCGAGTACACATGAACGGCGGTTCGACTGCGGCCTGCCTTCTTCATCCCCATCGGCAAGCTCTTCACGAGGCTGGCCACATCGGGCCCCAGGCGATAGGTGGACTGTCTGCCTGTCGTGCCAGCACGACCTGATCGAAGGTATGCCTCAGCGAGCTTCACCTGCGCGTCGAGAGTCGAGGGCAGGTGACGCCTGAAGGCCGCGTCCACGTAGTGCGCTTGAGTCATGCGCTTTCCGGTGGCCTCGGAGTCGAGGACCATCCTGTTGGTGATGACCTCCGCCATGCCCGCGGTGAGGCGAACCGGCACAGCTGTCCAAGCTTTCGCGCCGAGCATGAGGTCCAACATGCTTTCCGTCCAGGAGTGAGCCACGGCCTTGTGGGCCTCCGAGGGCTCCCGGGTGGCGGACTCCTGGGCGGCGGGCTCCTGGGCGGCGGGCTCCTGGGATCGCTTTCGACGACCGGCAGTTCTGGCGCGGCTTGCCGCGGGGGCGGGATGGTCCGCCCCCCTGGAAGCCGCCGACTGGGCAGGCTCCGGCTCCGGCTCCGGGTCCGGCTCCGGGTCCGGCTCCGGGTCCGGCTCCGGGTCCGGCTCCGGCTCCGGCACCGGGTCCGGACCCGTGCTCTGTGCGCTTGCGGCGGGGACGGGATGGGCCGCCACGTTGGAGTCCGCCGGCTGGGCAGGCTCGGATCCCGTCTCCGGCTGAGCGTCCACAGCCAGCGCGGGGTCAGCTGGAGAAACTGAGGTATGCGGATCCGTTGACTGACGCTGGCCAGGCGTAGCCGGCACCCCATGAGGAGCCTCTGGTGAGCCTCCAGGTTCCTGTCCAACCTGCTGAGGTGAAGGAGGCGATCCGAAGACCGAGTAGTCGACGACGTCTTCCGCCCCTGCGAACGCTGGGTTGTTCATGAGGTTGCCGAGCGGGGCCGCCTTCCTCCTGGGGCGGCGGCCCGGTGTCGTCGTCGAAGGTTTGTCGTCAGGCACCGGTCACCGCCTCCTCCGGCACCTCGAACTCACCCTGCTCCTCACGCGGGGCGGGGAGGCGCCACTGCTCCTGCGGTGTTTGCATGCGCTGGAGGATCTCTTCGGTCAGATTCGTGTACGACCGGCCAACGGTGCCGCCCGAGTGGGTGATCACGGCAGGTACCCCGGATGCGTATGCCTTGGAGATGAGGCGGTTCCTCCGAACCTCAGCCACGAACGGCATGAGGTTCCCGTTGAGCATCAGAGCACGAACGTCCTCGTCTTCTCCCGTTTCGGCCGTGGGAGGATTTGCCCGGTTGAGGAGGGCTCCCAGGAACTGCGGCCGGCCCTTCTGGGTCTCGTTGTTCGCGAGGCTCATTACAGCCGAGCGAAGTACACGAGCGCCCTTGACCGTTGCGTACTCGGGGTTGCACAGGGTGATGACCGCGTCGGCCGCTAGGAGACCGACCAGGTTGAGACTGGAGACAGCAGGCGGTGTGTCGATGACGGCGATGTCATATGCGTCAGATGCAGTGCTGAGCAACTGGCGCAGGATGAGGGTGTGCTCCTTCGGCGCCGTCACGAACATCTCCTGGGCACGAGACATCGTGTGCTCCAGGGAGGCAAGCACTCCCAGCGCCCCAGCCCCGTCGAACGTGTCCAGAACGTGGGAGACGTCTCGGATGTGCTGCATGATGTCCGGTTCGCTCACTCCCTGCAGGGTGGCCTGCATGAGCCACCCGAGCGAGCTGGCCACGTCCGGTCCCTGCGGAGCCAGAGTGACTCCGAGTGCTGTGCCAGCCTGAGCCTGCGGCTCAAGGTCGACGACCAACACCCGTTGGCCGGCCATAGCGAGTCGTGCTGCCAGGTTCACCGTCGTAGTCGTCTTGCCCACGCCGCCCTTTTGTGAGGCGACGGCTAGAACCCACATGTGGATCTCCTCAGTGTCCTTACGATCGGCCACATCCTACGACGTATCGACTGTCGAGCAGTTGCAGTGCTCGGAGTGGCGTGGAAGGTCCGAGTTATCCACTCGACGGTTGCCACGCGGTGACGAACGATCGTGCGTCAGTCTGGCGTGGAGCTGCTGGAGGTAACTGCTTCTGGCGAGAGGGCCGCACCAGCGGCACCTGGACAGCATCCACGACGGCAGAGAGCCATTCGTAGGCCGGACTGAGTGCGGCGGGCCTGGTCCAGTCACGAGCTAGCCACAGCAGACTCCCGGCGGATGACTGAAGCGCGAACGTAGGGGGCCAGGGGACTCCCAAGTGAACCATCGATCCCCAAGCGGGACGTCGGATGGGTGCGCCTCTCGGGGGCAGGGGCAGGCTAGCCGAAGTGCAGCATCATCAACTCAGAGCCGACTTGGGAGTTGAAGACGAATGCCGAGGCATCTCTGCACGGGGTGCTGAATGCGGTCACGGCCAACGCAGGGGCGGCGTCAAGGGTGGGGCTGCAGCCTCCATCGATGATCGGCAGTGTCACGGGCGAGGCGGCGGATTCAAGGGGCAGCAGCTCAGGCATAGACACGAATGGCTAGCTGACTGGCAGTTGCGAGCAGGGATACGTGAGAAGCCAGGAAGAACGAAGTAGCGCAGCAGTTGCCGCAATAACGAAGCATGACCTGACTCCTAGGCTGAGTGAGTGCCCTTCGAAGTCCACACAAAGCAGAAAGCGTGCAACATGCGCTTGTTAGCGCAAGACGCAGTGTAGTTGGCAGCTACGCAACTGGGTCAGCGAGGCAAGAGGTGTTTTCATCTACAAAGGGCAGAGCGTTACTTGTGATCATTAAGTGCAAAGCCAAGCAGTCATCGAAATGCAAACATGACACAACAAGTACACCACCGAATGATCAGGCTGTGTGGCGGCAGATAGGCACCATGAGCAAAAAACACAGTTACAAGTGAACAAGACAGCAGACTCGCGAGGCAATAATCGACGGAACTAAATAGAAACGTGACGCATGACAGCATCGGCTAGACAAGCAGAGCACTCAATGAGTCGCCTCAAGATGACCGAAGTGAAAGTCAAGATGCATGAGGGTGCCGTCAGAAAAAGAATCGAGTGCCTAAGCGTATGAGGCAGTGAGGGTAAGGGAGCAGACGTTAAGAGGAGACGGCTAAGACATGCGCAAAGAATGCTAGATGTCTACTTACTTAGGTAGATAGGTAGTGAGGTGCATGCCCATGTCGCTCCCTAGGTGGAAGCCTAGCTGCATGCCTATCTAGCTAACTATCTAGCTAGGTGGCAGCCTATGTATGTCACCATCCGAAGCCATATCTAGATGGCGATCGAAGAACCTATCTAGATACCTATATTTGCAGGTCAGTGCATCCTGAGGTCAGCTCAGTCTGGCATGGATCACGCCCGCTACTTCCTCTTGACAGCTAAGTTCATCAGCGGGGCGCACCTTCTCCGTGGCGCACAGACTCTGTCCACAGGCTTGACCTGGCACGCTCCCCCAGGACCATGTCTGGAAGGAGGGGAAGTGTGGAGCGGAATACAGGACTCGTTCGTCTGAGTCGACCCCAGCGAGCACTCGTGGCTGTCGTGCTTGGCGGGGCTGTTGTCATCGCAGCGATCGGGTTTGCGGGATCGTACGCGGCTGTGCGAGACCTAGCCGAGCGAAAGGGCTTCGGTGAGTTTGCTGTCGTCTTCCCGATCGGTGTTGATGCCGGCATCGGGGTGCTCCTGGCGCTCGACCTGTTGCTGACCTGGTTGCGGATTCCCTTCCCGATGCTGCGCCAGGCGGCGTGGCTACTCACCGCAGCAACAATCGCGTTCAACGGGGCCGCCGCCTGGCCAGATCCAGTGGGTGTCGGGATGCACGGAGTGATACCGGTGCTCTTCGTCGTCACCGTCGAGGCAGCCAGGCACGCTATCGGTCGGCTGGCCGCCATCACCGCAGACCGATACATGGAGGGCGTGCGATGGTGGCGCTGGATCCTTGCGCCTCTGCCGACCTTCAGGCTCTGGCGTCGAATGAAGCTCTGGGAGATCCGGAAGTACGACGAGGTGATCCAGGCTGAGCAGCAGCGGTTGGTCTACCAGGCCCGGCTCCGAGGTCGCTTCGGCCGCGGGTGGCGCTGGAGGGCTCCCGTTGACGAGTTGTTGCCACTTCGGATCGCGCGCTACGGCGTCCCGCTTGAGGCACCGTCGAGCCGAACACGAGACCACCTTCAGAGTGCTGCGGGGAAGGATGGACATGACGGCCAGCAGGTAAGGCCAGAACCCAAGGCAGGAGAGGGCGCGAGCCCGTGTGGCGGGGGGACGCCTGACCGGAAGCCGCGCCAGAGCCCCGAGCTCGCGTCCCGACCGGAGGTGGTCTTCGAACCGCCGACGGAGCAGCAGACGGAAACTGACGGAGGGCTTCCAGAGGCAGCGGCGCCCGCGCGCCCCCGCGATGCAGCCTCCCCAGCGGGCACTGAGGAACCGGCCCCGTCATCTGCTCGGGACGTGGGCGACCGGCAGCTGGAACGGTCCACATCGCGCCGGAGCGAAGAGGCACTGGACGCGAGCGAGGCGATCCGAGATCGCAGCGCCGCGCCCTTGGAGACGGGGGATACCCCAGGGGTACGTGACGCCTCGGAGAAGGGTGGCTCGGCGGCAGCGCCGGAGGCGCGTATACCTGTCAGGCCAGCGCAGGTGCAAGCTGACCCGGAGCATCAGGCCGCCATCGCGTGCCTGAAGTCGAACGCCGCGGCTGTCCGCTACGCGATGGAGGTGCTCGGGTCCACGCACACTCCGACGGTTGTCGACTGGCTGACTGCTCACGGTCGGGAGGTGAACAGGGGGCAGGCGCACCGGATCACGAAGGAGGAGGAAGAACGGCAACAGCGCGATCGGCACCCCTCCACGGTCAGGAGCACCTTGTAGCCGCGCCGGCGATCCTCGCGGGAGGCCGGCCAAGCACCGCGGCGACCTCCCGATCCTGGTGCGCCAACGGACCGTGGGGGAGTGCCCGCGACTGACCTTCACGAGCCGAGTGTGCTCCCGCCGGCTGCGCACCCTGCCGCGATCGGCTGCTCCGGTTCGCGTACGTGGCTCGTCACCTTGGTAATGGTGCTCTGTGCCGTCGTACTCACGAGGGGCGGCTGGGGCGACGATGGCACCCCTGTTCGGTGCTGCGCGTGTTGGGGGGTGAGGTGGCCGCCGCGACTTCCTCGGGCTTGTTCGATGTGTTCGATTCTTCGCCAGGATCGATTCTAAGCGGCGGCCGGCTCTTGCCGATGCCGGCGCCGAGCGTCAGGAGCGCTGGTCCTGCCGCGTCCGCGATGTCGGCACGGCCATGTGATGCCGCCGTGCGGTGCCGGGCGCCGCACCCGCGCATCGTGGGGGAGGGCTCGTCGCGCAGGCCCTGGAATGGGAGAGGTCCTGCGGCCGACGGCTTCCATGACCTCGCTGAGGATGCCGAAGATCGCGGTCCCTTCGCCGGCGCCCTCGCCCTGCTCGGAGAGGGTCCGGCGGACGTTGCGCCGCGCCTTGGGATGCCCGGGGCGAGTCTGAAGGGCAGCGGTCACCACCGGCTCCAGGCCGTTGATGCGCTCGATCTGTTCCTCGGCGCTGGTGAGGTCGTCGGCCGTCACGGAGCCGCGGTGTAGTCGCGTATTCGCGGAGGACGCGGTGTCGATGGTGGTGAGTGCGTCGGACTTGCCCACGATGATCTTCGAAAGGTCCGGGCGGTCCTGGGCGTCACGGAGTTCGGCAGGACAGCGGTCGACGGCGCGAAGGACGAGCAGGGTGCACAGGTCGAGGAGGCCTGTCATGCCGTAGAGGCGCAGAAACGTCATCAGCCGTTGCGCATCGGACCAGTCGCCGGGCGGGTTCGGGAGAAGTTGCCGACCTCGCGCTCCAGCATCGACCAGTAGGCAGGCGTCCCGGCGACCGGGCTGGCGGATGAGGTCGGGTCATGCCCTGACGGTATCGCCTCGGGAGCGCATCACGATGCCCGCCGAGGAACTCCCGACCAGGACCGTGTAGTTGTTGTGCACAGCGCTCGGGGCGAGGACCTCGCTTTGTGCCCGCGCCCCTCCGTGCGCTGGCGGGGCTCCAGGGTGCTGTGGTCCGACGCATGTGTGGGTCCCGAGCGGCCCGGCGCCTGCTCGTGAATAGGGCGGCTGGTGCGGCCGTGTGACGAAGCAGCACAGCTGGCCAGTGAGCGGGCCATATATCGCGCTCTCGCTACTGAGCGCCATGCGCCAGGCCGGCACGCACCCGCCGCGCGGGTACCGCTCGTCCCGTGACGGCCACCCGAAGCATCCGGACACCGTGCTGGAATGCAGGGGGCAAGACGCGCTTCGATCTGGTCGCTGGACCGAGTGACCTTCAGGCGCGGCGCATCGGCGAGTCGGGTCCCAGGTGCTACAAAGCGTGTA
This sequence comes from Streptomyces sp. NPDC006384, assembly GCF_042870695.1. Taxonomy (NCBI): domain Bacteria; kingdom Bacillati; phylum Actinomycetota; class Actinomycetes; order Kitasatosporales; family Streptomycetaceae; genus Streptomyces; species Streptomyces sp. NPDC006384. The sequence continues at coordinate 89,761 of NZ_JBIAHR010000031.1, forward strand.
TGCCCACCCCCCGCCATACTCCTCAAGCGCCGCTGTCTCGCGCCGATCGGGATCTTCAGGAGTGGCTCCTGGGTCGGCTTGCCCACCTGACACAAAGGATGAGCCCGTACGTTGAGGGCGAGCCGCAGTCCGCCCAATTCCTACGCGAGCTCATGGCACAGGAGGTGTTCGCCCTCCGCGCCGCGATCCGGATCGGTATGAGGGCAGCGGAGGCAGACCTGCTCGACGAGCTTGTTCCCCAGCCGCTGCGCGATCAACTGCGGGATTTAGGCGAGACCATCTCGGACTTCGTGCTGGCCCCGGTCCTGGTGAAAGCTCCGGGCGCCTCGTACGTCTTGGGCGAGGAGCATCAACGCACTTTGGTGGATGCGGCGCTGGGACCCGGCGCCTGACGACGGGAGCCTTCGGCACCATCGCGGCTGCAGCTGCACGGAAGGGGACTGCTCGCATGGTCGCCGTAGCCACCGAGCTGCCCTGCTTGTTAAGACGCAGCATGTGGGCCATTCCCTGTCCTGGTCGAGTTCGGTCGGCGCGCAGCGGGCCGCGAGGTGGCCGGGCAGTGGACCGAAGCGGGTGGTGTCCATGCCCAGCGGCTGCCAGGTG